>CAZHWP010000004.1:45578-76117 GCA_964535945.1 uncultured Porphyromonas sp.
CTTATGGGACGTTTCCTAAGTAAGGATGCCGATGCCTATCGTTACTTACCTGAGTCCATCAGGTTAATGCCGCAGCGAAGGGAGTTATGCGATTTGATGCTCAATGCTGGCTTTGAGGAGGCTTACTATCGTAGTTTAAGCTTTGGAGTTGCATCTATTTATATGGGTATTAAATGAAACTATACGGATTGATAGGGAAACCGCTTGGGCATTCGTTGTCGGCGCATATCTTTAATGGTTTCTTTGAGCAGAGTTGCATAGATGCAGAGTACAAGCTCTTTGAACTTAGTGGTCTAGAGGATTTAATTTCGCTCATAGAATCGGAACCCGATTTAGCTGGACTAAATGTAACCTCACCCTACAAGGAAGATGTCTTGAAATATGTAGATGAGTGCGAAGAGTTGGTGAAAGAGCTGGGGGCAGCCAACGTCATTAAAATCATTCGTAATGAAGGTGCCAAGCCAAAACTTAAAGCCTATAATACTGATTGTTATGGCTTTATGAGAAGCTTGGACGATTGTTTTGATGTCTCTTCACTACCCCAGGCGATTATCTTTGGTACAGGAGGTGCAGCCAAGTCCGTCGCATTTGTGTTGGAAAAGAATGGGCTGGACTACCAGCTAGTAAGTAGGAAGCCTCAGTCCAGCGATATTCTCTCGTACGAAGACCTTAGTCCCGAGCTGATCGCTAGCTCGAAGTTTCTTATCAATGCAACCCCAGTGGGAATGGCTCCTAATGAGAACGATTTGCTATCAATCCCTTATGAAGGGGTAGGTAGTGAGCACTTCTGTTATGACCTTATTTATCGACCCCAAGAGACCCGTTTTTTGAGCGAAGCGAAAAGGCGTGGAGCCAAGGTGATGAACGGCATGGAAATGCTTGTAGCGCAAGCTGTGCAATCGTGGCTGCTGTGGCAAGAAAATAACGACTGATCCTTTCTTTCTTTCCTTCCTTATTAATATGAATAGCAGCGAACGAAATAGGCAGAAATGGGTCTTGCATGCAGCAGTGAAGATACGCTTGCTTAGATGGCTCTGCCTATTGCTGCCACTGTGCTCGCTGACGCAATGTAGCACGACTCGTTATGTGCCAGAGGGGAGTTATTTGCTCGATAAAGTGCGTATAATCAACGAAACTGATTCTGTAAAACTGCAAGACAATTTAGCTGACTACCTGCTTCAACGTCCTAATTACCGACTCTTTGGGCTCTTCAAATGGCAACTTAGACTTTATAGTTCGGCAAATCCCAATAAACATGGCTGGTGGAGTAGGCAGCTGCGTAAAATGGGTGAGGCTCCAGTTATTTACGAACAAGACTTAGGTGAACGATCGGCAATTCAGTTAGCAAATGCATTGGCAGCCGAAGGGTACCTCGATGCTAAGAGCCATTTCGATGTCGATACGACACGCCGCAAGAAACTCAAACTAAGTTTTCACCTCTTCCCTGGCAAACTTTATCGGATTGATACTATTGAGGATCGTTTCCATAATCCTCAACTTGAAGCCCTATATCGAGTATTTAATGCTCAGCAAGCTTTACGTGTAGGAGCAGCACTGTCTGCCAACGCAATTGATGCTGAACGAAAAGAGTTGACACGTTACTTCCGCAACAATGGGTATTGGTCCTTTACACCAGAGGATATTTACTATGAGGTAGATACCCTTGGCGCACAAAAGACAAATGCAGCGCTAAAACGTGTGGTTGAAGCCAAAGATAAACGTCCTTATAGAATCAATAAGATTCATTTTTACACGGGTTATGAGAGCCAATTGGCCTACAATACAGACTTAAGTACGGCTGTGCCCTTGGAGGAAGGGGAGTATCAAGGCTATAAGTTTTTTAAGATGAGCGATGCAAAGTCGCTTAGATACAGTACTCTAGCCAATGCTACATCCTTCGCTGTGGGAGATTTCTATAGTGAGGAGTTGAGCGAAGAAACTTATTCGAGGCTTATTGCCCTGCCTGCTCTAAGTAATGTGAACATCCGATACAAAGAAGCTCCCTCTTTAAATTCCGATTCGATAAGAAACTTAGATTGTTATGTTTTGAGTGCCCCTAGCAAAACGATGTCGGTTGGTGCAGAATTGATGGGGACAAACTCGGGTGGGGATTTGGGTACCAGCATTGCATTGGGCTTTACCCATCGCAATATTTTTGGCGGGTCTGAACTCTTTAATATCAAGCTAAAGGGCGCCTACGAAGCTATTGGCAATCAGGGACAAAGTTACTTGGGCTATGGAGCTGAAGCTTCGTTACAGTTTCCCCAGTTGCTTTTTCCATTGATCCCGCATACGGTTCGTAAGCAGCTGCGCTCTTCTACCGAATTGAAGTTGAGTTACGACTTTCAGACTCGTCCTGAATTTAATCGCCGCTTACTATCAGCGCAGATCAATTACAACTGGGTGAGACGTTCAAACAGCCGCTTTCGGCATACCCTCAGACCTCTTGATGTGGATTATCTGCATTTACCATTCATAGACCCAGCCTTTCATCAGAGCCTGCCCATCAGTGCTGCGCTATATAACTATACCGAGCAGTTTATCTTAGGCTCGGGCTACTTTTTTCATTATAATTCATCGAAACTTGAGGAGAAGCATAAAAACCGTCTGTCAATCCGGATGGGGGTCCAAACATCTGGCAATCTTTTGGGGTTAATTTCGAAGCTTAGCCAAGCCGAAAAAGACGAACATGGTGCATATAAGATGTTTGGGCTTAATTATTCGCAGTTTGTAAAGGCCGACTTCGATCTAGCTCACTCATTGATTATCGATAAATACAACAGCTTCGCTTGGCATATAGCTTTGGGAGCTGCTGTTCCCTATGGCAATGCCAAAGAGATCCCCTTTGAGTTGCGCTATTTCTCGGGCGGTGCCAACAGCGTAAGAGGGTGGGGGGTTAGAAGGCTAGGCCCTGGAAGTATGCCAATCAAGCCAGAAACTACCTTCTTCGATCAAATGGGAGATATTCGCTTCGATGCGAGTATTGAGTACCGTAGTAGACTATTTTGGAAGTTACATCTAGCTGCATATGTCGATGCAGGTAACGTGTGGACTATTAGAGATTACCCCAATCAGGAAGGAGGCCGTTTCAGAATCAATGAGTTTTACAAAGAAATAGCCCTCTCGTATGGATTGGGCTTGAGGTTAGACTTCGACTACTTCCTCGTGCGTTTCGATACGGGAATGAAAGCTTACGATCCGCAAGAGCCTAGCTCTAAACGATGGGTGATAGCTAGTCCGAACTTCCGGGATAAATTTGCTTGGCACTTGGCTGTGGGCTATCCTTTCTAAGCTATCTATCACTTACTTGTAGCAATTATCTCAGTAACTCAGAGATTTGGCTATTTCAGGACTTGATATTATGGTGCTTATCGATATTTATTTCGTACTTTTGTCATTGGTTTGTAAACCATCCCTCAGACAACATTAATCAATAATAATAAATACGAATACAAGTATGAATCTTTCACACATCGAACATCTCGGTATTGCAGTGAAAAGTATCGAAGAGTCACTCCCATACTACGAAGGAGTATTGGGACTGAAGTGTTATAACATCGAAGAAGTTGCGGACCAAAAGGTGCGTACAGCTTTCTTTAAGATTGGAGAGGTTAAGATCGAACTCTTGGAACCTACTTCTGAAGAAAGCCCCATCGCCAAGTTTCTTGAAAAACGTGGAGAAGGCATACATCATATCGCATTCTGCGTAGAAAATACAGACGAAGCACTGGCCAAAGCTGAAGAGAAAGGCATCCAACTGATCGATAAAAAAGCTCGCAAAGGCGCAGAAGGCTTGAATATTGGCTTTATGCACCCCAAAAGCACTCGTGGCGTGCTAACTGAATTTTGCGACCATAAGAAGTAATATTAAGGCAACTCTGAAGAGTAGCCTTTAACCCATTCAAAAGAATCACAAAAGAACATGAGTATTCAACTAGAAAAAATACAAGAACTCATCCAACTGCGAGAAGAAGCCCGCATTGGAGGTGGCCAAAAGCGCATTGATAGCCAACATAAGAAAGGCAAATTTACAGCACGTGAGCGTATCGCTATGTTGCTCGACGAAGGCAGCTTCGAAGAGCTTGATATGTTTGTCGTGCACCGTAGCACAAACTTCGGCATCGATAAGACTAAGTTTTTAGGCGATGGCGTTGTAGTAGGTAGCGGTACAATCGATGGTCGTTTGGTGTACGTATTTGCCCAAGACTTTACCGTATTTGGTGGTGCCTTGTCTGAAATGCTTGCTTCTAAGATCTGTAAGGTAATGGATCTGGCTATGCGTATGGGTGCTCCAGTAATCGGTCTTAACGACTCGGGTGGTGCACGTATTCAAGAAGGTGTAAATGCACTGAAGGGCTATGGCGAAATTTTCGAACAAAATATTTTAGCTTCTGGTGTAGTGCCACAGATCTCTGCTATCTTTGGTCCTTGCGCTGGTGGCTCGGTATATTCTCCTGCTCTTACAGACTTTACAATCATGTCACGTGGCACTAGCTACATGTTCCTAACAGGTCCAAAGGTGGTAAAGACTGTAACAGGTGAAGATGTAACTCAAGAACAGCTGGGTGGTGCCGATGTACACGCTTCTAAGAGTGGTGTAGCACACTTTGCTGTCGATGGTGAAGAGAATGGTATCCAACTGATCCGTCACCTCATCAGCTTTATGCCTCAAAACAACCTCGAAGAGGCTCCAGTGGTAGAATGTACTGACCCAATTGACAGACTAGAAGATAAACTGAATACGATTATTCCAGACGAGGCTAACCGTCCTTACGACATGTACGAAGTGATCGGTGCTATTGTCGACCACGGTGAATTCCTCGAAGTACATCGCGACTATGCACGTAACATCATAGTTGGTTTTGCTCGTTTCAATGGTCAGAGTGTAGGTCTTGTTGCCAACCAACCAATGGTAATGGCTGGTTGTCTCGATATCAATGCATCACGTAAAGCTGCTCGCTTTGTGCGCTTCTGCGATGCTTTCAATATTCCACTCGTTACTTTGGTAGACGTTCCCGGCTTCTTGCCAGGTACTGGCCAAGAGTATAATGGAGTAATCACTCACGGTGCGAAGCTCCTTTACGCATTTGGTGAAGCTACTGTACCTAAGGTAACTGTTACGCTTCGTAAAGCATATGGTGGAGCATACATTGTGATGAGCTCTAAGCACCTACGTAGTGACCTAAACTATGCTTGGCCATCTGCCGAGATTGCTGTAATGGGACCAAGTGGTGCCGTTGAAGTGATCTTCGCTAAAGAAGTTGCTGCATCTGAAGACCCAGTGAAGGCTGCTCTCGAAAAAGAAGATGAATATCGCAAGGCTTTTGCCAATCCATACAACGCCGCTTCGTATGGCTATATGGACGATGTAATCGAACCTCGAAACACACGTTTCCGTATTATTCGTGCTTTGGAGCAGTTACGCAGCAAGAAGCAGACCATCCCCGCTAAGAAGCACGACAACTTGCCACTATAATGTAGGTGAGAACGAATCGCTTTACTTAGGAATTTAATCAAAAGGATGATCATGACAGAAAAATATGAAGACAGCTTAGAAGTATTAACTCTCAAAGCTGAAATAAAAAAGTGGGAGATAAAAGCTGAACTGAAGAAGTTGCAGCTCGAGGCCGAGATGAAGAAGTTTGAATTGAAGCTTGCCAAGAAAGAGCTAAAGCTACAAGAGCAACTTCTCTGCGAAGAGTACGGCATCGAAGGAACAACACGAAGTGCTGGCTATCAAGATGAGATCATGGCAGCTATAGCAATGGCGCTACAAAGCGAGGGTTATAGTGTCAATCACGACAGAGAGTCGTTTAAGCTCACCATGAAGCCTCGCAAGACTTCGGCTTGGACTTCGAAGCAGCTTACAATGCGTGAATTGCCACGCTAAGCGTTTTCAACAATAGTTTCAAATAATCAGCAACAATGAAAGAACATAAATATAAAATCAACGGAAGAGAATATTCCGTTGTAATAGACAAGATTGAGGGCGATAAGGCCGTTTTGCAAGTAAACGGTAAGGAATACAAAGTTGAAGTGCTAAGTGGTTCTGTACCTGCAGCCACACCTGCACCTGCACCTGCACCTGCACCTGCAGCCGCTCCAGCACCAGTAGCCGCAGCCACTCCAGCACCAGCAGCACCAACTCCTGCACCCGCAGCCGCTCCGGCACCTGCAGCCGCTCCGGCTGGTCCATCACATGGTGTGAAATCTCCGCTACCAGGCGTTATCCTTAGCATAGCTGTTAAGGTTGGTGATGTAGTGAAGAAAGGTGATAAGCTTGCCGTACTCGAAGCTATGAAGATGGAAAATAATATCAATGCAGATATTGATGGCACTGTAGTGGCGATTAAGGTTGCTGCTGGCGACTCGATTCCAGAAGGAACTGATATCGTGTTACTCGGATAAGAGCTTTTTTAGCTTATTATCCTTATAGCATAATTGTAAAGAGGTTGAATGCAGTTTAACTGTGTTCAGCCTCTTTTTTGATAGATAGTTAGGCATTTCAATGTGACCACATTCAAAGGCCTCTGTAAAGAACTATTTCAGAGTGCTTGATTAGTTTAAGTCACAGAAAGGAGAGGAAGATGGGGCTGCTCCAAATGACAGGGCGTTGACTTTGATAAAAAAGTAGAAAGCTGCAATATTATTGTAATGGTCTCTATTCAAAAGATTCTGTTCCTTTCATGACTTTACGCTTCTTACGAAGAAGTAGGGCTGTACCACAACGGGAGCAAAATCGGTCGGACTGCTTGTAGTATCGTTTGCCACAAGATGCGCAATAGCTCTGTGTGTGTGCTCTCTCTTGTTTTGTATCGAAGCTGGTTCGAGGCTTTCCTTCAAGATCGGTTTGTTCACTGCGTTGGCGCCTCTCTCTTTCCTGTTTCTTGGCAACCATCTCTGTAGAGATGATTCCTGTTGGGACTGCAATGATTGCGTAACCGAGTAGCATAATAATTGTACTTAAAGCTTGGCCTAATCCTGTACTTGGAGTAATATCTCCATAACCTACGGTAGTGAGGGTGATGACTGCCCAGTAAATAGCTCTGGGAATGCTACTAAATGCGGGGTTAACATCGGACTCGATGGCATACATAATGGATCCGAGTATAGTAACTAGAATGACGATGAAGAGCATGAATACAAGGATCTTGGGTAGGCTGCTCTTGATGGCGATGAGTAATTGATTGCCTTCCTGCACGTAATGGGTGAGGTGAAGTATCTTGAATACTCTAAGCATTCGCATGAGGCGGAATACGATAAGCACATGGAAGCCCGCAAACCAATAATAAAGATAGGTTGGTAGTATGGCAATGAGGTCGATGATACCCCAGATAGAAAAAATATAGCGCATGGGACGTTTTAGACAATAGATGCGCAGGGCGTATTCGATAGTAAATAGAATGGTGAAAAACCACTCGAGGTAGTATAGTGTCTTACTAAGTGTTTGATTAGAACTGGGCAGCGAAGACCATGCAACGATCGAGACACTTGCTACAATGGCAATAAGTAATCCAACGTCGAAGGCTCTACTAGCAACAGTGTCTGAGCCGAAGATTAACGAGCGAATTGCTTTTCGACTATACCATATATGAGATTGATTGTCGCTCTCATTTGTCGTTTTCATGTTGATTTAATTGTGTTATTGCCTCACTGACACCACCTATGGACTCGCCCTTATAGATCTTTCAATAGCGTATCGCTAGGGGGAATTTCAAATCCTTTGCGAGTTTCGAGCAAGGCTCGCCACTGAGATTGATAGCGTTTTTCGCGGTCCACTTTAAAGGATTCGCTTCCGTAGCGGTCCATCCGTTCCATCAGGTAGCCAACGCTAAGTTTATCGGGATCGACTGCTGGATTGAAATGTTCTGTAGCAAGGTTATTGTCGTAGTTTACCTCTATGATAATACGCAATGCAAGAAGGCGTTTGAGGATCTCTGATGTTAGCCTGATTGGAGCTTTGCACTCTTCGGAAAGGGTGTCTGCTGTGTGCGGAGTCTTATTGTTTGAAGTAAATCGTTTCACAATAAGAGAAGCAATCAGGATGGTGAGGAAGTCGGAGTAGCGACGACTAACGTTACTACTATCTTTTTCGAATGCAAACTTCTTAACGTTTTGTATCGTATAGCTTAGTTGGGCACCGAAGAGACATATCACCCACGAGAGTTGCAGCCATAGAAGCAACAATGGTACTGCTGCAAAGCTACCATAGATGGCATTGTACTTGGATATCCATAGCATACCACTAATGTATAAAGCCTGAAAAATTTGGAAAGCGATACCTGCAATAGCTCCTGCAATAAAGGCTGGGATGAACCTTACTCGTGTATTAGGAAGGGCCATATATAGCCCAGTAAATATAAAAATGATGATGACGTAGGGTAGGAGTTTGAGTATATTTTCGAGCAACGGCCCTAAAAACACAAATTGCTCCAATGAAGAATCCTTTACAGCTGCCATAATAATAGTTGCACCACTAGAAACCGTGATCAGCACAGGTAGTAGTATGAACATACCCATGTAGTCCATTATTCTGCGTATCCAACCGCGAATCTTGGTAGCCTTCCAAATGTCATTGAATGTATCTTCGATCGACGAGATGAGCATAATGACAGTGTATAGCAAAATGAGCAAACCAAAACCAATGAAAATGCCTCCTTGCACTTGCGATAGGTAATTCTCTACGAATCCAAATGCTTGGTTGAGTTCGTTTTGGTGTCCGGGCAGTGAGTCCATAAGCCACTTACGCACCACTTCTTGTAGCCCAAAGCCTTTCGCTATTCCTACCAGTACAGCTAGTAGAGGTACGATGGATAGAACCGATTGGTAGGTTAGTGCAGATGCTTTACTTGCTGTGCCATCTTCGACATAGTTTCTGATGGCTATATACACAGACTTAATGCTCGATACTAGGATTCGCCTCAGAGGACTCATTTCTTCGTCTTCCAAGCGCCACATGTCATGTGAAACGAAACGTACAGCGAGCTGTGAATAAATCGACACCTTACGCCACCAATTACCGATTCCTCGTCTCTTCTTGTCACTTTCCTTCTGCCTCATAGTCATTGATAGTATGTCTAATATCTTGAGCCCATCTTCAAGGGGATCAAGATGAAAAAAACAGCAGATCTGTAAGCCGGGTTCTGTAGACTCTTGTTACACGTAACGTCAGAGCCTGTCTGTCATTTATCTCGGCTTGGAGTTGCCACCAAGCTCTAGCGATCTACCCCCCGGCATCGGGCGAGCAACCCTACATATAGCCGGTATACATGATCTTACAGCAGCTCAGGTGCACAGCATGCAGCGTCGCCACCACATCTGGTGGTCTCTTACACCACCTTCTCACCCTTACCTCACGACTTGCCGAAGCAAGCGTGAGGCGGTACTTTTCTTCTACACTTCTCTACTCTTGCGAGTAGCTTCCCGTTAGGAAGGAGCCTGCTCTTTGCTGCCCGGACTTTCCTCTATAGCGCTTTGATAGCAACCGTAGCGACAGACCGATCTGCTGTTTTTTGTTCCGTTCTTTTCTTTTTCGAGGCCGTTGTGAATGGTCTCAAACAATAAGTCTACCCTAGCGGTGCATCTCTACTTTTTCCGTTGGGGGCAGCTGTTCGTTACGTAGCTCAATTTGTTTCTCTACGTTTTTTGCTAAGTCGGCAAATGCCATTCCTGTAATGCTATCTTCGTTGAGTGCAATAGGTTCGCCTTTATCTCCGCTTTCGCAGATACTTTGCACGAGAGGTATCTGTGCTAAAAGAGGAATATTCATGCTCTCTGCAAGCTTTTTGCCTCCTTCTTTGCCAAATATGAAATAACGATTTTGTGGAAGTTCGGCTGGTGTAAACCATGCCATGTTTTCCACCAAACCAATAACTGGCACAGCTATCTTGTCGGTCTTAAACATATTAATCCCTTTGATTGCATCGGCAAGGGCAACTTCTTGTGGTGTAGTAACTACTAGTGCACCTGTTATGCCTAAGCTTTGCACCAGGCTTAGATGGATGTCGCTCGTTCCAGGAGGCATATCGAGCAGGAAATAATCTAGCTCGCCCCAATGCGCATCTCTAATAAGCTGTGTAAGAGCATTGCTGGCCATAGTGCCACGCCAAAGTACGGCATCATCGGGGTTTACGAAGAAACCTATTGATAGTAGTTTCACACCATAGGCTTCTGCAGGTATTATCAACTCCCGATTGTCTATCACTTCGAGGATTGGGCGAGCATCTTCGCAGTTAAACATTTTGGGGATAGAGGGTCCAAAGATATCTGCATCGAGTAGCCCCACTCTGTAACCTTTCTTGGATAGGGCAATAGCAAGGTTTGCTGTAACAGTACTTTTACCCACGCCGCCTTTGCCCGAGAATACAGCTACGATGTTCTTTACATCTGGCAATAGCTTAGGTGTAGCTACGGGCTCGGGCTTTAAGCTCTGAATGCTTATGTTCCCTTTTATTTCTACATCTTCTCCTATATATGTAAGTATTGCTGTCTCGGCTGCTTTGACTACAGACTTAGCAAATGGGTCGTTTGCTTTGTCGAAAATCAGCGAGAAACTCACTTTGTTTCCGTCGATGCGGATATCATCTGCCACCATTTGGGCACTTACTAGGTCTTTACCCGTGCCTGGGTATCGCACCTTACTTAGTGCTTCTAGTATTAAGTTGGGATAAATACTCATCGCAATAAATGTCTCTGTGTTTATTTGCCACTACTTGCTGCCGATCGCTTCGAGCGATTGAAACTCCTGTAGCTGTCTAATTCAATTTCGATGTCGGGTTCTATGTAATCTTGCTGTATTACTTGCGCAGGCTTCATAGCTATGTACTTAATGCTAAGACCTCTTTCGAGCCATTGTTGTTCGTAGTAGGTTTTTATGCTCAATACTTTATCGTCTGCAGCACTTGCATAGAGATCGTCTGTACATGTTAGCATTTCTATTGTATTTAGTTCTGCCATAGCCTTCGTATAGGTATACAGAAATGGGCTGTCTGTTTTTAGATGAAGCAAGCCGTTGGGCTCTAATACTTGCCTGTATAGTCGCATGAAGCGTGTGCCTGTAAGTCGCTTATTTACTTTTTTCATCTGGGGGTCGGGGAAGGTAATCCATATCTCACTTACTTCGTCGCTAGCAAAGAAATGAGCTAATAGCTCGATGTCTGTACGCAAGAATGCAACGTTTTTCATCCCCTCAGAGTGCGAGCTTTTTGCTCCAGACCACATGCGAGCCCCTTTGATGTCGATACCAATAAAATTCTTTTCGGGGTATAGCTTGCCCAATCCTACTGTATATTCCCCTTTGCCACAGCCTAGTTCCAAAACGATAGGAGCATCGTTGCCAAAAAACTCTTGGCGCCACTTACCACGGAGAGGAAAGCCTTCCTCCTCTTTTAGCTTAGCAAATGGGTACTGGAAGACGTTTGGTAAAGTCTCCATTTCGGCAAACTTCGCCAGTTTGTTTTTTGCCATCTCTTACCTATTATATCTTCTTACTCGCCGAAAATACCAATGCTCTCGCAATAATCCAGCTCGCCTTGCACCACAAAGCGTATCTCGTCTGTAGTGTACTCACCCACTTTGTCTTTCTTGGCATTCTTTACCACATATTCGAGCAATTCCATCTCGTCGATTTCGACCTCTTCGTCTTGATCTACATCAAGAAATCCTCTACTCTCGTAGTAGTCATAGATGAGATCTACAATGTAAATGATCTCATCGTCGCTGAGTTTGTCCTTCAGTTCTTGAGGGATTTGATTGCGAATAAATGCAATTGCTTGCGATTCGTCGTATTGTGGAAATTCTTCTTGCATAGTCTTTGCGCAGTTTAGTGAAACTTAGTTGATACAAAGGTAAAAAAAACAAACTGCATAGAGGCTGTAGCTCCAGACTTAGTTATGTAGTGTTACTCACATTTGAAAACATCTAAAGTAACTTTTGATGCAATTCATCTTTTGCTCAAAATAGGGGGCGCTGCTAGTAAGATCTGCCTCTTAGCATTATGGCCGAGTTTACAATTCGATCAAGAATGAACTCGGCTAGGCTGCTATGCTTATCTGTCTAAGATAAGCTGGATTGATAAATAAAAGTGACTTGTACCCTTAGATGTATCTGGATTTCAAATTTTAGCTACAAAAGTTCACAAGATGCAAACTTAAATCCTATTTGTCGCAGCATTGTAGCCTGTGGTCGGAAAGTTTTTTTTTGGTGTATTTCCGTACCAAATCGTGGCGTTCAAAAATACGCAGCTTTCGGAGCTAGGAGGAAGGGATTCACTCCTTTTGAGCAAAATATCGAAATCATAAGGTCTTTTTCTGAAAACATAAGGTCTTTTTCTGAAAACACAAGGTCTTTTTCTGAAAACACAAGGTCTTTTTCTGAAAACACAAGGTCTTTTGAAAATATCAAAAGGTGTTTTTAGTGGAGTGTAGCCATGATTTTCCAGCCATTTTTTGAGCACTTTTTTGCATCCAATTGATTATCAGCTTGTTGCAAGAATCCATTGTTTTGTCCCAAGAGCTACTTTGTACGCAAATAAGGCAAGGAAATTGCATTTTGAAGCTATTTTTCAACTCCGTTTCATCTCCGTTTCATCTCAGATGGTACGAGTCTGTTCCAAAATGCTTTTCTAAGCTACTGTAACACGACTCTTTTTTGCTAATAAGTATGGTTTATTTTTTGATATTTTTGGTAGAATTTGTGAAAAAAAGGGCGATTTATCACGTTTGCGTATTATTTCTCAACCATATAGTACGATAGTGTGCTTTATTTTACTAGATTTGAAATCGAAGCTCCGATTTTGCTTACGTTGATATATCCTTTCGACGCTTTTTCGTGTGCTAGTTATGAGAAACAAACTTTATTCATCTTTAATCAATAAAATCATGAGAAAAAGTATTTTCTATTCTTTGCTCTTGTTGTCTATCTGGATGCTTGCAGCAAAATCGAATGAGGGCTCTCCTAGAGTGGTTGATCCCAAACCTATTAGCAGTCTAAAGGCTACTATTACTGGCTTAAAGGTTTCTTTAAGTTGGGATGCTCCAAACTTTACAAGCGATGTCGTTTTGGACGAAAATTTCGATCAAAATCAATTGCCTGAAGGTTGGAGCAACTTAGATGTCGATAATGATGGGAAGTTTTGGGAGTTTCTGGATGTGACAGCTTCAGATATTGCTCCAAGTGGCAAGTGCATGAGTTCTTGGTCTTGATATGCTGGTGTAAGCACAAAGCCTGATAATTGGCTAGTGAGCAAAAAAATAAAAGTGCCCATCAATGGTGTCTTACGCTACAACGTGGGTGGACGCAATGCAATTTGGTTAAACGACACCTATGCTGTAATGCTATCTGAGACACAAAACGACATTGAGTCTTTTAATACTACACTAATAGAAGAGAACCTTAGCTCGCCCATACGCTCAAATGTGGGTTCAAAAGATAAAGACCTAAGTAATGAGGTGTGGTTCGATAGAGAAATCGACTTAAAGGCTTACGAAGGTAAAGAAGTATATATCGCATTCCGTCATTACAAGTCATGAAATGAATTTTGTGTTGTATTGGACAACGTGTCTGTAGTAGGAGAAGATCCAAATGCTGTAACACCTTCTTTTACCTATAACGTATACAGAGATGAGGAGCTGATTAAGAATACAGACAATCTTAATTTTGTGGAAACATTAGATAGCCCCGGATCGTACCTATATGAAGTTGAAGTATTGTACGAAGACGGCCAGGTATCTCCAAAGGTTGGAAAACTTGTCAATGTACAAGAGCCTTCACAAACTGCTTATGTTCGTTTGCAGGCTCACGATGTATGGCTAGATGGTACTGGCTATCAGATATTATTAGACAAGTCGGCTTCGCTATACGGTTCGTTGATCCCTGCAATTGGTCCGCTTACCTATAATTGTAATGTGTTTTACTTGAATCCAAGTCCGTTTTCGCACTCAGTTCCCGAAAATGCTGATATTTCATGTTCTCCCTACAATTGGATTGTAAATGGTAAATCAGAACTTGTGCCAATACCTGCTGGTACTTACGACTATTGCATTACGAACCCCAATCCAGGTTCAATGATTTATATTGCTTCGAGTGAATTTGGCCGAGGAGACGATTTCGTTTTTGAGGCCGGAAAGATTTATACTTTCAAGGCAAGAATGAATCCCGAGAATCCAGATTTAGGCGATTTTATTGAGCTTACTGTCGAATCTTCATTTGCGCCTGTGGTTAGTCTTGAAAGTACTACTAATGCAGCAGGAGATGTAACTTTAAATTGGCTAGCTCCAGAGTCAAAACGTGCAGTTGTAGTAGATGAAAACTTTGAAAACTCGATGCCTAGTGATTGGACTACGATCGATGCCGATGGTGATGGTAACAACTGGTTGGTGGGACCAGATTTGGGATATATGGGGGTTGATGGACCTGGAAGTTTTTGTGTTCGATCTGCTTCTTGGGATGAGGAGCCTTTGACTCCCAATAATTATCTTGTTACCCCCAAACTTAATCTTACAGAAGGAGGTAGATTGAGTTTTTGGGTTTGTGCACAAGATGCTTCGTGGCCCGAAGATCATTACGCCGTTTATGCCTCTACTTCAGGTAATGAGGTCGCAGACTTTACGGAGTTGCTATTCGAAGAGACGGTTGCGGCAAAGTCAGGTTCCTACTCTGATAAATCATTAGTTTCCAAGGGAGAAGCGAAGGTTCAAGGTACTTGGCGCAATAGGGTAGTCGAACTGCCCGCAGGTACTAACTATGTAGCCTTCAGGCATTTTAATTCTGTGAACGTATTTTGGTTGCTGATCGACGATGTACGTATCACAGATGATTTAGGTAATCAAGATTGCAGCTATACGATTTATAGAGATGGAGAGGAGATAGCAACGGGTATTACAGAAACCACCTATACACAAACGGCTGTTACCGAGGGTGACTACGTGTATTGTGTGAAGGCTGTTTACGAATCTGGGGAGTCGGATCAAGTTTGTATCGATACCCATGTTGATCTGTCTCAAGATCTTGCTCCTGTAAGCAATTTACAAGGGTCAGTTAGCGATGATGCTGTAGTGAAACTTAGTTGGGATGCTCCTGCTATTAAGAGCCTAGTGCAGGTTGATGAGCTTAAAGCTGGAAAGAAAAATCAAACAATAAACAGCCAAGAATTTACACTACGACAAGAGTTTACGTACAACGTTTTAAGAGATGGAGTGTCCATTGCTTCCAGCCTTACTTCGACGAATTATGAAGATGCTAATGTAGAGGATGGTCTCCATGAGTATTGTGTTCAGGTTCAATATGTAGATGCACTTTCACCAAATGTTTGCATTGAGCTTGCAGTAGAGAGCAACCAAGTTTTCGCACCTGTTACTAACCTTGTTTTAAGTCAAAACTTACCGAATACGCAGGATGTAAGTATCTCATGGGATGCACCAACACGTACGAAAGCGACTCTCATCGACGAGGATTTTCAGAATGGAATTCCAATGGGATGGACCCTGATCGATGCCGATGGTGATGGTCACGATTGGGTAATCAATCAAGAGCTAGGATACCCAGGCATAGATGGTGTGAATACGTATTGTGCTCGATCTGCTTCGTACGCCAACTTTGTTGGGCCACTAACTCCAGACAATTACCTCGTTACACCTGAGCTTGATTTGCCTCAGGGGGGAGTATTAATATATTGGGTTAGTGTGGCAAGTAATGAAGACCCAAATGAACATTATTCGGTTGTAGCCTCGATGGATAGCCCTACACTTAACAACTTACAAACAGTTCTTTTCGAAGAAACCATGGTAGCCAAAAAAGAAATGGCTGCTAATGGCAAGTTAGGCCCAGGAAACTGGTATGAAAGGAAAGTGATACTTCCTTCTGGAACTAAGCATATTGCTTTCCGTCATTTCAATTCTTCGAATCAGTTTTGGCTCAAGTTAGATAATGTAAAGATCACAAATGAGTCTGAGCAAAATGACGCTGATTACACCTATACGATATTTCGTGATGATGTTATTCTCAAAGATGGTCTTACAGCTGCCAGCTATATAGACCAAGATGTCGAAGCAGGTTCACACAAGTATGGTGTTCAAGTAGCGTATCCTAACGGACAGTCTGAAATCGTTGAAGCACATATAGCCGTATTAACCTCCATGGAGGAGAGCGTAGTAATAAAGCCATACACGCTCACAGTTTACGGTGATTGTATATATGCCAATGCAAATGGTGATTTGAGTATTTACGATATCAGGGGCCGCCTTCTAGCAAAAGCTAAGAATTCGCTTCAGTATCGTGCTTCAACTGGGGTATATATCATTTCCATCCAAGCAGAAGGTACAGAATACGTTGAGAAAATTTCGCTTGTGCGAGAGTAACGATTAGGGGACCTCACGCAGGAAACCACAACTACACCCTGAAGCTGTAATCAGCTTTTAGAGTTATAGACGCTATTTGTGATATCAGTAGATTTGGCTGTTGGCTGACACTGAACTATTCACAAATAGCGTCTTTGAATTTACGTAGGAACCTTGTGTGTTTGATCTCTCTATCTTGCTATATTATGAGAAGCTATTCATTTACTATGCACTGCGTAAGTGCCAATGTTCAAACCTTTTGCTTGATCAGATGGTTATAGATTTTTAAAGACCTTCATGTGTTTTCGCTATTCGGTGCAAATGCAAGCAGGTTTTTGAAATACACTTTTCATTACAAATCAGAATGCCTATACATCTATAATTTTTATGGATATGACGAATGATTCTGTCGCAGAGATGCAGTTTAAGCCTGTAGAACTCGAGGATAGAGATACACTCCTGCCTTATATTGAGCATGCAGCTGTTCCGATATGCGACTTGGCTTTTTCCAACCTTTACTCTTGGGGTTTTGTCTACAACACCTCCTGGGCTGTTGTTAAGGACTCTTTGGTTATTCGCTTTAGGGCTTTGGAGAAAGCTCACGACTTTTTCCTGTTTCCTGTCGGGCCAAATCCCGAAAATATGCTATCAGCTGCAAGAGCCTTAAAGCAACGCTCGGTGATGGGGGAGAGCCCACTTACATTTATGGGGATTACCAAGGAGTTGCGAGAGTTGATTGAAACACGCTGTACCTCTGAGTATCACTTTATCAATGATGCAGCCTATTGCGATTATATATATAATAGGAGTGATCTAGCTGAACTTAAGGGGAAAAAATATCAGCCCAAGCGTAACCACATCAATAAGTTCGAGAGGTTATATCCCGACTGGGAGTACCGAGAGATATCTGACGACTATGTGGATCAATGTTTGGCGTTGGCTGGCAATTGGCTAGATGATAATGGTGCCGATGAAAGCCGTCAGCAAGAGAATCTGATGTTACAGCGGGCAATCAAGAATAGGGTTGCTCTTGGCCTTAGTACAGGTATGATACTAGTCGATGAGCAAGTGGTTGCTTTTGCTTTAGGATCGCCCATCAATGTCGACACCTTTGGAGTGCATGTGGAGAAAGCAGACATCAACTATGAAGGTAGTTTTACACTTATCAATAGGGAGTTTGCAAAAAGAGTACCCGAGTCTTATGCTTTTATCAATAGGGAAGAGGATTTGGGTTTGGATGGATTGCGAAAAGCGAAGCTTTCTTATCACCCTTCGATCCTGCTCTGTAAAGAAACTGCGATCTTACGTCGATTGGAAAAAGAAGAGTAGAATGAATTTGGTACACAACAAATCCGAAGCTCGCAGGCTGTGGGAATTGTGCTTTGATGACTCAGCTCTCTTTGTCGATTTTTACTTTGAGCATGTTTATCCTACTGCTCTAAACTATATCGACTACGATGTCGAGCAGCCTCAAAGAGCTATTGCCCAGATGCAAGTAATTCCTTATGACTATCAATTCTGGCAAAGTGTGGCTAGGGCTGGCTATGTCTCGGGTGCTTGTACAGACCCCGCTTACAGGTCGAAAGGTCTTATGGGTAAGATGCTTTGCCAGGCTCTAAGTGATTTATATGAACAGGGCTTTGAGTTTTCTTTTTTGATCCCCGCCGAGCCTTGGCTCTTTGATTACTACCATCAAAAAGCCGCCTATGTGCTTTCATCAACTCGACAAGTTACTTGCTTTGTAAAACACAACACAAACTTGGGTTCTGATTTTAGACTCATCGATACGAACCCATCATATGAATACTATAGGGAGCAAGTGCAGGAAAATAATGATTGGCTTCCTGTGCTTCACAGCAAGCATCAGTGGCAGCTTGCTCTGCAGGATATGGCTTTGGCTAATGGGAAGGTGTATTCCCTGGTGGATGCTGCAGACGCTATAAGGGCTCAAGCCTATTTCTTGCCCTCCGATGAAGTTTGCCCCATTCGTGTGCTTATTGGCGAGAAGGATATGCAAGAGCAATTAATACAAATGATCTTACAAAAAGAAGGACGCACTCAAATCAATTCCCTTCAAGCTCCCACTACCGATGCCAATCCCTATGCCATGCTGCGTTTAGTCAATGCCAAGCGAGCTCTTGAGATTTACGCACAGGCAAATCCATCTTTAAGTATGCGTTTCGATCTCTTAGACAATCAGATACCTGCCAATTCGGGGCATTATTGTATAGCAGATGCTAAGCTTAGCTTTGAATCCAATCCAAAGCTAAGGGAGGGTATCTCTATTTCAGAGCTGTCTGCAAAGATTCTCCCTAGTACGATGTGTACACCTATTTTGATGATGGACTAAGTTCTAAATAATACCTAAGAACGGCTATCCGCTCCGCAAATTTTCTTCTTTTAGACCGTATTATTGGCAATAAATATGTATTTTTGCAACTGATATGGCTTCGCAATTTGCTATTTGGCTATTGCTCCTGCCAGATCAGTTACGAAAAGCATGGATGATATTATTGTACACCAAGGCGTAGTAAGCAATATTGGAGCTGCGCAGGTAACTGTTTGCATTCAGCAAAAAAGTGCTTGCTCGGGCTGTCATGCTGCTGGCTACTGCAGTTCGGTGGATTGTAAAGATAGATATATCACTGTTGATAGGCCAGCCTTCGATTTGGCCGTAGGCGATTTGGTTGAACTCAAAGGACAGCAGTCTATGGGAAGACTCGCTGTCTTTTTGTCGTTTGTCCTTCCCATCTTGCTTCTAATCATTGTACTCACTATTTCTATTCGCATATTCCTGCTTAGTGAAGGTATGAGCGCCTTATTTGCTTTTGGATCACTATTTGCCTACTACGGTACTTTGGCTCTATTCAACAAGCAGCTTAGACGCAAGTTAGTATTTACTATTCGGAAAACTAATCTTCAAGAATAACGTATGATTCTTACTACTGTAATTGTATTGGCTGTGATAGGAGCCGTAGGTGCTTTTATCTTATTTACTGCGGCCAAAAAATTCGAAGTGCATGAAGACCCCCGTATCGGGAAGGTTGCAGAGATCTTGCCTCAAGCAAACTGTGGGGGCTGTGGTTATCCTGGCTGTGGCGGTTTTGCAACTGCCTGCGTCAAAGCAGACTCGCTCGATGGGCTATATTGTCCTGTGGGAGGTGCCGATGTGATGAGCCAAGTGGCCGAAATTCTTGGTATGGCAGTTTCTGCTCAAGACCCCATGGTAGCTGTACTACGCTGTAATGGCGATTGCGACGCTCGCCCGCGTACAAATGTGTATGACGGAGCTAGCAGTTGTGCTGTTGCTGCTTCGCTATATAGCGGAGACACCAATTGTGCTTACGGTTGTTTGGGCTTAGGCGACTGTGTCAACGTATGTAACTTCGGTGCTTTACACATCAATCCTGTTACTCGTCTGCCTGAGGTTGACGAAGAGCTTTGTACCGCCTGTGGAGCGTGTGTGAAGGCTTGTCCAAAAATTCTTTTCGAACTTAGAAAGAAGGGGCCAAAGAGTCGCCGCATCTTTGTGAGTTGTATGAACAAGGACAAGGGAGCTATGGCCCGTAAGGCTTGTAGCAATGCTTGTATAGGCTGCTCACTGTGCCAAAAACAATGTGCTTTCGAAGCGATCACTGTCGAAAACAACTTGGCGTATATCGATTATACCAAATGCCGTTTGTGTCGTAAGTGTGTTGAGGTATGTCCAACTAAGGCTATTCACGAGCTAAATTTTCCTCCTCGCAAGAAAGCCGAAGATACTGCCGCAGTAGCTAAGACGGCTGCACCAAAAACTGAAGTAAAAGAGCCAGAATCAAACAAGGAAGAGGCTCCAAAATCAAATCAAGAATAATAATCCTTTAGACTGCATCATAAATATGTTGAGGACTTTTAGAATAGGTGGTATTCATCCACCCGAAAATAAATTGTCGGCAGCTAAGCCTGTAGAGGTGCTACCCATCCCCAAGCAAGTATTCATCCCTATCGGTCAGCATATAGGTGCTCCTGCCGTTGCTACTGTAAAGAAAGGAGATGCTGTGAAAGTGGGTACTCTGATTGCTCAGTCTGGAGGTTTTGTCTCTGCAAACATCCATTCGTCTGTATCTGGTATAGTTAATAAAATCGACTCCATCTTTGATTCGAGTGGTTTTAAGAAGCCTTGCATTGTAATAGACGTTGAAGGCGATGAGTGGGAATCTACAATTATTCGTAGCTCAGAGATCGTAAAAGAGTGTAATCTAAGTGCCAAAGAGATTATTGCTAAGGTAGCTGAGGCCGGAATCGTTGGGTTAGGTGGTGCAACCTTTCCTACTCATGTAAAACTTTCGCCACCTCCTGGTACCAAAGCAGATATCCTTATCATTAATGCAGTGGAGTGCGAGCCCTATTTGACTAGCGACCACCGTTTGATGCTAGAACATGCCGAAGAGATCTTAGTAGGAGTTCAGATTTTGATGAAAGCCATCGAGGTCAAGAAGGCAGTTATTGGCATTGAGAACAATAAAAAAGATGCCATCGCTCATATGAGCCAGTTGGCAGCTGCATATCCCGAGATCGAGATTATGCCACTTAAGGTGCAGTATCCACAGGGTGGTGAAAAACAATTGATCGATGCTGTTTCTAGAAGACAGGTAAAGAGTGGGGCCTTGCCTATCTCCGAAGGTGCTGTAGTACAAAACGTTGGTACCGTTTTTGCTGTTTACGAAGCAGTTCAAAAGAATAAGCCACTCATCGAACGTATTGTTACTATCACCGGTAAGAAGCTAAGTAAACCAAGCAACTTCTTGGTGCGAGTAGGTACTCCAGTATCTGCGTTGATCGAGGCAGCTGGTGGCTTGCCTGCCAATACAGGCAAGATTATCGGTGGAGGCCCTATGATGGGTCGTGCTTTAGTAAGCCCTGAAGCTCCGATTACTAAAGGAAGTTCGGGTATATTACTGCTCGACGAGTCTGAGTCTAAGCGCAAGCCAATGCACGATTGCATTCGCTGTGCCAAGTGTGTGAGTGTATGCCCTATGGGGCTTAATCCAGCGTTCCTAATGAGAGATACATTGTATTCCAACTGGGAATCGGCCGAGAAAGGTCACGTAGTCGATTGTATTGAGTGTGGATCGTGTAGCTACACGTGTCCTGCCAATCGACCCCTCTTAGACCACATTCGCATGGGAAAGAAAACAGTGATGGGCATCCAACGCTCTCGCAAGCAATAAATCTGTAGTAAGTATAATTAAGTCAGATGGAAAATAAACTAATCGTTTCTCCTTCACCGCATTTGCACGGAGGCGATAGCATCAGCAAGAATATGTATGGCGTTATTATCGCTCTTATTCCTGCGTTGGCTATCTCGTTTTACCAGTTTGGGCTGGGAGCGGTAATCGTAACAGCTATTGCAATTCTGAGCTGTTGCATCACAGAGTTCGTTATCTCGAAATACATGCTAGGACGTGAGCCTTCGGTATTCGATGGATCTGCCATACTTACAGGTCTTTTACTTGCCTTTAACTTGCCTAGCAACCTTCCATTTTGGATCGTAATAATCGGAGCTGTGGTAGCAATAGGTTTAGGCAAGATGTCTTTTGGTGGTTTAGGAAACAATGTGTTCAACCCAGCTTTGGTTGGCCGAGTTTTCTTATTGATCTCATTCCCTGCTCAGATGACTATCTGGCCGGAGGTTGGTCAGTTGGCAGCGTATACCGATGCTACTACAGGGGCCACACCTTTAGGATTGATGAAGGCCATCATTCATGGAGCTCCAGGTGTCTCTTGGGATATGATGCCAAGCACATTGGCTATGTTCTTAGGAATTGGCAAAGCTGGATCCCTTGGCGAGGTTAGTACCTTAGCCTTATTGCTGGGTTTTGTGTATATGCTATATAAAAAGATCATCACTTGGCATATTCCTGTATCGATTTTCGCTTCGGCGTTCGTTATTGCTTCACTGATTCATTTCATCAATCCATCGATCTATCCACTGCCTTGGTTCCATTTACTGAGTGGAGGTATGATGTTGGGAGCTATTTTCATGGCTACCGACTATGTTACATCTCCTATGAGCCGCTCGGGGCAGATCCTTTATGGTTGTCTGATCGGTGTGCTTACAGTAGTGATTCGTAGCTTCGGTGCATATCCCGAGGGGATGTCCTTTGCCATACTTATTATGAATGCATTTACGCCTCTTATCAATACGTACATGCGTCCTAAACTATTTGGAGGAAAAAGCAAATGAAAAAGTTAAGTTCTACACTCCCCAATATGTTGCTATCGCTCACAGGCATTTGCCTCATTGTAGCAGCAGCGCTTGGCTTTATGAATCAGGTTACAGCCAAACCAATTGCTAAGGCCGAAGTTGATGCCAAGGTGGCCGCTATCAAGGCTGTCGTACCCGAGTTTGACAACAATCCATTCGAGGAGCAGTTTAAGGTAGCTGTGCCCAATGAGCCAGATAGCTTAGTCGTATTCCCTGCCAAGAAGGCTGGCGAGATTGTGGGTTATGCCATCGAGACGTATACAAAAAACGGCTTCAGTGGTCTGATAACAATCATGATAGGTTTTGATAATGATTCTAAGATTCACGATTTTTCGGTTCTTCAGCATGCCGAAACTCCAGGCCTAGGGTCTAAGATGCAAGAATTCTATCATGCTCCAGCCAAGAATGAAGGTGCGATACAAGACATGCGTGGAGTTTCGATGGGTGCCGAACCCCTAAAGGTGAGTAAAGATGGTGGTAAGGTAGATGCTATTACAGCTGCCACTATCAGCAGTCGAGCCTTCCTCGATGCTGTAAATCGTGCTTATAGCGCCTATCAAGTAACGAAGGGCGTAGCTGTCGAGGGTGTTACTGGTGCATCTGAGAGCGTCGAAGTTGAAGCTCCAATGGTGGAGCAAGAAGCAACCTACTAAATGCAATGAACTATGAATAAGAATTTAGGAATAATTGTAAATGGATTAGTCAAAGAGAACCCCACATTTGTGCTTCTCTTAGGTATGTGTCCCACTCTAGCCACAACGAGCTCTGCCATCAATGGAATGAGCATGGGGCTAGCTACTATGTTTGTGTTGATTTGTTCGAACGTGGTGATTTCACTAATAAAGAACTTCATCCCCGACATGGTACGTATCCCTTCTTTTATTGTTATCATTGCAGGCTTCGTAACTGTCTTGCAGTTACTCATACAGGCCTATATGCCCGACCTAAACAAGAGCTTGGGTATCTTCATCCCTTTGATCGTGGTGAACTGTATTGTGCTCGGTAGGGCAGAGTCAGTTGCTTCTAAGCAAAATGTTGTCAAGTCTGCATTCGATGGTATCGGCATAGGTTTAGGATTTACTATGAGCCTTACCATTCTGGGTATGCTGCGCGAATTCCTTGGTACGGGACGTTTGTTCGACTTTAGCATCTATTCCGAGACTTATGGTTCGCTCATCTTTGTATTGGCACCAGGAGCTTTTATAGTACTAGGCTACATGATTGCTGCGGTCAACAAAATGACAAAGAAGGCATAGTATCTCACTTTAATAAGATTTAGATTATGGAATATATCATGATATTTATTGCGGCGGTATTTGTAAACAACGTCGTACTATCGCAATTCTTAGGAATATGTCCTTTCTTAGGCGTTTCGAAGAAAGTAGATACCTCTTTGGGTATGGGAGCTGCTGTTACATTTGTACTCGCTATCTCAACCATCGTAACCTTCTTGCTACAGAAGTATGTGCTCGATCCAAACGGTTTGGGTTTCATGCAGACGATTGCTTTCATCCTAGTGATTGCTTGTCTGGTGCAAATGGTGGAGATTGTGCTCAAAAAAGTGTCTCCTCCCTTGTATCAAGCCTTGGGGGTGTTCTTGCCTCTTATTACAACTAACTGTTGTGTGCTTGGGGTTGCTATCCTTGTAATCCAGAAGGAGTATAACTTTCTAGAAAGCTTCATCTATGCTATCTCTACAGCTATTGGCTTTACGCTTGCAATGGTTGTCTTTGCTGGCATTCGTGAGCAGCTCGATACTACCACACTCCCCAAAGCAATGAAGGGAATCCCTGCAGCTTTGCTTGCTGCCGGTATCCTAGCTATGGCATTCATGGGCTTTAGTGGTATCGTATAAGTAACGAAAGCCCTTGAGTTTGTAGCATTAGCAAACAGATTGCATGAAATAACTCCAATAGACAGAGCTATTTCAGTGATCAATAACATAAGGAGCCTCAGCTTTCACGAGCTGAGGCTTTTTGTTTGCCAAGCATGGGCGAAAAAAACGGGGCTATGTCAATCTTCAAGTTTGACACAGCCCCGTTATAAACTGGATGGATTGTCGTACGGTTTACGACGCTTATCCTCTATTATTTCTTCTTAGGGATATGTTTAAGCATATCTACCAAGTGATCCCACCAAAGTTGTACTGTTGGTATAAGGATCTTTTCGTCTGGCGAGTGTACATCGCGCATAGTTGGGCCAAAGCTTACCATGTCGAGGTAGGGATACTTGTCGAGGAAAAGACCACACTCAAGTCCAGCGTGGATGGCCTTAACTGCAGGCTCCTTGCCAAATACTCTTACATAAGACTCTGCTGCAGCCTTTAGGATTGGAGAGTCTGGATTTGGACGCCATCCTGGATATGGATCACGTATGCTTAGTTTTGCACCAGCCATTTCGAATACGATATACACTACGTTAGCAACGTCTGCTAGCAACGATGCTGTCGAGCTTCTTTGGCTTGTTTCGACCAAGATCTTGTCCTTACCCTCCATTTTTACAGATGCGAGGTTGGTTGATGTTTCAACCAAGTCTTCTAGGTCGTGGCTCATACCCATCACACCGTGAGGGCATGCATACAATGCATGAACTAGGTTGCGCTTAGTCTTACAGTCGATACGCTGTTTTGGTTGTTCAGTCGATTGCATTTCGAATTTCACACCTGGATCGACGCGCTTGAGTTCGCTTTCAACATCTGCAGCCAATTCGTTGAGGATAATGCGAGCACGTTCCTTATCGCTTGGCTTAACTCCAATCACGGCTGTTGCTTCACGAGGGATCGCATTGTGAAGGTTTCCTCCTTGGAATGAGCAGAGCTTCCAGTCAAGCTCCTTTTCTAGATTGTAAAGGTAGCGATTGAGCAGTTTGTTGGCATTGCCAAGTCCAACGTGGATTTCGCCACCAGAGTGGCCACCCTTTAGACCGCTTACTTTTATTTCGAAGTAGCTGTAGTCATTTGTAGTCTCGCGAGCTTCGTAAGTAAACTCAGCCATCGTACCCATACCTCCAGCACAACCAATAAATAGTTCGCCTTCGTCCTCGCTGTCGAGGTTAAGTAATATACGACCCTCAAAGAAGCCAGGCTCTAGACCCATAGCTCCTGTCATACCAGTCTCTTCATCCATTGTGAAGAGGCATTCTATCGGTCCGTGCTCAATATCAGAGGCATCGAGTAGTGCAAGTTGTGCTGCACAGCCAATACCGTTGTCTGCTCCTAGAGTTGTTCCATCTGCCTTGAGCCAGTCGCCATCTACTATTGTTTGGATAGGATCTGTATCGAAGTTGAACACTTTATCTGCGTTTTTCTCACAGACCATATCCATATGGCTTTGAAGGATTACTGTTTCCAGATTTTCGTAGCCAGGGGTAGCAGGTTTGCTGATTACAAGGTTTCCTACTTTATCGGTTTTGTATGCTAATTTGCGATCTTCGGCAAACTTGATAAAGTATGCCAGTATTTTTTCCTCTTTCTTAGATGGGCGAGGCACTTGGGTGATCTCGTGGAAGAACCTCCACACACTTTGGGGCTTCAGTTGCGTAATGTCCATTTTGTCTTAGTTGTTAATAGTTTAGCTATTAGGTAGAATTTCCTACCTTTGTACTCTGCAAATATACGGAATTATGAACGCATTACTTCTATCTTCTATCATAATTGTTGGAATTGCCATCCTTTTTTTGGGTGTTCGCGTCTTTTTTTTCAAGGGCCGCTTCCCCTCCAGTCATGTAGGAGCTAGCAAAGAGCTTCGTGATCAAGGAATTGGCTGCCATCGCTCTCAGCATCGCGAGGCTCAGAAGCATCGCAACTTGGCAGATCGCATCAAGGATCAAGAAGATTAGTATGCACAAGCCAAATTTCCCTAGTCAATCAATCAACTAACACTATAATGAACAAGATCCATTACATCATTCATGCCATTTTGGCCGTAGCCATCATGGCACTCTTCGCAATTACTCTCAAGCCCAGTGCAAAGAAGGCACCCCTGCAGAATAATTCTGCAAATGAAAAAGAACTCGTTCTACCCATCGCTTTCGTTAGAATGGACAGCCTGCTTTCTGGCTACCAATATTACCGCGATGTAGAAGCCGAACTTACTAAAGAGGCCGATAAGAATCGCCAAACGCTCGCTTCGAAAGTAAATGCTATGCAAAAGGCAGCCGACGATTTTCAGCGTCGCCTACGTATCAATGCTTTTACAAGCGAAGATGCAGCTCGTGCTGAGCAAGAAAAGATTATGAAAATGCAGGAAGAGGGCCAGCGCCTCGAGCTTAATATGACACAGAGTCTGGGCAAAAAGCAACTCGAAGCCAATGAAAAGATCATGGAGCGTATTAAAGCTCAAATTCAGCTTTTCAATAAGGAGGCCAAGTATCAATACATACTTAGCAATGTGGGCTTAGATAACCTACTCTACGGCGAAGAAGCTTACGATATTACCGACGAACTTATTAAACAACTCAACGACGATTATAGCCAAAACGGAAGGTAGTTGGCTTTTTCGATCGATTAGCGATTTGATTCAAGGGTTTGCGGAGCGAGTGTCTCTGCAAACCCTTTTTTAATCAGACAAGAGGTGCTCGCTACGCAAGTAGTGAGCAGACTAGAAGTAATATCACTGAGGTAGATTTACAAGACGCTGCTTAGATATTGTATTTGCCGCTAATAAATGACTATGCTGTATCAGAAAGGTGCTTATTGCATAGATCCTCTGTGTATGGCGCGTTTTTCTTTGGATATTATGCTTCATATTACATACAAAAGGGCTAACTTTGTAGGAGTTCAGTACTAATAATCTTCAAAAATTTTCATTATGGT
Source organism: uncultured Porphyromonas sp. (assembly GCA_964535945.1). Taxonomy (GTDB): domain Bacteria; phylum Bacteroidota; class Bacteroidia; order Bacteroidales; family Porphyromonadaceae; genus Porphyromonas. Next base: position 72,973 of record CAZHWP010000004.1, read on the forward strand.
AGACTACAAAACCTTAGGGTTAGTAAATTCACGTGAGATGTTTGATAAGGCAATGAAAGGTGGCTATGCTATCCCAGCCTATAACTTCAATAACATGGAGCAAATGCAAGCCATTATTCAGGCTGTAGTTGCAACCAATTCTCCAGTTATCTTACAAGTTTCGAGCGGTGCCCGTAAGTATGCCAGTCAGACATTACTGCGCTATATGGCTCAGGGAGCAGTAGAGTATGCCAAGGAACTTGGCTGCCCAAATCCTCAGATCGTACTTCACCTAGACCACGGCGATACTTTCGAACTCTGTAAAAGCTGTATCGAAATGGGCTTCTCATCTGTAATGATCGATGGCTCGAGCCTACCATACGAAGAGAATATTGCCCTTACAAAACGTGTTGTTGATTATGCACACCAGTATGACGTAACTGTAGAAGGCGAATTGGGTGTACTCGCAGGTATCGAGGATGATGTGCAAGCCGAAAAGCATGTTTATACACAGCCCGATGAAGTTATTGACTTCGTGAAGCGTACAGGTGTTGATTCGCTTGCCATTTCGATTGGTACTTCGCACGGTGCAAACAAGTTTACTCCCGAGCAATGTACTAAGGATGAAAATGGACATTTGGTGCCACCACCACTACGCTTCGATATTTTGGAAGAAATCGAGCGCCGTATCCCTGGTTTCCCAATTGTACTGCACGGTTCTTCGTCGGTACCTCAAGACAAGGTAGATACGATCAATAAATATGGTGGAGCCTTGAAGGATGCTGTAGGTATTCCCGAAGAGCAGTTACGTCGTGCCTCTAAGAGTACCGTATGTAAGATCAATATCGATAGTGATGGCCGTTTGGCAATGACAGCTGCTGTACGCGAAGTCTTTGCAAACAAACCTGCAGAGTTCGACCCACGTAAATATTTAGGTCCAGCTCGTGATAGCCTGCGCGAACTCTATATCCACAAAATCAAGAACGTATTAGGCTCAGACAATAAGCTCTAAGCTTCAACATTTCGCTCTCTACAATCAGTAGCCCCTTTTAAGAGGCCTGATTAGCTGGAGACTTACTTATGAATTGACCCACAACTGTAGCGCCCAACAGTGCTGCGGTTGTGGGTTTTGTTTTACGCTTATGTAATAATGTGTCATGCAAAAGCAGAATAACAAATCAAAACTATCAAGTCAGTTCAGTACGCTGCATTCTCGTAGTTGTGGTAATCCATTCCCATAGTTGTGGTAATCCATTCTCGTAACTGTGATAATCCATTCTCGCAATTGTAGGAATCTGTTTGCAAAGTGTTCAGATGTCATTCGAATAGCGTTGAAACGGGATTCGAAGGAAGTGAAGCATCCGCCATAATGACCCAATACACGCCGTTTCCTATGAACTTAGATGCTTTTTAGTGTTGTACACTTGCCAAATTCTGCTAACTTTGGGTGAGTGAATAATCATAAAATCGAATAGAAAGAATGAATAATTTCAAGTTTCATAATCCCACCGCGCTTTACTTCGGTAAAGATTGCATTGCCGATCTTGCTAAGGTCTTACCTCAAGGTCAGCCCATATTAGTAACGTTTGGCTCGGGTAGCGTCAAAAAGAATGGGGTCTATGATGCCCTAATAGAACAACTCAAAGAGTTTGATCTTGTTGAGTTTTGGGGTATCGAGTCTAATCCGAAGGTGGAAACCCTTCGCAAGGCCATCGAGCTGGCAAAGGAGAAGAAGTGTAGAGCCGTATTGGCTGTAGGTGGTGGCTCAGTAATCGATGGTTCGAAGCTAATCGCTGCGGCAGTCGATTCAGACGAAGATCCTTGGCAGATGGTACTTAAGGGCTATAGCAAAGGTCCCTTCCTCCCACTCTATACTATCCTTACTCTTCCTGCTACTGGCTCCGAAATGAATGCTGGTGCAGTCATCTCTTCGGAGGAGACCCAAGAAAAATACGCATTTTATAGCCAGCATCCCCAAGCATCCTTCCTCGATCCAAGCTATACCTTCTCACTGCCTCCATACCAAGTGGCATGTGGCTTGGTAGATACCTTCGTGCATGTGATGGAACAATACATGACCGAAGCCAATCAAAGCCGTTTGATGGATCGTTGGGCAGAGGGTATCCTATTAAGCATCATTGAGATTGCTCCGCTCATCCAAGCATACCAAGAGAATTACGATCTGATGGCAGACTTTATGCTCTCGGCAACGATGGGGCTCAATGGCTTCATAGCCATGGGAGTAAAGCAAGACTGGGCAACTCACATGATCGGGCACGAGCTAACTGCTCTTACAGGCCTAACGCACGGGCACACCCTAGCGGTAGTATTACCAGCGCTACTCAAAGTGTTGGGCAAGGGGCAGAAGCGTCAGAAAATGTTGCACTATGCCGAGCGTATTTGGGGTATCGATTATGGAAGCGAGTCTGATAGGGTAGACGAAGCGATCTTATGTACAGAAGAGTTTTTCCGCAGTTTAGGGCTTTTGACACGATTGCCAGAGTTGGATATAGAGCCCTCTGTGTCTGCTTCGATAGTACAGCGTTTTGAAGAGCGAGCTGTTGCTTATGGCGAGGCAGCCAATGTCGATGCCAAGCTTGCTGGGCGTATCTTGGAGCTCTGCTCCGAACCCTACGAAGAGTAGTCACGTAGCTCCAAGCTGATTCGAACAATAATCGAGTTCGTTATCGTTAGACTCCATAAGTAGTACAGCCCAGACTGCATAGAGAATAGAATCTAGCTCGGAGTACAAAGTTGCCACGAGCTAAGGCATAAAATACGAACCCTCTAATACCAATTGATGATGAGTACATTGCTAAATCGTATGATCCAAGCCGCGAGGAAGTTTACTGTGCTAGATTATACGATCTTTAAACTCTGCCTACTAGCATTTGGAATACTTTTAGGAGCCCATCTTAGTGCTTTCTTCCTCGCCCATATTTGGCTTGTTTGGATTCTTGCATTCGTGTTTTGGATCTATATGATTCTTCGTCTGCTGGCTTTGATGAGACCGAATAGTAAGAACTAATAAGGCTCATTAGACCTGATAAAAAAGGAGGATGTACTGCTACGCAATTCGTAGTTTAGTACATCCTCCTTTAGCTTTGGAGGCCTCCTGACTTCGACAATGCGTCACCCTAAACGGATTTCCAGAAATCGGGGTCGA
>CAZHWP010000005.1:0-44317 GCA_964535945.1 uncultured Porphyromonas sp.
CGAGCAAACTTTTTGCTTGCGTCACCCAAATGAGCAATTTGAAAGACATAAAAACGAATAATCAGTCACATACAAAAATCAAGGGTGATGTGTGTCGAAGTCAGCAAAAGAAAAGCCATCCAAGTTCGAGTTGGACGGCTTTCCTATTTTTGCTATGCGAGCTTAATGCTTTTAGCGCTGCTCTTTGGTGCTGATTGCACCCCAGATAAACGAAGCGACACCTGCACCGATTAGTGGCGCTAGGATGAAGAGCCATAGCTGGCTGAGGGCTTGACCACCAGCGAAAATTGCAGGGCCGAAGCTACGTGCTGGGTTCACCGATGTACCTGTAATAGGGATACAAACAATGTGGATTAGGATCAGTGAAAGACCGATAGCTAAACCAGCAAGCGAGCCGTTGCCACTCTTCGATGTAACACCCAAAACTACCAATACGAAGATGCAAGTAAATACCGCTTCGGCCAAGAAGGCTGGTAGCATAAAGTCGGGGTTGAAGCTGTTTGCTCCAGTTGCTGTCAGACCCATAGGCGAAGCAATAGCAAAGAGTACTGCCGAGCCCAAGAGTGCACCGATAAACTGGAAGAGGATGTACATACCAGCGTCTTTGCCAGATATCTTTCCGCTAAGGAATACTCCGAATGTGATGGCGGGATTGATGTGACAGCCCGAAATGCCTCCAATGGCATAAGCCATGGCTACAACAGCTAGACCGAAAGCCATAGCTACACCCAAGGTGCCCACACCCGAGCCCACAGCTTCGGGCATACCACCTGCCAATACGGCACTACCACAGCCCATTAGAACTAAAACGAACGTGCCAATTAATTCTGCAAAATACTTTTTCATATGTTTCTCTTTTAAATGAATAATAGATTGTTACTCAATATTGTCTCTCTTATGGAGTGCAAGGTAATAAATATTTATGAAACAAAAGTTAAAGGCAGCCAAGAAAGTTAATCTTGACTGCCTTTATAGTACATGACGTTTGCTTTCTCTTACAGAAGCTTTGCGAATTACTTGGCGTAGCTTACCGAGCGAGACTCGCGTATTACGGTGATCTTGACCTGTCCTGGGTAGGTCATCTCGTCTTGGATGCGACGGGCTATTTCGCTAGAGAGTTTCTCTACAGCGCTATCGTCGGTGTTTTCTGCACCTACTATCACGCGTAGCTCACGACCTGCCTGTATGGCATAAGTCTTTTGAACACCTGGGTACGAGAGGGCTAGTTGCTCAAGGTCGTTGAGACGCTTGATGTATGCCTCTACAATCTCTCTACGAGCACCTGGGCGGGCTCCACTGATAGCATCGCAGACCTGCACGATTGGTGCCAGTAGGGTGCTCATCTCTGTTTCGTCGTGGTGAGCTCCTACAGCGTTGCAGATGTCGGGCTTCTCTTTGAATTTCTCACAGAGCTTCATCCCTAGCAGTGCGTGAGGTAGCTCTGGTTCGTCGTCGGGCACCTTGCCGATATCATGCAAGAGTCCTGCACGTTTGGCTTTCTTGGGGTTGAGCCCCAGCTCGGCGGCCATGATGGCGCATAGGTTGGCTGTCTCGCGCGAGTGCTGCAGTAGGTTTTGCCCGTAGCTCGAGCGGTACTTCATCTTACCGATCATCCGGATCAGCTCGGGGTGCATACCATGGATACCTAGGTCGATCACGGTGCGCTTGCCTGTTTCGATGATCTCTTCTTCGATCTGCTTCTTTACCTTGGTAACGACCTCTTCGATGCGAGCAGGGTGGATACGTCCATCCTGTACCAGCTGGTGCAGAGCGAGGCGGGCTATCTCCCTTCTTACAGGGTCAAATCCCGATAGGATGATGGCTTCGGGGGTGTCGTCTACGATGATTTCAACTCCCGTGGTTGATTCTAAGGCTCTGATATTACGTCCTTCACGCCCGATGATTCGACCCTTTATCTCATCATTGTCTATATGGAATACCGTTACCGAGTTTTCGATTGCGGTCTCTGTGGCTACTCGCTGGATGGCTTGTATCACGATGCGCTCGGCCTGCTTGTTGGCACTCATCTTGGCTTCTTCTACAATCTCCGAGATATAGGCTTCGGCTTCGCCTTTGGCTTCGTCTTTGAGGCTCTCTACTAGTCGAAGCTTGGCATCCTCTGCCGATAGGCCAGATATAGTCTCGAGCTCGGCTTGTTCGCGACGCTTGATCTCTTCGAGCTCAACGTTTTTCTTTTCGGCTAGCGAGAGCTGCGCATTGAGGTTATCGCGTTGCTGCTCTATTTCTTTGTTCTTTCTGTTTAGCTCTTCTTGTCTCTGGTTGAGGCTTTGCTCTCTGTTTTTGAGCTTCGACTCCACCGACTGCAGTTTGCTATTGCGTTGTGCTACTTGCTTCTCGAGGTCTCCTTTTAGCTGGATGAATTTCTCCTTTACTTCGAGCAGTTTCTTCTGCTTGATCACTTCCGACTCGCGCTTGGCTTCGGAGAGGATAGACTCCGACTTCTGCTTCAGCAGCGTACGTGTGAGTACCCACACGATAGCTCCTCCGCCCAATATGCCTGCGAATATGCTAACTAATAGTAATGGTAATGACATTGTTTCTTACGTGTATACTTTGATTGTTCTTGTTTCCTTACTCTCACTTATTTTGACTACTCTACCCACCAAGCGGTAGATATAGCCCACGGCTTTGCTTGGCAAAGCGGGCTACACTATGCTGTACTGATGATGCAGAAACGTAGTTGAGGAGTAGAACAAGGGGGGCAGTGATACTGCCTTTGCAGGGATCACCCTCGATTGCCGTTGCGACTGTAGGGTGATGGTCGATGTCGGAGATTTACTTGCAGTAGGATGGGTAAGTAGCTACCAGACTTGGACACGCACTAGCGAGCCTCTCGATGGTTTAGAGCTTGTACTTGTCTAGTACCTGCTCGATGCTTCTGTTTAGCTTGTCGATTCGTTGGTCGATGGGCTTGTGGTCGTACTCTTGACGGAGCCTTTGGAGGTGAAATGCCGAGTCGAGCGCAGCCATCATCAGGTATCCTTTGGGTGGCAAGTGCTCGCTGTGTGGAAAGGCGCTACGGTAGCGGTCAATTCGTAGGTTGATCCGGCTTGCAGCCTTCCTGTATAGTGCTTCGTCTTTGATTGGTACTCTTACTTTGAGCATGGCGCCATCGAGCATCAAGGTGATGTTTTGCATCACATTGCCTGTCTCTTTATTGCCACTCTCTCTATTCATCCTTTTTGTTCGGTTTGCAATAGTGCTATGCACTGATCTATCTCTGATATCAATCGTTGCAAGCTCGCCTTCGCTTCTTTGGCCTCCGAGCGGTCGGCTGCTATAATGCGTGCGGTGAGCAAGGTCTTATTCTTAGCCTCGGCTACGTTGATTGCCTGCGAGTGGGTCTCTACTTCTTCGCATTTTTGCATCAGTTCCCCACGAAGTCGCTCTATCTCGGCATGCTGCCTTTTGATGAGCTTGATCATTTGCTGTGTGTTTTCCTCAAGGAGGATTAGTTTGCGCTCTTCTTCGTGTGTCATGGGGTAGCCATTTCTGTGCAAAAGTAGCGAAACTTCTTCGAATAGCAATCTGTTGGAGTGTAAATTCCTGTATAAGCGTGCTTTTTCTCGACTTGTGCCGAGCTAGACGAAGCGAGGGCATGCCTAGCCAATGGCTGGACATGCCCTCGTAGGAAATGAAGGGGGTGTTATTGTGCGGGTCTATCCGCAGCGTGAGGCGCCACAGTTGGTGCAGGTGAGGCAGCCTTCTTGATAGACTAGCGAGTCGAGCTGGCAGTTGGGGCAGGTCTGTCCCTTAGCATTGGCTCCGTTGGGGGTGTACTTCTTGAGGGCACGCTCCACACCATTCTTCCAGGTGTTGATCGATTCGTCGTTGAGCGACATGCCTTGCACGAGGTAAACCACCTGCTCGATGGGCATGCCGTAGCGCAATACGCCCGAGATGAGCTTGGCATAGTTCCAATACTCGGGGTTGAACTTGCTGTCGAGTCCTTCGATGGTAACTTTAAATCCGCGTTTGTTGCAGAACTGGAAGTCGTAATGCTTGTGTCCGTTCTCGTCTTGGCTTTTGATGATCTTGCCCGAGTTTACGCTCTTGGGTAGCATGATGCCCTCATCATCGTCGGCAATACCAGTGAAGATCTCGTAGGGACGACCCTCGTAGAGTCCTACGAAGGCAATCCACTTCTCGCGGTTGTTTTGGAAGCGTACTACATCTGCCTCTAGCTCTTTGGGGCGCGATTGTATGGCCGCAAGGGGGATGTTGTTTAGCGATTGGGCGAGTTCGAGGTCGGCGTTCTCTTTTTTCTCTTTCTTGGGCTTGTCGGAGAGTAGTACTCCGCTGCGTGAGCCGTCGCGATAGACGGTACAGCCCTTACATCCCGAGCGCCACGCCTCGACGTAGAGGGTGTTTACCACCTCTTCGCTCACATCGTTGGGCAGGTTGATCGTTACGCTTATCGAGTGGTCTACCCACTTCTGTAGTCGGCCTTGCATCTTCACTTTGGCCACCCAGTCTATCTCGTTGGCCGTAGCCTTGTAGTAGGGCGATTTGGCCACCAGCTCGTCTATCTCTTCGCTGCTGTACTTCTTGTTGGTGTCGTAGCCATTGGCTTGCATCCAGGTCTTGAAGTTGTGGTGGTAGACTACAAACTCTTCGAAGCTGTCGCCCACCTCGTCTACGAAGTCGATCTGTACGTTCTTGTCGCTGGGGTTTACCTTGCGGCGGCGCTTGTACACGGGCATGAATACGGGTTCGATACCCGACGAGGTCTGTGTCATCAGGCTGGTCGATCCCGTAGGGGCTATCGTGAGGCAAGCGATGTTGCGTCGGCCATGCTTCACCATCTCTTCATACATCTTGGGGTCGGCCTCTTTGAGTCGGAGTATAAAGGGGTTCTTCTCCTCACGCTTGGCGTCGAATAGCTCGAAGGCACCGCGTTCCTTGGCCATCGTTACCGAGCTGCCATAGGCTGCAAGAGCCAGTGCGCGCTGCACTTTTTCGGCAAATTCGATCGCTTCGTCGCTACCATATCTTAGTCCCATGGCGGCAATCATATCTCCTTCGGCTGTGATGCCCACTCCGGTGCGTCGTCCTTGCAGTGTTTTGCGTTGGATCTTCTGCCAGAGCCAGCGTTCTGCTCCCTTCACTTCTTCGCTTTCGGGGTCGCTATCGATCTTTTGCAGTATCTGCTCTATCTTTTCGCTTTCGAGGTCGATGATGTCGTCCATGATGCGCTGTGCTGCTGCCACGTGTTTGGCGAATAGGTCGAAGTCGAAGCTTGCCTTGTCGGTGAATGGCTGGCGCACATACGAGTAGAGGTTGATGGCTAGCAGTCGGCAGCTATCGTAGGGGCAGAGAGGTATCTCGCCGCAGGGGTTGGTCGATACGGTTGCGAAGCCGAGGTCTGCATAGCAGTCGGGCACCGACTCGCGTATGATGGTGTCCCAGAATAGCACACCAGGCTCTGCCGATCGCCAAGCGTTGTAGATGATCTTCTTCCAGAGTTTCTGTGCGTCGATCTCTTGCGTCCAGGTGGGTGTGTCGGAGTCGATGGGGTACTTTTGCTCGTAAGTCTGTTCGTTTACTACGGCGCGCATAAAGTCGTCGTCGATCTTCACCGATACGTTTGCTCCCGTCACTTTGCCTTCTACCATCTTGGCGTCGATGAACGATTCGGAGTCGGGGTGTTTGATCGAAACGGAAAGCATCAGTGCACCTCGGCGTCCGTCTTGGGCTACCTCGCGCGTACTATTAGAGTAGCGCTCCATGAATGGCACGAGGCCAGTAGATGTGAGGGCCGAGTTTTTGACGGGCGATCCCTTGGGGCGTATGTGCGAGAGGTCGTGCCCCACGCCACCGCGTCGTTTCATGAGCTGCACTTGCTCTTCGTCGATGCGTATGATGGCGCCATACGAGTCGGCCTTGCCGTCGAGTCCCACCACGAAGCAGTTCGAGAGCGACGCCACCTGAAAGTCGTTGCCAATGCCCGTCATGGGGCTGCCTTGTGGCACGATGTATCGGAAGTGGTCGAAGAGGTCGAACAGCTCTTTTTCGCTCATCGGGTTGGGATATTTCTTTTCGATGCGTGCCACCTCGCTAGCGAGGCGCTGATGCATGTCGGCGGGGCTTTTTTCGTAGATATTGCCAAAGGCGTCTTTGAGGGCGTATTTCGTTACCCACACTTTGGCAGCCAGCTCGTCGCCAGCGAAGTATTCGTTGGAGGCAGCAAAAGCCTCGTCGAATGAGTATGTTTTCCGTTTCATTGGATTGAACTAATAAAGGGTTAGATAATTTAGATTGCAATATTAGGTATTATATTCATAGTGTACAATAGTCTTCGCCTTCGTTGTTGAAAAGTTTTCCAAAACGTTTCGTTAAGACTCTGTTAATGAGCTGAATGTATTTTCTATTTTGTTGAAAAGTTTTCCAAAAGATTAGTCTCGCTCATCAGACGGTCTCCTGTCAGTGCTCATTGTTCTGTTCAATTGATTTGTTAAAATCGCAAATCTGACAGCTCGTTTCGCCCTGTTTCTTGGCCCATGTGGCGTTGAATTCATTCACTTTTTGCTGCCGCTGATGGCTCTAGTGTTTGCTGATTAGGCTGCTTCTAGCCCAAGTATAAGAGGAGAATTTATTTTCATCCCTTAAAAAGAATTTGCCATCAGATGAAATTTTTTTTTCCATCAGGTGAAAATTTATTTCCATCGTGATGGAAATGTATTGCCAAGCTGATGAAAATCTGCGCCGAAAAGTCAAAAAAATCCCTAGCTCCCTAAGTTGATTTAGGAAGCTAGGGTAGGAGCGATGAAAGGATGGCTCTTGTGTTAGTTATTCTCTGTGCTGGGATCGTGGTAGGACGAGCACAGGTCGTAGCGCCACTCTGTGTGGTCAAACTCGGGTTGCTCAATTCGAATTCCACGCTGGGCGAAGAATTTTAGTAGCTGCTTTTGCTCGGCCGGCGAGAGGTAGAACTCGCCACGCATCATGCGATAGAACTTCGTCTGACCGTATTTGGTCCTAAGCTGGCGTTTGGCGTCAGTAGCTGTGTTGTAAGGGATTTGGTCAAAGAGTTTCTTGATCCCTCGCACGTATGCTTGCTTTTCGCTGCTGGCAAAGTGGGCGCAACCCGCTGTCGATAATTCGATCTCGGGGTGGATGCAGCCAATGATGTCGCTTCCCTTGCTGTGCCCGTGTGCTTGGGCTTGGTAGCGTAGGCAGTCTGCTTTGCGAGGGCATCGATCGACGAAGCATAGTGTCAGCATGCTGGGTAATTGTTTGAGGTCGATGGGTTGATTTTTGGAATTTGTAGTCATGTCTAAAATTTATTAGTTATAAATGAAATTGAATGTATAGAGAGCAAAATATACGTCTCCTCGTGCTTTTGCTTCAAAGGTAAGCCTTTTATTCGAATGAAGCTCTACCCCTAACGCTTATTTCGATGCCGGCTGCTAGCGTCGTCTCTGCCTTCTTTGGCTAGAGCAAATTGGTATAATCCGATGCTTTTCTGTACTTTTGTGTGTGTTTCTGCAGCTCGACGCCCAAGGCGCTCTGCAAAAAGCAATCCATAGCAACAATAAGCAATACCATAATATATATGTACAGAACGAATACTTGTGGCTCGCTTCGCCTAGCCGACGTAGGTAGCCAAGTGAAACTATCGGGATGGGTGCAGCGTGTGCGCCGTATGGGTGGAATGACTTTCGTAGACCTGCGCGATCGCTACGGCATCACGCAGCTCGTCTTCAATCAAGCCTCTTCGTCGGCCGAGCTATGCCAGCAGGCCGAGCACATGGGGCGCGAGTGGGTGATCACTGTGGAGGGGCAGGTGATGGAACGCTCGAGCAAAAACCCACAGCTGCCAACTGGCGAGGTGGAGATAGACGTAAAGGACCTGACGATACTAAACCGTGCCGACTTGCCACCCTTTACCATCGAAGACGAAAGTGACGGGGGCGACGAGCTGAGGATGAAGTATCGCTACCTCGACCTGCGACGCAACCCCGTGCGCCGCAATATGGAGCTGCGCCACAAGATGGCACTCGAGGTGCGCAAGTATCTCGATTCGCAAGACTTCCTAGAGGTAGAAACGCCTATGCTCATCAAGTCAACACCCGAGGGGGCGCGCGACTTTGTGGTGCCATCGCGTATGAACCCAGGGCAGTTTTATGCCCTACCACAGTCGCCACAGACCTTCAAGCAGCTGCTCATGGTGGGCGGCTTCGATCGCTACTTCCAGATCGTGAAGTGCTTTCGCGATGAAGACCTACGTGCCGACCGCCAGCCCGAGTTTACACAGATCGACTGCGAGATGAGCTTCGTAGATCAAGAAGACATACTCACGACGTTCGAAGGACTCTCGAAGCACCTCTTTAAGTCGGTGCATGGCGTGGATGTCGAGACGCCATTCCCACGTATGTCGTGGGACGATGCCATGAAATACTACGGCTGCGACAAGCCCGATACACGCTTCGAAATGCTGATAGTAGAATTGATGGACATCATGCAGGGGCATGGCTTCGGCGTATTCGACGAGGCGGCCTACATCGGTGCTATCTGTGCCAAGGGGGCTGCCAGCTATACACGCAAGCAGCTCGATGCACTGACCGACTATGTGAAGCGTCCGCAAATCGGTGCCAAAGGCATGGTCTATGCCCGGGTAGAAGCCGATGGCAACGTGAAGAGTAGCGTCGATAAATTTTACAATCAGGAGCAACTACAAGCACTCGCCGAGCGCTGCCAAGCCGAGCCAGGAGACCTCATACTCATCTTGAGTGGCGACGAGCCCATGAAGGTGCGCAAGCAGCTGTGCGAGCTACGTCTCGAAGTGGCCGAGCAGCTAGGGCTGAGAGACAAATCGAAGTTTGCCTGCCTCTGGGTGACAGATTTCCCACTGCTCGAATGGGACGAAGAGACCCAGCGCTTCTATGCCATGCATCACCCCTTTACGGCACCCAAGCCCGAAGACTTGCCACTGCTCGATAGCGAGCCTGGCCGCGTGCGTGCCAATGCCTACGATATGATCATCAATGGCGTGGAGGTGGGCGGAGGCTCCATCCGTATCCACGACAAAGAGCTGCAGCGACGCATGTTTGAGGTGCTAGGCTTCACACCCGAAAAGGCCGAAGAGCAGTTCGGATTCCTAATGAACGCCTTCAAGTATGGAGCGCCCCCTCATGGTGGCATCGCCTACGGATTCGACCGCTGGGTGTCGCTCTTCGCTGGCCTGGATAGCATACGCGACTGCATTGCCTTCCCTAAGAACAATGCCGGACGCGACGTGATGCTCGATGCTCCTGCTCGCATCGACCGTGAGCAGCTCGACGAGCTATTCCTCGACATTAAGCCCCTGCCAAACGCATAGGGCAATACCATAATATATAGAGAGATGCTGATAAGTGACGTCATAGCCTGCCTCGAAGAGGCGATGCCACTAGCCTGGCAAGAAGACTGGGACAATAGCGGACTACAGCTGGGCGATGTGCAGCGCGAGGCAACGGGCGTATTGCTCTGCCTCGACGTGCTGCCCGAAGTGCTCGAAGAGGCCGTGGCTCGTGGCTGCAACCTCGTAGTGGCACACCATCCGCTCATCTTCCGACCCCTCAAACGCATCGGCAGCGATAGCTATATCGAGCGCTGCATCGCCTACGCCTTCGAGCATCGGATCTGCATCTACTCGGCTCATACCAATGCCGACAATGCGCCGCTGGGCATCAATAGCATGCTGGCCGAAAAGCTGGGGCTACAAGGCTGCCAAACACTGCTCCCCATGGAGGGGCAGCTGCTCGAGCTCAAGACTTTTGTGCCACTCGTGCATAAGCAGCAAGTGCTCGAAGCACTGTGGCAGGCTGGTGCTGGGGAGCAAGGAGACTACGATAGTTGCTGCTTCGCTAGCAGTGGTGTGGGAAGCTTTCGTGCCAAGCCTGGTGCCAAGCCCTTCGTAGGAGCAATCGGCGAGCTACATCACGAAGAGGAGCAAGAGCTGACACTCCTGCTGCCTCGCCACAAGCAGCGAGCCGTGCTGGCTGCACTCATGCAGGCTCACCCCTACGAAGAGGTGGCCTATAGCCTCGTGCCACTACTCAATAAAAGCGGCGACGTGGGTACTGGTGTGCTAGGCAAATTGCCCCAAGCAATGGGCGAGCAGGAATACCTCCAGCATTTGAAGTCGCTCTTTGGACTCACGGCACTGACGCACTCGCCACTGCGTGGCAAGCCCATCGAGCGTGTAGCTGTGGTGGGAGGCTCGGGTGCTTCATTTTGGCGAGCCGCTGCCGCTGCCAAGGCCGATCTGCTCTTGACAGGCGAGGCGAAATACAACGACTACTACGATGCTGCCGAGCATTTGCTGCTCGTATGCATCGGCCACTACGAGAGCGAGCAGATAGCTAAGGAGCTATTCCATCGCATTATATCGCAGAAATTCCCTAACTTTGCAGTTCATTTGTCTCAGCAGACAAGCAACCCCGTAAACTACTTATAAAAAATATGGCAAAAGAAAAGACTAGCGCAGAAATGGATCAGACCGTAGAGGAAAAGCTGATCGCACTAAACAAACTGCAAATCACGCTATCGGAAATCGATCAGATCAGAACGCTTCGTGGCGAACTGCCTTTGGAGGTTGAAGACCTGGAGGACGAAATTGCGGGCTTAGAAACCAGACTCGGCAAGTTTTCCGACGAGGTAAAGCGTCTGCAAGATGCCATAAACGAAGAGAAAGGAAAGATCCTAAAGTCGCAAGGCTTGCTCGAAAGATATAAACAACAGCTCGAGGACGTTCGCAACAACCGCGAGTACTCAAATCTTACCAAGGAATCGGAGTTTCAAGAGCTAGAGATCCAGCTCTCCGAAAAGAAGATAAGAGAGTACAACAATGAGGTAGATCTGCGCAATCAAGAGATAGTAGATGTAAATGCATTGCTAGCAGAGCGCAAGGAGATACTGGCCGAAAAATCGTCTGAGCTAGATAGTATCATCAACGAAACACGTATCGACGAAGACAAGCTACGTGAAAGAGCAAAGCGCCTCGAAGCGAAAACCGAAAAGCGCCTGCTGATGGCTTTCAAGCGTATCCGTAAGGGTGCAAACAATGGCCTAGCCGTGGTGCCTATTGATAGAGATGCCTGCGGTGGCTGCTTCAATAAGATCCCACCTCAGAAGCAATTCGACGTATTGCAGCACAAACGCATCATCGTATGCGAGTACTGTGGCCGCATTATCGTAGACCCCAATATGGGCAGCGGAGGCGATAAGTAAGACTTTTGTAAGCGATACTGCATGCCATAAAAAAACCTCAGATCTATGCCGAAGTCTTCACTACTCGATCGAGTAGAGTCTTGCATCCGAGAGCACGCTATGCTTCAGGCCAGACAGGAGCTTTGGATAGGCCTTAGCGGTGGTGCAGATAGTATAGCTCTGGCAGAGATATTGCTCGATCTGGGCTACCAAGTACGAGCTGCACACTGCAACTTTCACTTACGTGGAGACGAAAGCGATGCCGATGAGGCATTCGTAAGAGCCTACTGCAAGCAAAAGCAGATCGAGCTCTCCCTAATCGACTTCGATACCTATAAATATGCCGCCGAGCAGTCTGTCTCTATAGAGATGGCTGCTCGACGTTTGCGTTACGACTACTTCGAGCAGCTCATGCAGCGATCGGGCATCAAACGCTTGGCGGTAGCACATCATGCCGACGACAATGCAGAGACTATCCTGCTCAACCTAGCTGCAGGAACTGGTATCAGGGGACTGAGTGGCATGCCCTATCTCCGGCACGATGGCATTATTCGCCCACTATTAGATATCCCTCAAGCAGATCTTTTGGCCTATTTGGCTGGCAAGGGACAAGGCTATTGTGTCGATTCGAGCAATGCCGACGAGCAGTTCAAACGAAACTTCGTACGCCATCAGCTCCTACCACGCTTCGCCCAGCTCAATCCTTCTTTCCTAGATGCTTTTGCTCGTACGATGCAGAATCTGCGTGGGGTAGAGGCGATCTACATGCAAGAGGTGCAGCGATTGCGTGAGCAATTGGCCCAGGAGGGCCGGCTCAGCATTGATACGCTGCGAGCTTATGCCTCGCCCTTTACTATCTTGTACGATCTCTTGCAGCCACTGGGCTTTTCGCGTGCTCAGATAGAGCAAATTGCCGAGTCGATCGAACGGCAGCCTGGCGCCCGCTTCTTTTCTACCCAGGGCTATCGGCTATACCGCAGCTTCGATGCCTTGGAGTTGGATCGGGGGGTAGGCAACGATGCCGAGTTGCCATTGCAGATAGAGCTGCATGATGCTGGCGAATTGCTGCTGCCCGATGGCAGTAAGATCGCTTGGCAGATAGAGCCCCTGGCTGCTGACACAAAGCTTCGGATACCGCCACACGAAGCCTTGGTCGACCTAGCCAAGCTGCAGGGCAAGCAGCTCGTACTGCGTCGCCCCCAGACGGGCGATCGTATCTATCCTTATGGTATGCAAGGTAGCAAGCTGCTTAGTAAAAGCTTTGTAGATAAGCGTTTGACCCTCTCCGAGCGTGAGCAGATCTTCTTGCTAACGGCCGATGCTGAGCTCGTATGGGCCTTGGGCTTGCAGGCCGACCGTCGCTATCGTATCGAGCGAGATTCCAAAACTGTGGTTCGTTTTATGTTCTATAACATGAATTCGCTTTAAAAAGCTACTTTTTCGACCTTTTTCGATCTAAATCACTTGCTGTCAAGTTTATTTGCTCTTTCTTTGCAACGGTGAAAGAGGCAAGATTCCGATTAGTTTCCCTGCTCAAGTACGTTATGTTTCTCCTTTCCGGTTCGATACATTACCTTTAGCTTTGACCCTTTTCAGTTTACCGTCTTTCCGTAACAATAATTTTTTTTTAAGGTAAAGTATGAACATTTACTTAGGTAACCTGAGCTATCGGGTTCGTGAAGATGACCTCAGAGGTCTGTTAGAGCAGTATGGTCCAGTAACTGGCGCACGTGTAATCACCGATCGTGAAACAGGCCGCTCACGTGGTTTTGGTTTTGTAGAAATGGAAAACGACGACGATGCAAAGAATGCAATCGAAGCGCTTTTCGATCAAGAATTTCAAGGTCGTAAGCTGATCATCAAGGAAGCCCTTGATCGTCCAGCTCCACAACGTCAGCCACGCGAACGCTACTAATCTAATCGGTAGCTAGGAGCTTGTGAGGGCAGTATAGCTGTCTTTTAATCGCTCTTCGCAAAACGACATTTTGCTGCTGTGTCAAGTCTTCGGATTTGATGCAGCAGCTTTTTTATATCTCTCCCTGCTATTGATGCTTTGCCCTTTATGATTATCTTTGAAGCAATCATTCTTCCAACCTAAATAAACATTCTTATGATCATCAGTACTACTCCCACTTTAGAGGGGAAAACAATCGAGGCCTACTACGGTATTGTTACAGGCGAAGCTATAATGGGTGCAAATGTCTTTCGTGACTTCTTTGCTGGTATTCGCGATATTGTGGGCGGGCGTACTCGCTCTTACGAAGATGTGTTGAAGCGTGCCAAAGAAGAGGCGCTAAATGAAATGGCAAACGAAGCGATGCGCCTGGGTGCCAATGCGATACTCTCGGTAGATATCGACTACGAAACTATCGGTACGGGCAATACCATGCTCATGGTAGCTGTGTCGGGCACTGCGGTCAAGGTGGGCTAAACCAAAGCAAATCCCTATAGCGGATTAGGGCTAACGCAAGAATGCAAGATTGTAGATCGATGAATCTTCCTTTAGCTCTGAGCTATAGGTCTGTAATCTAAGCGTCTATTCTGTTTGTGCGATTCTGAAAAGAGTCGATCAAGCATTTCATGAAAGTCTCGGTTTAGAATGCAAGAGTGGGTGGCAGACATCAGCGTCTTCCACCCACTACATATCCCTCTTGCTGGGGATAAAGAAGAAAAATCAGTTTATTAATACACCGTATTTTGAGGATCGAAGTTGGCCCAAGCATCGGTCCAGTTGTCGTTGTTTTTGAATGCTCCTACATAGTTGTTGGGCGCCATCCCATGGAGGAATGAGTCTGAGAATGAGGCTCCACCAATCAGCGGACTTGCAGCCTTTGGCATCCAGTTGCTCGTTTCTATACCTAGCTCTTCAATGCTCATATTCTTATTTCCCTTGCCATTGAGGAAGAAGCTCGTCGAGAATGGTTCCTTATCTGGATTGGTAGTGGCACCGCCATCGGTCGAGTAGATGGGGCTGGTTTTCTTGTTTACGTCGGTACCCACGATACCCATTCCTGCAAAGAACACATTCTGTACACGCAGCTCGCCGTTTGTGGCAGCTGTTTGCGTGGTGCTTCCCTTGTCGTTTTCGACAATGATGCCTACGGGATAGCCGATAGCAAGCGAGTTGAATATACTTAGGTGTGAATTGCGACGAATCTGCATGGCCGAAAGGAAGGTTCCGGTCTTCGAGCCGTTATTGGGGTTCATGCCACCGCCATTGATATAGGCTTCGTTGTTTTGGAAGTTCGGGTCGCTTGCCATGGGGCCAATGAGGGTTACGTTGCTAAATACGGCTTTGGTAAAAGGGCTCTTCGTACTTCCTTTGCCGTCATTGTCCGATTCGAAACTGTTGCTCCACGATTTGTCTGCGATCTTGGAGTCTCTAATTGCTAAGGCGTATTGCACTTTGCCCGAGTAGCCAAAGTCGGTATCGAAGTCGTCGTCCCATCCCTTGTATGCAATGAGGTGCGAGGCGTTTACACATCCTCCAAACCACTCGAACGAATCGTCGTTTGAGTAAGAAACCTGTACGTGGTCGATCTGTGTGCCAGCTCCTACCGATCCTAGGGTAAGACCATTGATCTCTTGGTCTTCGGCGAATGGGTAGCCTGCAAATTCGATACGTACATAGCTCAGTATGCCCGAGTTGTCGTTATTGTCTGTGCCACCATGCTCGGTGCGCAAGCCTCCTTCTATGACAGCCTTGCCTTGGTTGTTGATAGCACGGCCACATATCACTATTCCCCCCCAGTCGCCTGGTCTGCGATTGCCAGCTGCTTGAGCCGATGTAAATACGATTGGATTCTGTGCATTTCCCTTAGCTATCAGCTTGGCTCCAGGTTCTACGATTAGCGTAGCCTGGGTTTTCTTGTCGCCTCTGATCACTGTGCCAGGCTCAATCGTTAGCGTGGCACCCTCTGTTAGGTACACCCATCCTTTTAGTTGGTAGCTTCCTTTTTTGAGCGTATAGCTTCCAGCTTTTATCTCGTAGCTGCTCGACCCATTTCCTATCTCGTTGCCATTGAATAGCTCGAGCTTATTGTTGTTTGGTACGTCGGGATCGGGATCATCTTTCTTATTGCACGATGCAAATAGGCTTGCCAGTGCTACTGCGCTACCTGCAAGCAGTAGCATACTCCTTTTCGCGAAGTTCATCTTTTTCATTTCAGTTTTTTTGATTTGTGTCATTATTACAGTTTGTATGTAAGTGATAAGTCGATGTTTTGTCCTAGTTTGTATTCTTTGGTTGTTTGGTTGCGTTGCTGCGTTTTGCCTTCGCTGTCGGTGTAGCGTGGGAATTGCTTGTACTGCACTTTGCTATTTAGAATGTTATTGGCTGTTAGTTTCAGTTCGAGCTGCTTCGTAAATTGGTAGCTTAGGCTTAGGTCTAGAGCATTTCTCGGCATCTCGTAGCTATCTGGTACCTCGTTGTTTATACTTCCGCTGCCACTTTTATCTACTCGTCCTACTCCCACTATCCGTTTGCCTATGCGATTGAATAGGATGCTTGCAGTTATTTTCTTGTCGGGGTGCTGATAAAAGAGACTGGCGTTGATGATGTATGGCGACTGCCCCTGCATGGGCCGATCCTCTTCGAGGCTCTCTTCGTCGAAGCTTACGAGGCTTTTTATCCAAGCTGCATTGCATACCAATGTGAAGTGGGGTAGTCCGATGCTATTTAGCTGCTTCCTTATCTCTGCTTCTACGCCATAGCTATTGGCTTTGAGTGCGTTTTCGTAGCGGTAGTAATAGAGTCCGCTCGACTCTAAGTACGACCACTCGATGGGATCGATGAAATGTTTGTAGAATGCCGATAGCGAGATCAGCTCGGCGCGACTGGGGTAGAATTCGTAGCGCAGATCGAGGTTGTGTATCTTCGATGGCTTTAGTGAGGGGTTCCCTTTGACATAGCTAAAGAGGTCGAAGTCGAAGTAAACCATCTTGGATAGCTCTCTAAATTCGGCACGATTGATGCTCATCCCATACGAAACCCTTAGCTGATGCTCGTCGCTGATGCGATAGGTGCTATTGAGGCTTGGGTAGAGCCCGAAGTCGTTGTGTTTTTCTATGTTTGTCAAGTAGTTGTAGCCAGCTTGGCTGTAATTGCTGAGCTGCATCTGCATCGCTTCTAATCTGATGCCGCCATACAGATCCCACTTTCCTACAGGGATATTTGCTGCTAGATAGGCTGCTCCTAGGTAACTCGCCGCTTGGTAGCTATTGTCTTTGCGTAGTAGCTCGTTGATATAGAGCTTGTCTATGCCTAGATTTGCCTCGGTAAGGGCTTCGCTTGCGGGGTCGAGGTACTTGAAGCTATTGGGTAGTTGGGGGTTTAGGTGATAGTAAAATTGTCTGTTGTCGAAGCTGCGACTGCGCATCTCGGCATTTACACCCCCTTTTATGGTTCCTTTCTTCTCTTCGCCTACCATCAGCTCTTGCTGGTAGTCGGCCTTGCCTGTAACGATATGCTCGGCTAGGTAGCTAAACTCTCTGCTAATATCATTGCTATCGAAGCTCATCAGCCCGTAATTGGGGTCGCTTTCGTTGTCGTTTTGCGATAGCTCGATCATTCTTCTGTCTGGTCTGTCATTGTTTGCGTAAGAGTATCCTACTATTGCACTCAGCTTTCCCTCTTTCGCTTTGTTTAGATACCAGTCGCCCAGCAGCTGTCCCGTATAGATCAGTCGGCTATTGTAGAAGTATTCGTGTTTTTTCTGCCAGTATAGCTGACTTTGGTTTTGAAATCCCTCACGCATGGTGTATTTGTTTAGCCCTAGTATATTGAGTGAGTTCTTGATCGAGTAGTTATTGCCACTGAGATTCTGAAGCGAAAGGTTAAGCAATGCACTTAGGTGGCTCGAGATGCTGTATTGGTCGTCTGTGTATTTATTGAGGTACTCGGCCTTGTCTTCTTGGGTATTCCAGTAGGCGTATCTGTTGTTTAGCATTTTGTCGAGGGTTCTATAGCCATGCGAAAGGCTTATCGAGCTGAGTAGTCCAATTCGCTTGCCGTCATCGAGGTGGTAGAGCTTGTTGTACGATCCCGCTAGCGACAGGTCTGCCAGAGGTTTTTGCTCCCTAAGGCTCCAGTCTTTGTTGAATCCGTTTTTGCTTAGCTCGTCTACCAATGCTAGGTTTTCATTGTCGAGAGCGGCTGGAAACTCCTTGCTTAGCTGCCTGAGTCCCCCATCGAATCCGAGAAAGTCTGTGCTACTTCCTTTGTTGTACCAAAAGGCTTTGCCGTGGGTGCCTTGCTTGTATCCCCCTTTGATGCCTATACTCAACGCTTCGCCCTCTGGTATCTCTTTGGTTTTTATTTGTACGAATCCGCCTGCAAAATCGGCTGGGTATTCGGCTGCTGGGCTTTTCACGATTATCAGGTTGTCGATTTGCGAGCTAGGCACCTGGTCGAAGCTGAACACCCTCGAGTCTGCTTCCGAACTAGGTACCGATGCTCCGTTCATCCACACATTGTTGTATCGTTGGTTTAGGCCACGTACCATTACAAACTTTCCATCCATCACGGTGATGCCAGGAATGCGTTTGATCAGTTCCGATGCATTATTGTCTGAGCTACGCTTGATCTGCTGGGCCGATATGCCATCGCTAATCGTAAGTGCCCGTTTGCTGTTTTGTAGCATGGCCACTTCGCTGTTTAGCCTCGCTTTGGCTACTACAGCCACATCGGCTAGGGTCTCCGATTCGGGTTCGAGCCGTATGATATACTCGCTGCTTTCGAAGTCAGCTTTCTTTAGTTGGATTACTTGGGTTTTGTAGCCCATATACCTCACCTTGATGGAATAGTCTGCTGCCTCTACTGCTAAGTGAAAGCGTCCGTCGAGGTCGCTTAGTACCCCCGTACCCAGCTCTTCGACATAGATCGATGCGCCGATAAGGGTCGTTCCGTCGTTTGAGTCTACGATACTTCCCACGAGTCCTTTCGTGTCGTTGCTCTTGGGATTAAGCGTCTGATTGTTTGCAAGTGTG
This sequence comes from uncultured Porphyromonas sp., assembly GCA_964535945.1. GTDB lineage: Bacteria > Bacteroidota > Bacteroidia > Bacteroidales > Porphyromonadaceae > Porphyromonas. The sequence continues at coordinate 18,202 of CAZHWP010000005.1, forward strand.
TTGCCGATAGTAATGAGCCAAATAAGGATGGCTACGATCTTACGATTCATTTTCTTTGTTTGCTGTAATTAAGACCTGTTTTTCTTCTTTTTCTTCTCGAGACCTTCGTGCAGTGGTCTCTTTCTCATTTCACAGTGCAAAGAACGACCAACTTTGTGATGCAATGGTTTCTCTTTTGTTAAGCCTTTGCCAGCATTTGGATAAGAACTAGTGGCGATATATATGCGGGTATTTGAGCCCAACAAAAAAGAACTTGGATGCAGTGAGATATCTGAGATTATGGATGAGTTGATTGATTTCAAGGTCCTGAGTATGAGGTGGATAGTTGATTACGTCGCTAAATGAATGAGCTCCGATGTCGATAAGGACACGGTGATCTGCAATGGGGCAAAGCATTCATGGTAGAAGTTCATGGTTTTTGAGAGCTGTGATAGCCTCCGATACTCTCTGGTATTTCGTATCTTTGTGCTTGAATTTCTAATAGCTCCAACGCTAGTAGATTTGTATCAGATCAGAATTGGTCTGAATAATTGGAGTTTCAACATGATTTCAACCCCATAACTTAGCACATGGATCAGACAGCCGTACTACTCATATATACTGGTGGAACTATAGGGATGATAGAGAATCCCGAAACGGGAGCATTGGAGCCTTTCGACTTCAAAAATCTCGAAGGCAATGTACCCGAGCTCAAGCAGTTTGGATTTAGAATTGAAACCCTGCAGTTCGATCCTCCTATCGACTCGGCTGCTATGAGTCCCGAGCTATGGGTGAGGCTTGCCACTTGCATCGAAAAAAATTACAAGGACTATGATGGCTTTGTGATACTGCACGGCACAGACACGATGGTATACACGGCTTCGGCACTGAGCTTTATGCTCGAAAATTTGTCGAAACCAGTCATTATCACTGGCTCGCAACTCCCTGTGATGGCACTGCGTACCGATGGCAAAGAGAATCTGATTACAGCCATCGAGATAGCTGCAGCCAAGCTCAATGGTCGTGCTCGTGTGCCCGAGGTTTGCATCTTTTTCGACAATCTGCTGATGCGTGGCAATCGTGCCAACAAGGTGAGTGCCGATCAGTTCGATGCATTTGCTTCGCCCAATTATCCACCTCTTGCCTTATCGGGTATCGACATCAAGTATCACGATGCGCTGATACGCAAAGAGCAGATCGAAAGACCCCTTACACTACATACCGAGATGTGCCGAGAGATGGCGGTGCTAAAACTATTCCCTGGCATAACGCCCGAGGTAGTAGAAGCCATCCTATCAATACCCTCGCTAAAGGCGGTAGTGATGGAGACTTATGGAAGTGGTAATGCACCGATGGATAGCTGGTTTATAGAGGCTCTAGAGCGTGCTTGTCAGCGAGGTGTCTTGCTGGTAAATGTAACCCAATGTAGCCGAGGTATGGTAGATATGGGCCGCTACGAAACGGGGCAGCTGCTCAAGCGCCTGCAGATAGTTAGTGGCTACGACAGCACGAGCGAGGCCGCTCTATGTAAGTTGATGTCGCTATTTGGGCGTGGCTATAGCAAAGCTGAGGTGGCTCTGCAGATGCAGCAGTCGCTTAGGGGGGAGATTAGTGTTGAGAGTTAGGACGTCTCAGCAAAGAGTGCTTTGCTCAAGAGCCTTATAAGATCGAAAAATAAGAAACACAAATGATACGATTCATGAGTATAGCCAGTGGCAGTAGTGGCAATTGTTACTACCTGGGCAATGGCAATAAAGGAATATTAATAGATGTGGGGGTGCCCATGCTCACTATCAATAGAGCCCTCAAGGCTGTGGGTGTACAGATAGAGGGGCATATTATGGGGGTGCTTATTACGCACGATCATGCCGACCATATCCGCACCGTAACGGCTGTGGCTGATAAGCATAAGCTGCCCATCTACACGACTGCCAAGGTGCATCTGGGCATTACGAATAGCCGCTATGTGGGTTCGCTCAATAGTGCCAATCAACGCATCGTGGAGACCAATCTCCCCTTCGAATTGGCTGGTTTCGAGATAACGCCCTTCACCGTGCCGCACGATGCTACAGACAATGTGGGCTACCACATTACAGCGCCGGGCTTTAAGTTTACTTTGGCTACCGACGTGGGACATATCACGAGCGATATACAGCGCTATGCCAGTATGGCCGATTACCTCATCATCGAAGCCAATTACGACCGCGAGATGCTTGCCAATGGACCCTACCCACAGTTTCTTAAAGATCGTGTGTCGGGGCCAAGTGGGCACTTGAGCAATCAGGAGACTGGCGATTTCTTGGCGGGCGTATTTCATAGCAAGATGAAGCATATCTGGCTATGCCACCTCAGTAGAGACAATAACCATCCAGATCTCTGCTGGAAGTCGATCGAGAATCGCCTCTTCAAAGAGGGGATACGAGTGGGAAGGGATGTGATGCTCACCACGCTCAAGCGGAGCTCGCCTTCGGAGCTATACACCCTCTTGGAAGATAGCGAGCCCGTGGTGCAGTTGCTCGAGGATAGCTGCTTAGAAAAGCTGTGAACGCGCTCTTGCATACATGAATACAAGTAAACTATTATGGACGACTATAGCCAACTACTAAGATCGAGCGCCATGGCGGGATTGCTCTTTGGTGCCTATTGGGTGCTGAAGTATTTCTGCCTGATGGCGATCTTTGCTGCGCCTATGATGGCGTTTCTCTATTTGATACTCACGCTGATGGTGCCTTTCTTGGCCTATTACCTAACGAAAAGGTATCGCAACACCTTTCCACCTGGCTCGCGTTTCAGCTTTATGCACGGCTTTCGCTACTCGATCATGCTCTACCTCTTTGCAGCACTGATCGTATCGATTCCTCACTTTATCTTCTATTCGCGCATATTGCCTGCCAATATGGATCTGATCATGGCTCAAATGGAGCAGATGAGTAGCATCCTCGATCAGATGTATGGCTCGGACTGGCGCGAGATCATGAGCAATGCATTCAACGTAAAGCCAGCCTATAGGGTGGGCTCGGATATCAGTACAAATGTTTTCTGGGGTATCGTGTTTTCGATCCCCGTGGGCTTGATACTGAAGCGTAAAGCCATAGAAACACCCCACTAATTTTTGCCTAGCTATGAATGACAATCCGATAGACATCTCTGTAGTAATACCTCTCTACAACGAGGCCGAGTCGCTGCCCGAACTACATGCTTGGATCAAGCGTGTGATGGATGAGCAGGCATACAGCTACGAGATCCTCTTCGTGGACGATGGCAGTACAGATTCGTCGTGGAAGATCATTGAAAAATTGGGTCGGGAGCACGACGAAATACGAGCCATCAAGTTTCGTCGCAACTATGGCAAGTCGCCAGGCTTACAGTGTGCCTTTGCCCGCACTAGGGGTAGGGTGGTAATAACGATGGATGCCGACCTACAGGATAGCCCCGACGAGATACCCGAACTCTATCGCATGATCGTGGAGGAGGGTTACGACCTAGTGAGTGGCTGGAAGAAGAAACGCTACGACTCGAAGCTGCGCAAGAATCTGCCCTCGAAGCTATTCAATGCGACGGCACGCAAGCTCTCGGGTATCAAGAATCTGCACGACTTCAATTGTGGCCTCAAATCGTATCGGGCAGAGGTGGTGAAGAATATCGAACTCTTCAACGATATGCACCGCTACATTCCCTACCTGGCTAAGGTGGCTGGCTACAACAAGATAGGCGAAAAAGTAGTGCAGCACCAAGCACGCAAATATGGCAGCTCGAAGTTCGGAATTAGTCGCTTCTTCAATGGCTACCTCGATCTCTTGACGCTCTGGTTTATCAGTAAGTTTGGCAAGAAACCGATGCACTTCTTCGGATTGCTCGGTTCGGGCGTCTTCCTGATAGGCTTCCTAGCCCTTGTGGCTGTGCTGGCAAACAAGCTGACGGCTATCATACAGCATACGCAGGCTCCCCTAGTAACGGATCGTCCCTATTTCTACATCGCATTGGCAGCCATGGTTATCGGTACGCAGCTGTTCTTGACTGGCTTTGTGGCAGAAATGCTGAGCCGGCAAAATGCCGATCGAAACGACTACCAGATCGAGCAAGAGATCTAGGCTTATAGCTTCGAATGTCGTTTAAACAGCGTTTAAATGCTATTCTAATCCAATAAGAAGAGCCATTGAGACCTTGTGCAAAGGAAGCTCTTTGGCTCTTATTTTATTAATACAGAAGACTACAGATGAATCACAATCGCAAGTTGCTCTCCCTATTATTAATCCCTTTGTTGCTGTGTGTAACTCTGTCTTGCAAGCAGCAAGCGACTTATATGCAAGTGAAAGGGGAGGTATTTCATACCTATTACCAAATCAAGTACAAAGGCACGGACGATCTGAGCCCCGAGATCGATGCCGCCTTCGAACGGCTGAGCCACGCACTAAATGCTTTCGACTCGACCAGCATCATAGCAGCCATCAATACCAATCGGACGATGGAAGTCGATTCGGTCTTTCTGCGGGTGTTTAATCGAGCACAAGAGATCTCGGCACTGAGTGCTGGTAGCTACGACATTAGCGCCGCTCCGCTTATCAATGCTTGGGGCTTTGGCTTCGAAAAGGCGGCAACGATTAGCCCCGAGTTGATCGATAGCCTCCGGCAGTTTGTTGGCTACCAAAAGATTCGCTACGATGGGGAGCGTATCGTCAAAGACGATCCGCGACTGATGCTCAATGCCTCGTCCATAGCCAAAGGATATGCGGCCGACTTGGTGGCCGAAGCGCTCGAAGCAAAGGGTGTAACGGACTATCTGGTGGAAGTGGGCGGCGAGATTGTATATAATGGACTCAACCCGAGTGGCAAAGCCTGGCATGTTGGTATCAATAAGCCGATCGACGACCCAACGGGGGGCAATCAGGAGCTGGAGCTTATCGTATCGCTCGAGGGAAAGGGGGCTTTGGCTAGTTCGGGCAATTACCGCAACTTCTACGTCAAAGACGGAAAGAAATATGCCCACACGATCGATCCCCTTACGGGCTATCCGGTACAGACCGATGTGCTTAGTGCTACCGTGATCGCCCCAGACTGTATGACGGCCGATGCGCTGGGTACTACCTTTATGGTAGTGGGTAGCCAGCGTGTGGCAGAGATAGCCAAGCAGCTGCCTGGGGTGGAGTATTTCTTGATATTGGCCTCCGACTCGAGCTCGACCACTACGCTAATGAGCAGCGGCTTTGCCAAGTTTCTAATCGAAAAGTAAGTGGCAACGTTCTCGATGTGCTTTGCAAAAATTTAGAGCTTTGGGTTGCTGAAAGCTAATAATGCTATCAGGAACTTTGTAGAAATAAAAAACGCCTATCAGCCGAGAGAGAGTTTGCTGATAGGCGTTTTTGTTTGGGTTTGTATCTTGATACCCAGTTTGGGGATGTACTCTAGTCGAGCACAGTTACCCAACCATGGCGGTCTTCGATATCGCCATACTGGATAGCACGAAGTTCGTGGTATAGCTTTTCGCTCCAAGGACCAGGCTTGCCATCTTTGCTGATGGTGTACACCTTGTTCTCGTCGAGGTCGTCGATATGAGAGATTGGGCTGATAACGGCAGCTGTACCGCATGCGCCTGCTTCTTCAAATTCGGCCAGTTCTTCTTCAGCCACAGGGCGACGTTCTACCTTTAGTCCCATGTCTTCTGCTAGTACCATCAAACTCTTGTTGGTGATCGATGGTAGGATAGAGCTAGACTGAGGGGTGATATAGGTATTGTTGCGAATACCAAAGAAGTTGGCTGGTCCGCACTCGTCGATGTATTTCTTCTCTTTTGCATCGAGGAAGATTACAGCCGAGTAGCCCTTGTCGTGAGCCATAACGGTTGGTACCATACCAGCGGCATAGTTGCCACCTACCTTGATTGTACCTGTGCCGAGTGGAGCTGCACGGTCGTAGCCACGCATAATAGCCATTGGAGTTGGCTTAAATCCTTCCTTGAAGTATGGGCCTACAGGAGTAACGAATACGATGAATAGATACTCTGGTGCAGGTTTTACACCCACTTGTGCTCCGAGTCCGATCATTAGCGGACGGATGTAGAGCGAGGCGCCACTTTCGTAGGGAGGTACGAAGCGTTCGTTCATCTTTACAGCTTTGATTACAGCTGCTTCGAATAGGTCTTGAGGTACTTCTGCCATCACTACACCTTGGCAAGACGAGATCATGCGCTTTGCATTTTCGTCCATGCGGAATAGGCGGATCTTGCCGTCTTTTCCACGGAAGGCCTTCATGCCTTCGAATGCTTCCTGGCCATAATGTAAGCAGGTAGCAGCCATGTGCATGGTGATAGTTTCTTCGGAAGAAACTTCTAATTCACCCCACTTGCCGTCACGGTAGTAACAGCGTACGTTGTAATCCGTCTTTCTATAGCCAAAAGACAAGGATGACCAATCGATATTTTCCATAATGCGAGAATAATAGATTAGACTGTTAGTATTTGAGTTTGTAATTGTTTGATTTCTGAGTCGGATTCTACTCTCCAGTACGAAACATACTCTCGAGCAGTTGCACAAAGGTAGTTATTAATTAGTTCTTTAGCAATAATCGTTCATCGAATTGATCCGTTTTTCTCCTCTTCTACAGCTTTATTTATCCAATGCAGTACGGCCGATCGATCTTATTCGACGTAGAGTACCAACCCTTTGAGGTATTCGCCCTCGGGGTGGTAGATGTTGATGGGGTGATCGGCTGGCTGGCTGAGCTGATGCATGATACGCACCAGTCGTTTGGACTGTGCTGCAGCTGTAAAGACGGCACGGCGAAATTCGTCGCGGCTAACGGCCTGTGAGCAGCTAAAGGTAAAGACAATCCCACCAGGGGCAATCTTCTTGAAGGCAGCTGCATTGAGCTTGCGGTAGCCAATGAGGGCGTTGTTTAGTACCCGTCTGTGTTTGGCAAAGGCGGGTGGGTCCAACACGATTAGGTCGTAGGCGTTGTCGCGACTTTCTGCCAAAAACTTAAAGGCATCGGCTGCGTAGCTCTGATGGCGGCTCTCGTGATCGGGGCTGTTGAGTGCCACGTTTCGGTCGGCGCCATCGACAGCTTTGGCCGAGCTGTCGACAGAATGTACCAATTCGGCTCCTCCTCGCATGGCATAGAATGAGAATCCACCTGTGTAGCTAAACATATTGAGAACTCTCCTGCCCTTGGCATACTGCTCCAATAGACTACGGTTGACTCTTTGGTCAATAAAGAACCCTGTCTTCTGTCCACGAATCCAATCGGGGTAGAAGAGCAATCCGTTTTCGTAAACGGGGTCGAGCGTCGCCGAGCCGATTAAGTATCCGTCTTCGGAGTCTAGGTTTGCTTTGAAGGGAAGCGTCCCTTCCGACTTGTAATAAACGGCATCGATAAGCCCTTCGCTCGCAGTTACAATAGCTTCGGCCAATTGCATGCGTATGAGGTGCATGCCGGCACTATGCGCCTGCATCACGGCACAATGCCCGTACACATCGACTATTAAGCCTGGGAGCATATCACCCTCGCCATGGATCAGTCGGAAGCAGGTATTGGGGCTAGGGGCGTTGGGTTCGTAGCGTACGAGTCCTAAGCCTTTGCGAAGGCGAAATGCTTCGCTTATCCTTCGTTCTAGAAACTGTTGGTCTATCTTGGTTTCGGCATCGAAGCTGAGCATACGTATGGCGATACTTCCTTTTTCGTAGTGTCCGAAGCCAAGAGCTTCGCCTTTCGACGAGCAGACTGCTATCAACTCGCCTTCTTGTGGGTCGCCCTCGATACGTGCTATGGCTCCCGAGAATACCCAGGGGTGAAAACGTAGCAAAGATTCCTCTTTGCGGGCTAGTAGTATCGCTTTAGAGAGTGGCTGCATCATATCAGTGCAAATTGTATGGGTTCGGGATTGGGTAGTGAGCTAAAATGTCTATAAATGCGTAGGGTGGCCCATGCGTCTAAAGCTGCATAGGCTTGCTGGGCGGGGCTCAGAGCTTTGGCCTCCCAGTTGCTAAGACGTTGCGACTTGCTGATTCGTTTGCCAAAGAGTATGGCGTAGATTTTTTGTAGGCTGCTGTCTTTAATGCCGTATCCTGGGGCTAGGCGTTGCAGCTCTACAAATCCTTTTGGCTCCATGCTTTCGCGGCGCTTCAGCCCCGTGATATCGTCGTTGGCGCTGAGGGCAATTTTCAGGATTTCTGGCGATTCGAGCAGTTCTTTGAGTCCTTTGCTTATGCCTATCAGGTTGAGCCTAAAGAGGTAGCACTCCTTGTCGGTAGCTAGCTGTAGCAGCGAAACTTGATAGCGCACTCCTTTTTCGAAGCTTGGTCTCGACTCGGTGTCGAATCCCAGTATCTTTTCTTTCTTCAGCTTCGTTATTGCTTTTCGCGCTTCCATCTTGGTGTCGATGATATGAATGGGGCCAGCAAACTGCTCCATTTCGAGCTCGGCTACTGCTTCTTTTTCTATATGGTCAACCATATTATAATGTATGTCTTAGTCTATTGGATAATAATCTTCCTCCGCTTGGCTTTCGCTTTCGTCTGGGTCTTTTAGCTTCAGGTAGGCTTCTCCATAGCGCAGATTGTGTAGGGCTGTTAGAGCCGCTAGGAGCCTCTCGCCCCAATACTCGGCAAAGTAGTATTGGCATCGCCCCGTTGCTGGAGCTATGGCGAGTTGGTTTTCGGCTTTCAGTACACCTAGTAGGTTTCCTACTTGCTGGTACACATCGGCTAGGCATTCGGCTATGCTGGTCTGAAGAGGGGTGTCGCTATAGGGCATCTCGGGGTTGCTGCTACTTAGAAATGTGTCATTGGCAGCGAGCATGTTCTCAACGCTCACTTGTACCCTTGAGTAAGACGCTTCATTGATGTATTCTTCTATGTAATCTTCGTCGGGGTCGTAATCGGCGCTATTCAGGACTGTGGTTTTGAGGTATAGTAGTGGCAATACCTTGCAGCAACGATCTATGAAATCTGCTGGTTCATAGCTGTTTGCTTGCTCGAGCATCGAGGCAAATTCGACCGCTACGGTCGCAAAATCGATGAGCGCAGTGTCTACAACAGACTCTCTATTTGTATTCATGTTGCAAAGTTAGTACATTATTAATAAGTTGGATATATAGCCTACGTTGCCAATGCCCCTATTCGCATTCCGAGTGTACTTCTACTCCGTTCGTTAAGCCGGGGCGAACTGTTTCCTTGCGGGTGTCTCAGTGTCGATATTAGAAAAATGCAAAAGCCCAAAACTTACCTTCATCATCGCACTGCTTGTATGCGATGAATATAGGGTAAGCTTTGGGCTTTGCTAGTCTGCTTTGCCAAAGAGAAGAGGCTTACGGCAGAGGCTCTTCGATATTCACCTGCAGCATAGCTCCCGGCTCCATCTCAAAAGCTCCTCTTATTTCAAGCCTTCCAGACTAAGCAAGAAGGACTTTGCCTGCCTGCACTCGTATTGAATCTGTGGAAGAATAGTTCTACCTAGAAGATCGCAGAGGGAGGGGCTTTAGTGCCTGTAGAGTTTCACGGTCTCTATGCCAGTACTGCGTTCGATGCATATCAGGTAAAAGGACTCTGCTAAGCTTGGCAAATAGCATCCAGCTATAGCAGCGCCCCTGTATAGGAGATTGCCTGTGGCATCGTATATCTTTAGCTCCTTTCCAGCCTCAGCATTTTTTACTGTCAGGAAGCCCTGTTCTATGGAGATCGGGTCAGCCTCGCCTTCTAGTACTGGAGCGAGGTTTGTTGTGGTAGGTTCGAGGCTACGTAGCAAATAGGCCGATTCTCCGAAACGTCTAGCTACGGCATACAAATAGTTTGAGGCATCTATTACCAACGCACATGGGTACACTTGATCATAGTGTGGTACATAGAGGCTATGCCAAGTCGAAATATCTGCATTTAATCCCTCGGCTCTGAAAAGTCCATGACGAAAGAAAAGATCCCCTTCTGTAACGCTGTAGTCGGCTCTCGTATGGATAAAGACTTGGTTATCAGTATTAACAACAAACTCTTCGGGAGATGTAAAGGAAGAGTTTGCCGCAAGCTGTATCTTAGGATCTTCGATGGAGAAGTTCCACTCTTCTATGGCAGAGGTATTGCCTGTCATTCCTGGAGAACAGGGGCTTCCTATCATATAGACTGAGCCATTCTTTCCAAAATAAATCGAGCCTCCATAGGTAAAATCCTGAAAAGCCAGGGGCTCACTCAGGTAAGGAGGTTCGGGGCTAAATTTGAATATCTGTGAATTTATCCCCGTGCCACTCTCTACCGTATAATTCTGATTGATGAGTATCGTAGCCTCTTCGCTACCTTGCTGATCGAATTGAGCCTTGACCTCTCCTGCACCGAGATCTAAGTCTCTGACCTTGATCCAAGGTGTGTTGAGATACTCGGAGTACACATAAATCCCTTTGTTAGTAATCCAAAGGGAATGCTTGCCTGATCTGCTCACAGAGAATGCACGAATATCTTCACCGTCTTGCTCAAAAAGCTGTACCCATTTGGAGTTAACTAATACAGAAAGACCTTTGGCGTAGGAATAGAGTCTGCCATCCAAGCCACTATAGAGACGATTGTAAGGTACTCCTTCGCTAGCTATAGCAGTCCAAAGCCCAGTACTAGGGGTGTATTGTTCTAAGAGCCCCTCTTGGCTCTTTACGATAAGCCCCTCGCCTGCAGGATTTTCGACATATGCAACGTTAAAGGGCCTGAGCTCCATCCAATAGTTTTGCCCCAGTAGAGGTATCGAAAATAGAGCTAGTAAAATTGAGATGAATACTGTTTTCATAATCATATAGTCCAATTAGTTAACAATTAATTTCTTAGAGCGAGTTGCTGTCGGGGCGAATTTAGAAAAAAAACGGTTTGGCAAAAGGTTTGTGCTAACAAATTTAATTTTGTCGCTTCATATACAGTTCTCGCTCCTTACGCATAGAGATATTACTTTTGTAAAGATTGTTGTACTTAAGGGTGGAATGTGCAGCAGAAAGTATAGAAGATATTTGTCTGTTCCAAAAAATTGTCTTTACTTTGCACCCTGATACGGATGCTCAATGATGCTAAGGGGCGAAACCGTACATCGAAAAACTTTCAGACTAAGGAAATAATTAAACACCAAATAAGAAATGTCAAAGATTTGTCAGATTACCGGCAAGAGGGCAATGGTTGGCAATAACGTTTCGCACTCGAAGAGAAGAACGAAGCGTACCTTCGATGTGAACCTCTTCAGAAAGAAGTTCTATTGGCCCGAACAGGATTGTTGGATTCAGCTCAGACTCTCTGCTGCTGGACTTCGCCTGATCAACAAAGTGGGATTGAATGCTGCCTTGAAGCGTGCAGCCGAAAACGGTTATTTATAATAAAAGAGGAGGACTAAATCATGTCTAAGAAAGCAAAAGGCAATAGAGTGCAGGTGATTTTGGAATGCACCGAGCATAAAGAAAGTGGCATGCCAGGCACTTCTCGCTACGTGACCACTAAGAATAGAAAGAATACGACTCAGCGTATGGAATTGAAGAAATACAATCCCATCCTCAAGCGTATGACTGTACACAAAGAAATCAAGTAAAGTAAAGGAGATATAGACAATGGCAAAAAAATCGGTTGCTACGTTTAAAAGAGGTGAAGGACGCACCTATACTAAAGTAATTAAGATGGTCAAGTCTCCTAAGACTGGAGCATACTGTTTCGAAGAAGAAATGGTACCCAACGATGCGGTAGATAAATTCTTCAAGAGCTAAGTATTAAGACCATATCTATATAAAGCTCAGTACTCTAGACAGTGGCGTAGAAATATCGCACGATTGTCTTCAGACACGAGGCTTATATTTTCAAAATACAAAGAAAGGGCGGGTATTGCATAGGCGATATTCGCCCTTTCCTCTTCTTGATATGAGGCAGGTGCAATGATGTAAAGCTCTCAATAAATCTGTATCTTTGACGTTTAAATCATATATGAACTATAGGACTATGACTACAGCCGAAAGGTATCACGATATCAGTATGGGACACCGTGTGGTGGGGCACGAATCGAAGTGCCGCTGCTTGCACGGACACAATTATCGCATACATTTTACTTGTACGGCAGATGAGCTCGACGGATTGGGGCGAGTGATTGACTTCTCGATCATCAAAGAATTGCTCTGCCAGTGGCTCGAAGATAATTGGGATCATAAGATGATGCTTTGGAGCGAAGATCCTTTGCTCGACGAGCTGCAGCGCTTGGTGCCAGAAGATATCGTTTTGCTCCCATACAACCCTACTGCCGAGAATCTGGCGCGCTATTTGGTTGAAGAAATAGGTCCTAAGCAGCTGAAGGGGACTGCCGTGAAATTGATCCGTTGCCGAGTGGACGAAACCACTAAATGCTCGGCAAGCTATAGCCTGCTATAATGCATGTTGGTAAATGAGATTTTTTATTCGCTACAGGGCGAAGGAGCCAATACGGGTAGAGCGGCTGTCTTTATTCGCCTTAGCGGCTGCAATCTGACTTGCCATTTCTGTGATACAGAATTCGACGAAGGGCTCCCGATGAGCCTCGATGAGATAGCTCAGACGATTGCCCCTTTTGCTAGTCGTTTCATCGTCTGGACAGGGGGAGAACCCACCCTGCAACTTCGGAGCGAAACTTTAGACCACTTCAAAGCCTTGGGCTACGAACAGGCCATCGAATGCAATGGGAGCAATCCCGTACCAGCGGGACTCGACTACATTACCTGTAGCCCTAAGCCCGAGACGATGCATCTATTGGAAGCAAATTTCCCGAATGGCGTGGACGAATGGCGATTCTTGGTCGACGAAGCTGCTCCTTTACCTCCTGCTATCGAGCAACTACCTCCCGCACGCTACTATATGCTTAGCCCGATTTTCGAGGGCGAAGATTCGATGCAGATCAACCCTATTGCATTGCAACGCTGTGTGGCGTATATCAAGCAAAATCCGACTTGGCGCCTCAGCCTCCAAACGCATAAGCTTATCCAAATTCCCTAGATCATCCTATGAAACAGACTCATCTTCAGTACTTCTATATCGCTTGCTTGACCCTAGCGATGCTTTTCTTGCCCTCTTGTAAGACTGTCAAGCTAAAAGATGCCGAGCGAGCCGATCGCTTGGGTGAGTATGCGCTGGCTGCAGATATGTACAATACGCTTTTCAAACGTGCCAAGCGAAGTCAGATCGAGATGAAGGGCTATTTGGCTTTCCACTCGGCCGAAAACTATCGACGAATGGGACACCAACCCAAAGCGTTGAGAGGCTACCTCAGTGCCAAGCGCTTTGCCTATCCCGATTCGATAGTCGACCTACGCATAGCACAGTCTTACCACCAAGGCGGGCAATACAAAGAGGCGATCAAACGCTACCAGGCTTACCTAGAGGCCTTTCCTGGCGACTACTTCGCAACGCAAGGACTCAAAGGCTGCCAGATGGCTATCGAAGCAAAAGAGCAACCCACACGCTTCAAGCTTACTCGAGCCAATAACTGGAACTCGGCTCGTGGCGACTTTGGTGCCGCCTATACGCCCGATGGTAGCGCTATCTTTTTCACTTCGAGCCGAAGCAAAAATCCCGAAGTGGAAGAGAGCAACATCACGGGACTAAAGCCCAACGATATCTATGTGATAAAGAAAGATGCCGCTGGCAAATGGCAGCGACCAGATAGCATCAGTGGCGGGCTCAATACCGATGCCGACGAAGGGGTGCTATCCATTAGCCCCGATGGCAATACGCTCTATTATACCTATGCCGAGCATCACGAACTCTACGATCGTACGGCTCAGATCTACGAAGCCTCGCGCAGCGGAGAGGGTGGCTGGCTCAAAGGAAGCTTGGTAAATCTGATGGGCGATTCGCTTCGATTGGCAGCACACCCATCTATCTCGGCAAGCGGTGAGTATATCTATTTCGTAAGTGATATTGGTGGAGGAATGGGGGGTAAAGACATCTACCGCGCTCGAATCTCGGAGCGCAGCTATGGCTCGCCAGAGAATTTGGGCGCTCAGATCAATACTCCAGGCGATGAGATGTACCCCTTTATTGAGGGCGATAGTACGCTCTACTTTGCTTCGAATGGCCATGCAGGCTTCGGAGGTTTGGATGTATTCAAAGCCAAGCTCGATACACTCGGAGAGTGGAGCGTAACGCATATGGGAGCACCCATCAATTCGCAGGCCGATGACTTCAATTTTGTTGTTGCACCCAAACCAAAGGATCAGGATCTGGGCTTTGGTGCTATGCAGGGCATCATGGCTTCGAGTAGGGGCGACCTAAGGGGCTATCCGCACTTGTTCCTTTTCGAACTGCCTGGCATCATTACCGAAATACAGGGTTATGTGCTCGATAGAGAGGAAAATCCCATCCCCAATGCTACGGTACGCATCGTAGGAGAGCGTGGCCCAGTAGGGCAGGGCTTTGTGAGCACACGCAACGATGGTAGCTATCATATGAGGGTGCAAGGCGATACGCGCTATGTGATGCTTGCCGGTGCCGATAAGTACCTCAATCAATACGTCGAGCTAAAGACCGATACGGCAGCGATCAGTGAGACCTATTATGTAAACTTCTTCCTAGCCTCTCGCGAGCGGGCAGAGGGCTTGCAGAATATCTTCTACGACTTCGATAAGGCTACCCTAAGGCCAGAGAGTATGGCTAGTCTCGATGAGTTGTTGAAGATATTGGCCGACAATCCTGAGGTATTTATCGAGTTGGCGTCGCATGCCGACCGCCGCGGTCCCGATGCCTACAATCTGCGACTCTCGGACAGACGAGCCGAATCGGTGGTCAACTATCTAGTAAGCAAGGGAGTAGAGCCTCAGCGACTAAGCTTCAAGGGCTACGGGAAGTCGCAGCCCAAGGTGGTTTCCACGCGCTTAGCCGAGAAATACGAGTTTTTGCAGCCCAACGATACGCTAAGCGAAAAGTTTATCGTTGCACTTCAGCTCGAAGAGCAGCAAGAGATTTGCGACCAACTGAACCGTCGTACCGAGTTTCGGGTGATCGAGGCCGATGAGGCCATGCGACTGATGGAGGAAGCAGCCGAGCGGGAGCGAGCAGCCGAAGCAGCTGCCAAGGCTGCCGAGCAAGCTGCTAAGCCCAAAGTGGAAGATACTCCTAAGCCCGAAGAGAAAGCGGAGCAAGTACCCAAGGAGAGTAGCAATGCTGGCAAAGCTACAGCCGATTCCATGGTGCGGTCTGGCAGAGAGTCTGTAGTACCCAAACCCAGAGGCAAGGCCGATACGACACTTGTAAAATAAACACTTTGCTGAGCCTAGCAAGAATCAAATGAGTACACTTTCGGAGCAGCTTGCCAAGGCAAAGCTCCTATTCACAAGCCCGATGGGCGATGAGGCCTACCTCTACCAGGGGAGTATGGTCGTTTGCCTCAGAGGCAGTAGGGGCGTAGTGAGTACGTCCAATCTCAATGGGGGCTATCGGCAAGATATCAAATACCTATTCAATCATAGCTGTGCCAATCATCCCGATGTGCGCGCCAAGCGCAGCACGGGTATGCAGGGCAATTCGATGCTCGATCACTATACGGCACTAGCCGAGGAGCTGCTTTTACCCCTCGATTGTAGCACAGGCATGAGCACGGCTGCACGGGTCGAGAATCTGGCACTTAGCCGTAGAGCCTATCATGGAGTGGAGGTATTGGCGGTGGCAACTGCTGGTGTCGATGTCAATGCGGGCCGAGCCGGCGAGCCAGCTCCCTTCGATGAGTTTACCAATACAGATCTATTGCAGCAGGGTACGATCAATCTGATCCTTTTTGTCGATGCCAAGCTCGATGCCGGCGTGCTAACAAGGGCTGTACTTACAGCTACCGAGGCAAAAACGGCTGCACTGCTCGAGCTGATGGTCAATAGTATGTACTCCGAAGACCTAGCCACTGGCACAGGTACAGACTCGGTCATAGTGCTCTGCAATGACGAGTCACAGCAGCGCCTCTACAATGCTGGCAAGCATGTCTTGCTTGGCGAGATGATTGGGCAGACGGTCAAGGAAGCAATCTCGAAGGCACTAGCCAATCAGTCCGATCTGACTCCCGCTCGGCAGGCTTCTATCGAGTGGCAGTGCAAGCGCTATGGATTTACACAAGATCGGATTCTAAATCGCTGTATCGAGCTATTCCCCTCGGCCGATAGTGAGGCTTGCAAGGCAGCCTTGCCACAGTTAGACTCCGACCCCGATCTCCTAGCCTCCCTCGCTGCTATCTCTCAGCTTTGCGATCAATGTCGGTGGCAGATCTTGAGCGAATCTGCTCTACTCAATCTAGCTCAGACGCTTATCGATACGCTCTGTCGGAAGGAGAGTCTGGGTCAGCCGATCGACCTCCGAGCCTTGATAGCCGAAGGGGCTAGCAAGAGTGCGAGTCCTTCAGCTTTATACCGCCTTGTGCTGGATGCTTTTTTGACCCTCTTGGCTCATGCCTTGCATCGTCGTAGCCGAAGCTAAGGAGCCAGCCTAGCTTCTTTTGCTGAGGTAGACACCGAATAGCTCTTGATTTCATAAACCCGATCATGTTTTATTCAGATTTCTGTCTTGCGTCTTACCTCACAGACTTCGACACGTATCATCCTATTAAATTCAAATCGCACTCGCGTGAAGTGGCCGATTGACGGAGTCGGGATTAAGTTGTTTATGGGGCATCTCTCTACGAGCTAAGGCTTGGCGATACATTACGATACCTATTGTTACGTTATCGGTGCTTTGATGTACCTAATGCTATCTATTTTTAAGCTCATGCCGGTTCTTTCCATTGTGGTTTTCATCCATAGATTTACATTTGCACATCGTTTAGAAGTCGAGCAAGAGATGCCGCTTGTATATCTTTTGCAGGACTCGATATGCGAGGCAAGCTTATTTATTTCACAACACCTTTAAATCATCGTAAAGAAACAATGAAGAAACCGCTTTACAAACTACTAACGCTTACACTTGCTGGCATCTTTAGCCTTTCGGCTATGCAGCTCCAAGCGCAATCTAGACCTGCTCCGATCGATGGGTCGAGCATCAAGATGCATACCAATAAGGCCCTTGGTCAGAAGTTTGAGTTTAATATCAATACCTTCGCTCCAGATATCTGGATCGATATCAACAACGATGGCGAGTTCCAATCGAACGAGTCGCTTACGTCGGGCAATCACAGCCTGACGATTGTGTCGCAAGATTTTACCCTTTATGGAAAGATTGCCTCATTTACATGCGACAATAATCAACTCAGCGAGATGCGCATCAACGACATGCCCACGCTGCGTTTTCTCTACTGCGAAAACAATGAAATACAAGACTTAGACCTCCGTCAGGTTGTCAATATCGAAACGCTTAGCTGCTATTCCAATAAGCTTAGCAATCTAGACTTGAGCGCTTGCAAGAAGCTCAAGGAAATTCGCTGTGCAAAGAACGAGCTCACAGCCTTAGACCTAAGCAATACACCCCTGCTCTCAGACCTTTCGTGCTACGAGAATAAGCTCGAAAGCCTCGATCTAAGCAAGGTGCCTTGGCTTACGGTTATCTTTTGTGGCACAAACGCTCTCAAAAGCTTAGACATCAGCAAGCAGCTTGCCATCACCGAGCTATCATGCTATGGCAATCAGCTCACGAGCCTCGACTGCAGCAAGAATAAGAAACTGAAGCGCTTGCTTTGCTTTAGAAACCAGCTCGTAGAGGAGGAGATGCAAAAGCTCGTAGAGAGTCTGCCAGAGCTTAGCTCAGAGGAGGGCGACTTCAGACCCGTAGATATCAGACCAACTTCGATCGAGGGCAATGTCTGTACGGTAGCTCAGGTGCAAATCGCTACTGGCAAGAACTGGAAGGTAAAAGACTCGACGGGCGAGCCCTATGCTGGCTCGGGCGAGGGTGGATACACGCCAGCTCCTACCGATGCTGCCAGTATTTCCTTTACGAGCAGCAAGGCGATAGGCGAAAAGATCGACCTACATATTGTATCTACAGCTAGCGATCTGTGGCTAGACCTCAATGATGATGCCGTCTTCCAACAAGGCGAAGAGATCGCTGCCGGATACCATACGATTGTACTTCCATCGCAGCACCTTACACTCTATGGCGAGCTAAGCCACTTGGACTGTAGCAGCAATGAGCTGAGCGAACTAAAGATACAGAAGCATCCGCTGCTCAAGTCTTTGTATTGCTCTGGCAATGCTCTTGCCGAGCTCGATCTGAGCCAGGCTCAAAACCTCGAAGAGCTGACTTGCTATAGCAATAAGCTCACGAAGCTCGACATCGCTATGCTAGCTCAGCTCAAAGAGATTCGCTGTGCCAAAAATCAGATTGAACTGCTCGATATAAGCAATTCGCCCAAGCTGACGGATCTCTCTTGCTACGACAATAAGATAGCAAGCCTCGAGCTAAGCAAGACCCCTCTGCTTACTTCGCTCTTCTGTGCTACCAATGCCATTACTGCACTCGATTTGAGCAAGCTCACCGAGCTGCATACGCTTTCTTGCTATGGCAATCAGATCAAGAGCCTCGATCTAAGTGCCTGTCCACAGCTCAAGAGTTTGCTTTGCTTTCGCAATCAGATCTCCGAGCAAGAGATGCAGAAGCTGGTAGAGAGTCTGCATACAGCTCCAGACAATTCGATATTCAAACCGATCGATATCAGACCCGAATCTGTAGAAGGCAATGTGATCAATACCGAGCAGGTGGCGATAGCCAAGAGTAAGAATTGGCGTGTATTAGATTCGACCGACAATGAATACCCCGGTACTACTAACTTGTTGGACCTAGCTACAGCATCTGTATGGGTTTATGCTCAGGAGGGTGCCATTCGTATTGGCGGGCTTGAAGTAGGACAGCCCATAGCGATATACAGTCTCGAGGCTGCCCCGATCTTCAAAGGAGTAGCGACAGATAGTGAGATGCGTGTTGCCACTGCATCGGGTGTCTATCTGCTGAAGGTAGGTCGTAGAGTATTTAAGGTTTTGGTCGATTAAAGATAGGACTAATCTAAGCCCAGAGCTTTAGCTCCTCCTAGGGCAAACTAGACGACAATATTAGAGCGCCCCCTTTCCCTTTGTGCCGCACCAATGGCACGATTCAAAATAGGGAAGGGGGGCGCTCTGTATTCTTTTGCTTTCGCTAAGCTAAGAAAGGAACAGCTAAGCCTACGCCATTTCCAAAGCTTCGTATAACGAAGTTTTTCAAGCCGATGGCAATACATTTCCATCACCTTGGCAATCTATTTCCATCAGCATGGCAATTCATTTCCATCAGCTTGGCAATCTATTTCAGTAACGATAGAAATCCGTTCACATAGGCTCGGGAATGGAGAGGACTCAATTTGCTAGACTGTTTCGTTGCTATTCCTGGTTTGAAAGACTCTGCTTCCGGATTAATCTCGAGGTGGTTTTCAGTATGGGATTCTTATTCCTGCGAAGCTTTACTGGGCTCAGATTACTTCCGACTCTACCGTGCCGTCATGGAATTGACTGCTGATGCGGTCGCCCTTTTTGAAGTCGGCTGCCGAACGCAGTATCTCTTTGCCTCTCCGCACAATGCTATAGCCACGCTTCAGGGTGTTTGCTGGGTGCAGTAGTCGCACCGCCTGCTCGAGTTGATCCAGTTCGCTCCGGTAGCTCAGCTGTTTCTTTTCGATGGCCTGTGCCAATTGTTGCTCGAGCAGTGCAAGCTCTCGACCGCATGCTTTTTGCTGCTCTTTGGGGCCACGTTGCAGATAGTCTGCATAGCGCTGTAGCAGCTCCAACTGCCTTTGATGGAGGCTTTTGCAAGCCATAGGCAAGCGCCACAGCAAGTAGCGCCATCGGTTTTGCTCCTCTTGCAGTAGTCTTGTGAGCCCCTCTTTAAGTGTTATTTGCCGATCTTTCAGGATTCGCTCTTGCTTGCGCAGGCTATCTTGAAGCATCAGGGGTAGTTTGCCACTTATCAGGTCGAGTTGTCGGTAGTGGTTGGCCATTTGTAGCTGAATAGACTCTATGGCGCGCTGCCTCAAGCGTTCGATCGCCTCATCTTCTGTGCGCTGTAGGTCGCAGATGAAGTTGGCTAGAGCCGATGGCGTCTTTAGTGCTTTGTAGGCAATTAGGTCTAGCACCGATTCGTCGCGTTCGTGTCCTATCCCAGTGAGGATGGGTAGTGGAAATTTGGCACAAGCTCGTACCATCTGTGGGGCGTCGAAGGCTGCCAGATCGATGCTTGCCCCACCACCACGGATGATCACTACAGCGTCGAAGTGCTCGCGATGCTCGTGGATCCGCTCGAGGGCTGCTATTACCGAGGCTTCGCTGCTATCTCCTTGCATAGTGGCAGTAAATAGTGCCATGTAAAAGCTGTTGGGTGCCGAGTTTTCTTCGATCTGTTTGATGAAGTCTTGGTAGCCAGCAGCCGTAGCCGAAGAGATAATCGCAAGCCTTCGGAGGGGTCGGGCAAGGGTGAGCTGTTTATTGAGGTCGAATAGGCCCTCTTTCTTCAAGCTTTGTATGAGCTCTAAGCGCTTCCTAGCTAGGTCGCCAAGCGAATAGGTGGGGTCTATATCAACGATACGCAGGCTGATGCCGTACATGGGGTGGTGCGAAACTGTAGCTAGGCAAAGGATCTGCATCCCCGAACTTAATGGCTTACTATTTACGCTCTCAAATTTGCTGCAGATCGTGCTCGTTTCCGAGGGGAAGATTAGCGCTCTCATCTGGGCGATTACGCGCTCTTCTTCTGGCGACTTTTCCACCAAATTGAGGTAGCAAAATCCGTTGGCACGCTGTATGAAGTCGCTCGTCTCTGCCTTGATCCAATACTGCCCCGAGTAGTACTGCTTCAAGCACTGCGATATGGAGCTAAGCAATTGAGATAGATGGTAGGTTTGCATGATAGCGATAAAGTTCCGATTGTAAATTCCGATGACGAGATTAGGAGCGTCTGTTAGAAAGGCGCCCGCAATAATTAGCCTTCGAGTAGGTCGCGCAGTTCATCGGCAGAGATATCTGTCTTGATCTCCCCTTTGACAGCCATCGATAGCTTACCTCGTTCTTCACTTACGATGATTACTTTGGCATCGGTGATTTGCGAAAGGCCTAGTGCCGAGCGGTGTCTTAGCCCGAGGTCTTTGTTTAGGTCCGTATTGCCCGCTACGGGTAGTATGCATCCTGCTGCTCGTATCGATCCGTCGGCAATGATCATTGCACCATCGTGTAGGGGGCTGTTTTTAAAGAAGATGCTCTCGATGAGGCGGGGGTTAATGTCGGCTTCAAACATCTCGCCGGTATGCATGTAGGGCGATAGGTCAATGTTTTGCTGGATTGCGATCAAAGCACCCGTTTTCTTCTTGGCCATATTCATGCAGGCTAGCACCAATGGTGCAATATATACGTGCTCTTCGTGTGTGTCGAGTAGGCGTCGGTCTCGGCTAAGCAATCTGCGTAGTAGCCGCCAGCGTTTGGTGGAGCCTATAGTAGTAAGCATCTTGCGCAGCTCATTTTGAAATAGGATGACCAGTACCAAGAATCCAAGGCTCACAAACTTGTCGAGTATAGTACCCATCAGCTTTAGGTTCAGTATCTGCGACACTAGTACCCAGAGCAGGAAGAAGGTCATGATGCCCGAAAATAGGGCTTTGCTACCCGAGCTCTTGAACGTGTAGTAAACGGCATACATAAAGCTCGCTACGAGCACAATGTCTATGGCGTCTTTGATGCTGAATGGTAACCACATAATCTTCTCTTTCTTTTTGTAGCCTTAGTTTCTCTTGCTGTTTCTAGTCTGTAGGGTAGCCTAGCAATATCGTGCTGGGATTATCTCTGCTCCCCTTCGTAGCTCTTTAGGCAAGCAACGATCTTGCAAGCTTCTACAGCCTCTCTTACATCGTGCACACGCAAGATATCTGCGCCGTGCATTAGGCTATAGCTGTGTAGTACGGTGCTTCCGTTTAGAGCTTGCTCGGGGCTGCTCCCGAGCAGCTTGTATATCATGCTCTTGCGAGAGATTCCTACCAGTATGGGGAGTTCTAGTGGAGCCAACAATTCCTCTTGCTGCGCCATTAGCTCGTAGTTTTGTAGTGTTGTCTTGCTAAACCCGTAGCCCGGATCGAGTATGAGGTCGTGCAGACCAAGCTCGCGCAACTTGCCAATACGCTCTATGAAGTAATCGAGAACCTCTAGACCTAAATTGTCGTAGTCTGTGAGGCTTTGCATGGTGGCTGGCGTACCTCTCATGTGCATGAGTATGTAGGGTACTTGTAGCTGAGCCACTGTGGCGTACATATTCTCGTCGAGATTGCCTCCCGATATATCATTGATGATATCTACGCCATACTCTTCGACGCACATCTTCGCCACGTCGGCTCGGAATGTATCTACCGAGAGTGGAACATCTTTAAATTCGCTTTTCAGTATCTTCAGTGCAGCCTGCAGGCGTTTCATCTCTTCGGCAGGGCTTAGATCGTCGGCAGAGGGACGCGAGCTGTAGGCTCCTAGGTCGATAATAGCAGCACCCTCATTTACAATCTGCTGAGCCCGCTGCCGTATTGCTTGCTCGTCTTCGCCCAAGCGACTTCCGCTAAAGAACGAGTCTGGCGTAACATTCATGATCCCCATCACTAGAGGCTGGCTCAAATCCAAGAGCTTTCCATTTTGCAGTCTGATACTGGTGTGCTTCATTCCGTTTTTGCTAATACTTTTTTTGAGACCAACAAATATAGCCTCTGAAGTTCAAAAGTACGCAATTTTGCCGATACAGCTTCGATTCGTCCGCTCTCATTGGCATTTTCACTACGTAGCTACAGCGGCCTATAGCGAAGAATTTCTTGCTTTACAGAGACTCTCTTGCCGATAATGTGTATTTTTGTGTGCGTAGCTGCCATTGCTTCAGAGCAGCGCTACGTTATTATTGTACTTAATACTAGCCCTAGCGAGTCTTACTCGTAAAGCGTACCTACTTTTACAGAATTTGCTATGATAGCCATTTCAGACCTATATCAAATCTATTTGGAGCAGCCACTGGTATGCACAGATAGCCGCCAAGCCAAAGCGCAGTCGCTATTCTTTGCACTCAAGGGCGAAAACTTCGATGGCAATCGTTATGCTCACTTGGCCCTAGAGGCAGGCTCTCGCTATGCTGTGGTAGACGATCCGCAGGTGGTACAAGACGAGCGCTACCTCTTGGTGCCCGACGTACTGCTTGCCTTGCAGCAGCTTGCCGCCTATCACAGGCAGCAGCTCGGCATTCCCATCATTGCTATTACGGGTACGAATGGCAAGACCACCAATAAGGAGCTGGCTGCAGCGGTGCTATCCCAAGGCTATAAGATTCATTTTACCCAGGGCAATCTCAACAATCATATCGGTGTACCTCTTACGCTCTTGGGCTTACGAGCCGAGCATCAGTTGGCAATCGTAGAGATGGGTGCCAATAAGCCTGGCGACATCAAAGAGTTGGTTGAGATATGCAGACCAAACTATGCGCTGATAACAAATATCGGTAAGGCGCACCTCGAAGGCTTTGGCTCCGAGCAGGTGCTCAGGCAAACTAAAGGCGAACTGTACGATTATATACGTGCACATGGGGGAGTGCTTTTCTTGCATGCTGGCGATGATGTCCTTGGCGAAATGGCGATGGGCTTGCAGTCTATACGCTATGGTAGCGGAGCAGATGCCTTGGTGCAGGGGCAGCTCTTGGCCTCCGACGATGCTTTCCTTAGCTTCGCATGGCAATTTGCTGGGCAGCAACATGTGGTCAAAACAAAGCTCATAGGCTCTTACAATCTGCCCAATGCCTTGGCTGCAGTCTGTATGGGGCTTTACTTCGATGTAGCCAGCGAAGCTATTTGTGAAGCTCTGTCGCAATATACACCCAGCAACAATCGCTCGCAACTGATCGAGACAGCCAGGGGAAACAAGCTCATAGCCGATGCCTACAATGCCAATCCGTCGAGTATGAAGGCAGCCCTCGATAGCTTCGATGGCTGGCAGCAAGAGCTAGCAAAGGTCTTGATACTTGGCGATATGAATGAGCTGGGTGCAAGTTCGGAGGCAGAGCACGAGGCGCTGCTTAGACGTATTGCCAGCGGCTCGTATCGGCGTGTTTTGCTCTGTGGCCCAGCCATGAGCCAGGCTGTAGACACTCTAGACCTGCATAGCCGTGTCGAATGCTTCGATCGGGTAGAGTCACTGCTTGCCCAGCTGCAAGCCGAGCCTATCGAGCAAGCGCTTATACTGCTCAAGGCATCAAGAGGCATTCAACTCGAGAAGCTCATAGAACTATGTTAAAACAGGGTTTAAGCCAAAAGCAACAGCAGACTCAGACACTCTCGGCCGAGCAGATTCAGCAAATCAAGATGCTGGAGATTCCAAGCCTCGAGCTCGATGAGCGCATACGCGAAGAGCTAGAGAATAACCCTGCCCTCGAGGAGGCGATCGATCATCGCCAAGATGAAAGGGAAGACGAAGAGTATCCCGAGGAGAATCCTTACGAAGATCTTTCGCTCGACGATTATAGCTCGGAAGACGAGATCCCCGCATACAAACTCCAACAGGTATACGAAAGACAAGAGCCACGGCAGGAAATACCTTTTGCCAGTGGAGCCAGCACGCTGGCATTGCAGCTAGCCGAGCAGGTGAAGTATCACAGTCTAAGCTCTAGGCAGGAGGCGATGCTACCCTATATAATAGGGAATATCGAGCCCGATGGCTATCTGCATCGTAGCGACGAGGAGTTGCTCGACGATCTGAGCTTCAAGGCTGGTATAGAGGCTAGCCCCCAAGAGCTGAAGCAACTGGTGGAGCTGGTGCAGTCGCTGGATCCGGCAGGTATTGCTGCTCGCAATTTGCAAGATTGCCTGCGCTTACAGCTCGAGCGGATGCCGCAGTCGGCTCTGCTAACGGAGGCACTGCAGCTTGTAAACAATCATTTCGACGACTTTGCCAACCGACGCTTCGAACGTATACTCCAAGCAATGGGGCTCGAAGAGGAGCGGCTGCGCGAGCTCATCGAGCTTATTGCCAAGCTCAATCCAAAGCCAGCCAATGGTTGGGCAGATGGATCGGACCTTGCTTCGGGATTGCTTAGACCCGACTTTGTGGTTGAAGAGCAAGCAGGCAAACTGCTCGTAACGCAGCCCGAAGCACGTGAGCTACATGCCCTTAGGGTAAGCCCAGTCTATAAAGAGATGTATCGCGACTTCCAAGCCAAGAAGGTCAATCGTAGTTTAGAACACAAACAGACCTTGCTCTTTGTGAAGCAAAAACTAGAGCAGGCAAATTGGTTTATCGAAGCTTTGGCACAGCGCTATCGTACCTTGCAGAATACGATGGAGGCTATTGTGAAACTGCAAGAAACATACTTCCGTACAGGCGAACTGAGTGACCTAAAGCCCATGATACTCAAAGATGTGGCAGAGATCACTGGCAATGACGTAAGTACCATCTCGAGGGTTAGTAATAGTAAGTACGTAGAGACAGACTTCGGCATTCTGCCACTAAAGTATTTCTTTAGTGAGGGTATTACAAATACGGATGGTGAAGATGTATCGACTCGCGAGGTGAAGCAAGCCCTTGCCGAGCTAGTCGCTAGCGAAGACAAATCGGCACCCCTTACCGATGCCGATCTTGCCAAAGCGATGGCCGAACGAGGCTACCCAATCGCACGACGTACGGTGGCTAAGTATCGCGATCTGCTCGAGATCGCTCCTGCTCGCCTACGGCGCGAAATCTAAGTACACTCTCCGCGCAAATACGAGTCGGTCGCTGGTATCTGCAGCCCTTGTCAAATAAACAGAGCTCTTTAGTACATAATTGTACCAAGAAGACAGTTGGGAACCCAAAAATAGGGCGAAAACTGCCTGCTCCTTGCGTTATTTGCACACCGCGATCCAGGTTCGAGTAGCTCTTTGCCAACAGATGCCCGTGTCTATGCCAGTCTCGAATTTCCATTTCCGAGCTCGAGTACAGCGATCTCTACCGTTGAGGATAGAGAGCTCAAGGTGTATGCCGTAGAGGGTAACTTGGTGCTGAGTAAAGCGTATAAGGCTTGTAAGGTCTATGACCTAGCTGGGCGTCTCATGCCCATGAGCAATCTTGAGCCTGGTGTGTATGTAGTGAGAGGAGAAACGCATACGGGTATCTATACACATAAAGTGCGGGTAAGCTAAGTTTGTCCGATCCTTGGAGTCCATAAAGTATAAGTAGACTTCGAAACGCCGACTCAAAGAG
>CAZHWP010000005.1:44327-71768 GCA_964535945.1 uncultured Porphyromonas sp.
GAGTATCCTTATTACTAACTTTTAACAACAAAAAAATGAAAAAACTTCTATTGACAGCCTTTGTATTTGCAGGGCTTGCTCTGTCTAATCTCAATGCTCAGGTTGAGCGCCATCTGGTTTTCGAACACTTTACAACCGAGGGGGCTACTGCTGGACCAAGCTCTGTACCGAAGATGGCACGGTGGTATTTGCCGAGCTGAAAGCCCCCGCTACTGCTGGACCAAGCTCTGTACCGAAGATTCAAGAGTTTATCGAGTCTATGGTGCAGACTACAACTATCTCTTGGATTTCGCATCACGTTGGTGCAGGTACCGACTTCCTTACTGTGCCCGAGTCGTCAGACCTGATCCATCTCTACAAAATTGGCAATAGTGGCATCTATGCGCCAGCCTATATGTTGAATAGAGAGAAGTTTATCGGTAGGGTGGTGCGTGCCATCGCTACCAGCCAAAGTGATGCTGTGAGTCAGATCTCTACCGCTGCTCGCTATATCATGGAAAGACCTGTGCAGGCAACTATTAGTCTCGACGAGACCGATATGACATACGATGAGGGTACACGTACCTTCCGCATCAAGATAACGGCAGACGTTACAGCTTCCTATACTGGCGCAGACAATTTCTATCTCAATGTAGCGCTTACCGAAAATAATATCAAGTCACAGAATCAGGCTGGTGCCGATGCCGACTTTGTACACGATCACGTGTTGCGCAAGTTCTTGGGAGGAGCAGCTGGCAAGAAGGTCGATCCGAATAATGCCTTGGCTGAATTTGAGTTTGTACTACCCGAAGCGTGGAAGCCTGCCGATATGAAGGTGATTATCATGGCGCACCGCGATGCCGGATCGGAGGCTGCTATGCCAAGCAATCCTGCTATCTACTGTGCCAAGGAGTATCCATTTCCAAATAACCCAACTTCTATTTCGAGCGTTGCCGATAGAGAGATGAAGGTCTATGCCCACGAGGGTCGGCTTGTCATAGAGGGTCCGTACCTAAGTGCTCAGGTCTACGACCTTCATGGTCGGCAGCTGCCAGCGAGCCAGCTCAACCCAGGTGTGTATGTAGTATGTGTAAAAACTCATACAGGAGTATATACGCACAAGCTGCAAGTGTACTAAAAGGAGCTACTAAGAATAGGTTCGTTTGCAGCGAAGCGATAGCTTATTTCGCAAACCTATTTTTATCCCTATGGCTCTTTGACCAAAGGTCTCGCAGATGGAGAGTTAGAACGATGCGTGTATAGAGCTTTCTCCCGATAGAGACCTATGTATCTTTTATTATCTTTTATCATGTTTCGGGGTTGTGGTGCAAGGCTTGTTTGATCTAAGCCTTAGCCACAGCCCTTTTATATTTCTGCTCCAAAATGTATTGACTGCCAGTCTGTTGCTTTTCCATCTTTCAAGGCTTGCTAAGATTGTTAATAGCTGTAAATCTGCTTTGTGTACGGATTGTATTAGCTATATTTGGAATGAATAGGCTAGCCCTTATTCGCATCAAGCAAGGGGCCTTGCATAAGTACTCTGCGCGTCTTTGTCGCTGCAGATAGTTACTCAATGTCTTTGCTTGATACTAACAAATATGAAATGTGTAATCCTAGAAGTTATTGGAGTTTCTTTGGTCCCGTTATTTTGCCCTAAAAGGCAAGAATGAGCGAAAGCATCGTGCATGACAAAACGGTCGATCCATTAATGTCTAAGCTTCTCCTAAATCTGAAAGAAAAACATGAAAAGATTTTTACTAATCGCTACTATTCTTCTGGGAGTTTCTACTCAGTTGATGAAAGCTCAAGAATGAAAGCCGGAGATCCTACTCGAGCTCTTTACTTCCGAGCGCTGTAGCAACTGCCCTACGGCCGTAGCCACTATACAAACAGTGCTAAAGGGGGTGCAAAGCCAGGTGCATGTGTCGTGGATCTCGCATCATGCAGGCTATATGTCCGATTTTCTCACCTTAACAGAAAGCATAGAGCTACTACACCTCTATAAAATAGGGGGACAAGGGATTTATGCACCTGCGTTTATGCTCAATAGAGGGCTGAGAGACTCGAAGGTGGTGCATGAGGTCGATTTTGGCAATGTTTTTTCTGCGATCAATCAGTTCTTACCCGATAATGCGGGGCAGACGCAGGTGCCACTCGAAGTGCAGATGCAGGTTTCCGACTTGGATATGAGCTACAATCCCGAATCGAGACAATTCCGAATTCGAACTACAGCCCAAACGCTCGATGCGTACAGTGGGGGCGATAATTTCTACCTCAATGTAGCACTCACAGAAGATAAAATACAATCGGAAAATCAAGCAGGGGCATACAGCGACTATGTGCATATGAATGCCTTGCGTAAGCTCTTGGCTGGAGCCAATGGCTTGAAGGTCGATCCCAACAATGCTGTTGGCGAGTGGGAGCTAAGTATCCCAGACGACTGGAAGGTAAATGATATGAAGGTGATAGTCTTTGCTCATCGCGATATCGGATCGGCTGCTAATTTGCCAGAAGACCCTCGTATCTATGGTAGCGCAGAGTATCCATTTCCAGCTACTGGATCTTCGATCTCCATAGCTCAAGACCAAAATATGCAGGTCTATGCCCAAGATGGAAACATCGTAGTGGATAGGCCCTACCTAGAATGTAAAGTCTATGACCTCAATGGCCGTATGCGAAAAGATAATGGGCTGGAGCCAGGCTTATACGTCGTAAGGGTAGAAACACAAACTGGGATCTATACACACAAAGTGATGGTGGATTGAAGAAGCAAAGATGTGCCAATAGTGTAGTATCTGCAGCTTAGAACCTAGCTGTAGAGCGAAGAAACTATGCAAAGAATGTTAATCTAGTAAGATTTGTTCGGGTTTTTCAGATTATCTTGCTACATTTACGGCCGATTGTTCTGTAGTATTCCTTGCAGACAGACCTTATTGAGTTACTAGCATACGATATGAAAAACACATCTATCCCAGCTTCACTTAATCCTCTCTGCTGAGTGAGTGCTCACAAAGAACTATACATGACAAAAAACGTGAACAATAACTAACAAAAAAATTAGAAATGAAAAAACTATTACTCGCAGCTCTTGTTTTTGCAGGATTTGCCGTTTCAAATCTTGATGCACAGGAAAAGCATCACCTCGTTCTCGAGCAGTTTACAACCGAAAATTGTGGCTACTGCCCAGGTTCAATACCTACTATCACCGGAGCTATCAACTCCATGACAGATACTGCACAAATATCTTGGATTTCGCATCACGCTGGCTTTGGTACAGACTTCCTTACTGTCCCTGAATCTGCTGAGCTTACTTTACTCTATAGAATTGGTAATAGTGGTACGTTTGCCCCTGCCTTTATGTTGAATAGAACGAAGTTTGGTGGCAAGGTCGTTCAGGGTGTTACTGCTGCTAAAATCAAGCAGATAGCCACTTCTGTTATGAACAAGCCCGAGCAGGTTATTGCAGCTTTGGCAGATACAGATATGAGCTATGATGTTGCTTCTCGTACGCTTAAAGTAAAGCTATCAGCAGTAGTAACCGAAGCTTACACCGGTGGTGAAGATCTCTACCTCAACGTAGCTCTTACCGAAGACAATGTTAAAGCCAAGAACCAATCAGGTGCAGGGCCAAATTATATTCACAATCACGTATTGCGTAAGCTTCTTGGTGGTGCCAAGGGTATGAAGGTTGATCCTACAAACGCTGTTGCCGAATTTGAGTTCGTACTCCCAGCCGCTTGGAAGATCGAAGATATGAAGGTGATCACGATGGCACATCACGGCATTGGTTCTGCCTCTGCTCTACCTGCAGACCCATCTGTGTATAGCTCAAGAGAGTATCCTTTCCCACATACTGGTACTTCGATTTCTAGCGTTGCCGACCAGAGTATGAAGGTATATGCTCTTAATGGCGAGCTTGTAATCGAAGGCGATTACCTAAGCGCTAAGGTGTATGACCTCAACGGTCGCTTGATGCCAAAGGCTAGACTAAATGCTGGTATCTACGTAGTAAGCGTAGAAACACATACAGGTGTTTACAATCACAAGGTAGTGGTTGAATAATAGTCGAACTTCAAACGCTATCTGTATTTAGCTCTTGCTTTTGTACAGATCGTAGTTTACTAATCTAGAGGCAGCCCGCTTACTCTCTGTGGAGAGTCGGTGGGCTGCCTCTTTTTTTGTATTGGCAAAGCCTCGAGTTTAGCTCAGAAAGTCTGCAAAGGACTCGATGCTTTGTATTATTCTGTTAATCTTCTTCGGATTGCAACGTTTTTCAGATTATCTTCCTACATTTATGGCGAATAGTTTTGCAATAATGACGCTTGTGTAAAGCATGAGACTCTCTGATACTCCAATAGATAGGGGCTTCTTAGTCTAATCTGTTCGATTCCATAGTCTCATCTTTTGCTCAATCTGGAAGCCTATGGCTAGGCAAAACTTGCTACAGAGTATTAACCCAATCAACTAATAACAAAAAAGATGAAGAGAATCATTACTTCCTTGGCCATCGCTGCTATGGCATTGACTACTGGGCTTCAGGCTCAAACAAATTCAGTAACGACTCGCACGGGCTCTTTCGAAAAGAATCTTGTCGTTGAAATCCTTACAGCCGAATGGTGCGGATACTGCCCCCTAGGCTAAGCAATGATCAATCAGGCCATCAAGAAGCTCGATCCTCAGTATCAGAGCCGAGTCTTTCTGTCTTGCCTCCATTACGACGACGACCTTACTGCTCAGTGGCCAGCCGTGCAGACCTTCACTAACGAAGTGCTAAACAACTTCAATATTCAAGGTTTTCCTGCAGCTCTTGTGAGCCGTCAGGAGACAAAGCAGGACGAAGATGTCATAGGTAGTGTAGACGAATTCAAAGAGCGCCTAGTGAAAGCCTTTGGCGATGGGACCTCTCCCGTGGAGGTCAAGTTGCAGCTATTGATTCCTACAAAGGGTACTAATTATGAGGTCATAGTGAGCGGCCAGGTAGATGCTTCTCTGGCAGGTACTCCGCTCTTCTTGACGGTGCATGTGCAGAAAAACAACATGAAGCCAATAGGAACCCAAGCTGGTGCGCCTGCTACCTATATGCACCAGCATACCATGTTGATGAATCTGACAGAATCCAACGTTGGTGATCCTTTGGAGATTACTGGCGCTTCTACGTTTGAATGGAGAAAAGAGTTTAAGCTCGATGGCTTTGAGGCCGATGATGTAGAAGTATTGGCTTTCGTGCACAATAAGTTGGAAAAAATGCCCAATGACAATACAATCTATAATGCTGCGAGAGTGAACCTGACAGATGCTCCAGATAGTCTGGCCGAGCTTGATGGCCAATCGCCTATCAAAGTAATTTCTGTGAAGGGTGCCGTAAAACTCGAAGGTGAGTACGATGCTTTTGCAGTTTACGACCTCAATGGTAGGATGCTTAATAATGAGAACCTGCCTACTGGTACTTATGTAGTGCGTGTAGAGCAGGGACGAACCATTCAGTTTATCAAAGTGTTGATACCATAAGAGGCTGTTGTCACTCTGCTTTTTTTGTTAACAACATGCAAGCTATTAGCTTAGCTTGAGAAATAGTATCTCAATTGATGAAGAAAAGAATCTTTTTGGCAGCCGTCCTACTTTTAGGAATGGCTGCCATTCGTTTAGCGGCGCAGGAGCGTCGACATGTACTCCTCGAGCAGTTTAGCTCGGAGGGTTGTGCAAACTGTGTGCCTGGCACAGGTAGATTGGAAACTTATGTAGCGAATATGCTAGAGCAAGTTCACATATCGTGGATTTCTCATCACTCGGGCCACTATTCCGACTTCCTCACCGTGCCAGAAAGCCTCGAGCTGACACACCTCTTTTTGGTGTATCCCGAGGATAAAGAACGCATCGTGCCTGCCTTCATGATAGACCGAATAGCTCATAATGGACAGATCTGCTATCAGATTGAAGAACACCTCTTCGATCCGGTGCTTGCCGATGCGATGTCGAGGCCAGAGACGGTGGCAATTGAGGGGGTCGATTTGAACTACGACCCTGCAAGTCGACTCTTCAAAGTGAAACTCGCCGCAAAAGCCCTCGAAGCTTACACAGGTGGCGAGGAGTTTTATCTCAATGTGGCTATTACCGAAGATCATATCAAGTCGGAGCATCAGGCGGGAATCCCTGCAGAGGTCGATTATTATCACAATCATGCTCTGCGCAGTTTCCTCGCTGGAGCCAAAGGGCTCAAAGCCAATCCGAGCAATGCCGTAGGTGAGTGGGAAATAAGTATTCCCGAAACTTGGAATCTGGATAATCTGAAAGTGATAGCCTTTGTGCATCGTGAATTGGGTAGCGAGGAGGCATTGCCTACCGATCCTTCGGTCTATGTAAGTCGCCAATACGATTTCCCAGCTACTGGCACTGCTATCTCTACGGCTACCGAAGAGCAGCTAAAGCTGTACTATGCCAATGGCAAAATGGTGGTGGAGGGTGCTTATTCCGATCTCAAGGTCTATGATATGCAGGGACGTCTCTACCCGACTGAACGCCTGAGACCCGGAAACTACATCGTAGCTATTGAGCGTGCCAATGGCACATATAGCCATAAGCTTGTAGTAAGATAAGCCGTTGACGAAGCTCCTCGGCTTTTGCTGTAGAGGCTAACGATCGTATGGAGCAGCTATTCTCGAGTGCAGAGAGTAGCTGCTCATTTTTTTGTGTCAGCCTTATCTTTCGATGAAGACACTGCGCAAGAGCTGAAATTGAAAATATCTCACTTTTACAAAGTTCTCATTATGGAAGTCGCAAAATAACTCGTACCTTTGCGGAAGTTCCAAAAAAATCAAATAATTCATTACAATTTCTATGGACTCACAGAAGAAAATGCGTGTAGAAAGCGACCTGCTTGGCGAACGCCAGCTACCCGCAGA
The DNA here is from genome assembly GCA_964535945.1 of uncultured Porphyromonas sp. Classification (GTDB taxonomy): domain Bacteria; phylum Bacteroidota; class Bacteroidia; order Bacteroidales; family Porphyromonadaceae; genus Porphyromonas. The sequence goes on from CAZHWP010000005.1 coordinate 51,206, forward strand.
AGCCCTATACGGGGTGCAAACGCTTAGAGGAGTGGAAAACTTCCCTATTAGTAATTTCAAACTCTGCCAGTATCCTCTTTTCATCAAGGGCTTGGCATGGACCAAGTGGGGGGCAGCAATAGCCAATCACAAGCTTGGTTTGCTGAGCGATGCCCAAAAGAATGGCATCGAAAAGGCATGCATGGAGTTGTTGGAAGGTCAGCATCAGGATCAATTCCCCCTCGATATGATACAGGGTGGAGCTGGTACTAGCACCAATATGAATGCCAATGAGGTGATCTGCAACAGGGCTTTACAAATCATGGGATACCAGTCGGGAGAGTTTCAATACCTCTCGCCAAACGACCATGTAAATGGCTCGCAGAGTACCAATGATGCCTATCCTACAGCTATTCACCTAGGGCTATATGCTACACATCTGAAGATTCGTGAGCATTACCTCGAGCTAATCGAGAGCTTAGACAAGAAGGCAGTCGAGTTTGCATCGGTTGTAAAGATGGGACGTACGCAATTGCAAGACGCTATCCCTATGACCTTGGGACAAAGCTTCGGTGGCTTTGCTGCAATCCTGAAAGATGAGATTGCCAATCTCGATCATGCTGCTGCCGAATTGCTAACCGTCAATATGGGTGCAACAGCTATCGGTACAGGTATGTGTGCACAGCCTGGATATGCCGAACTCTGTGTGGAGGCTCTTGCCAATATTACCAATTGGAACGTGAAGCTTAGTGGCCATTTGGTAGGCGCTACTAGCGATACTTCGGCAATGATTGGATACTCATCGGCTCTGCGTCGCATAGCTGTGAAGGTAAATAAGATCTGTAACGATATTCGTCTGCTTTCGTCTGGTCCACGCTGTGGCTTGGGCGAAATCAATCTGCCTCCAATGCAGCCAGGTTCGTCTATCATGCCAGGCAAGGTAAATCCTGTAATACCCGAGGTGATGAGCCAGGTTTGTTATAAGGTGATGGGCAATGACCTTACTGTTACGATGGCTGGCGATGCAGCTCAGATGGAGCTCAATGCTATGGAACCAGTGATGGCTCAGTGCTGCTTCGAGAGTGCAGACATCATGATGGCCGGCTTCGATACCCTGCGTACACGTTGCATCGACGGAATCACCGCCAATGTAGAGCGCTGCAGAGAGTATGTACACAACAGTATCGGTATCGTAACTGCTCTTAATCCTGTAATCGGATACAAAAATTCGACCAAGATCGCTAAGGAAGCGATGGAGACAGGACGCGGAGTCTATGAGTTGGTGATCGAGCACGGAATCCTCTCGAAAGAAGACCTTGATACGATCTTGCTTCCCGAAAATATGATCAAGCCCGTAAAGCTTGATATCAAGCCTCTGAAGTAAGTAGCTTTCTGTATTTCAAAAGAAAAGTAGCGCAGCGCTCCGAGGTCTTGATTGATCCTCGGGGCGCTGTATGTATTTTGTCGGTGAGGGATCCGTTTTACTGACTCAATGAGCTTGTTTAAAAAGGGATCTAGGCGGTGAAACAGCCGAATCTATTGTGCGAACTAGTCCTTTTGTCGTACTCTATTCAGGAGATAAAACTATGAAAAACAAACTAGAACAATTCAAAGAATATCACAGCAATAACGATTGGAAAGCCCTCAAAGTGTTGCTTTCAGCCATCGACGCCGTAGAGATCTATTCGCTGATGGAGGAGCTCTCGCTCGAGGATGCACTTATTGTGTTTAGACTGCTCGACAAAGAAAAGTCTAAAGAGGTCTTTCACCTACTTTCGCACGATATGCGCGAACACGTAGTGAGAGCTTTGGCGAAAAATATAGTAAGATTGTCGGAGCTGCTAAACGATATAGAGCCCGATGACCGTACAGCATTCTTCGAAGAGCTACCAGGTAAAGTAACGCAAAGATTGCTGCAGTATCTATCGCCCAAAGAGCGTGCGGTGAGTCTCGAACTATTGGGTTATCCCCAAGACAGTATCGGAAGGCTGATGACGCCAGAGTACGTAGCTGTAAAGGTAAATGCCACTGTAGAGCAGGCATTTGAACATATTCGCAGCTATGGTAGGGAGGCAGAGACTCTCTACGATATCTTTATAATCGATGAAGAGTGGAAGCTTGTAGATGACTTAGGCATAAAGGATCTGCTCCTGGCAAAGCCAGAGCAGAAGATAGAGGAGCTGATCGATGGGCGCTTCGTCTCGCTCGATGCCATGGAAGACCAAGAATTGGCGATCAAGATTTTCCGAGACCATGATAGGGTGGCTCTACCTGTTACCAACGATGAGGGCGTGCTGCTCGGTATTGTGACGATCGACGACATCATGGATGTGGTGGAGGAGGAGACTACAGAAGACTTTCAGAAGTTTGGTTCGTTTCAGAATTCGATTTCAGACCCTTTGCAGGCACGCATTGGTAGCCTGTTTAAGAATCGAATAGGTTGGCTCTTTGCTTTGGTCTTTATGAATGTTTTTTCGGGTGCTGCTATTGCCAGCTTCGAAGGTCTAATACAAAATTTGGTTTCGCTCGTCTTTTTCCTGCCTCTACTTATAGATAGTGGTGGCAATGCTGGCTCACAATCGGCCACACTCATGATTCGATCACTCGCTATTGGAGATGTGAAGCTATCGGATTGGTACAAGTTGATAGGTAAGGAGCTTGTTGTTTCCTTCCTGCTGGGCACTACCATGGCTTTGGGTATCGCTGCAGTGGCAAGCTTTAGAGCACCAGAAATAATCGCAGTAGTATCCCTTACGATGGTTCTGATAGTGATGACGGGTAGCCTTATCGGTATGTTACTACCGTTTTTGCTTACACGATTCAAGTTGGATCCAGCTACTGCAAGTGCACCTCTTATCACATCTATTTCGGATATCTGCGGGGTGCTGATCTATTTTTCGATAGCCAATCATTTCTTCGCCCTCTAAATTGAGACAGTCGACGAGAGATGTGCTTGCCGCACGCTATTCGTATAAATAGAAATTAAGCTAAAGCGTCTCGACTATAGGCTCCTCGTTTTTAGACGAGCTTCTGATCTATGCTCTTTATTCCGCTTCCTCGAATGTGTCGACAAGCAAGTCTAGCCCTTGATTGATCTTCTTGAGCGACTTTTTGTAGTCGGGGCTGTATTGGTGAAGCTTGTGTTGTCCGTATACAAAAGACCATCGGGCGCATAGCTTGATGTACTCGAATCTGTCGGAGTTTTCGAGCTTCTCTTCGGGACATTTACTCACGACACGTTCATTCTCTTCGAAACTCTTAGCCAAATCCTTCCATTCCTCATTGCTCAGTCGAGTTTTTTGAGATTCGGCAAGAGTTACAATTCGTTCCATCTCGATGAGAGACTTTTTCTCTGCATTGCTTGTGCAAGAAGTAAGACTCAAGAAAGTTAAGCAACAGACTAGGTAATACCGTAATTTACGCATGTGTTATATAAATAACTTGGTTAGCACTCTTCAGTTTTGACTTTCATACAAACACCAAATACCATAAAGTTGGTGTCTTGATCGGGGGAAAATCCAAAATGGCTGCGACAAAATTTAGCTTCTACGCAGCGTGATTGGGTAATTGTGCTGTAAAGAAAATAAAAAAAACATTACGATTCAACTTATTCTCAAAGAAAATCACTCCTTTATTATCGTTTTTTTATTACGACAATTCCAGTTCTGAGAAAAGTTTCCATTTATGATCAGAAGTTTTAGTATTTGTTCATGTGCGCTTCATCTAAAATGCTCGTATTGCCAAGGCATTCGACACTTGGTGCTAGTAGTGGGTCTTGTCGTCTTTGCTTCGCCATAGGTCGAAGCTTATTTGTGCTTCATCGTGCATGATGTTTTCGCTAGGAAGGCTACGCTCTTCTTGCTTCAATGCCAGTTCGTCGTATAGAAACGAATCGTCGAAGCCGATTTCTGCCGCATCGAAGCGATTGCCGGCATAGAAAATCTTTTCGATGCGTGCCCAATAGATCGCACTGAGGCACATCGGGCAGGGCTCGCAGCTACTGTAGATAACACACCCTTCTAAGCTGAAGCTACCCAAGGCTTTGCATGCTGCCCTGATGGCGCTTATCTCGGCGTGGGCGCTTGGGTCTAGTGAACTGGTAACTCTATTTACACCTGTGGCAACAACTTTGCCATCTTTTACTACTACGGCTCCGAAGGGGCCACCATTATTGGCGACATTCTCGTTGGCCAGTTGGATAGCCATTTGCATAAACTGCCGATTGGCTCTTAGGTCCTTATCCATGATCGTGTTCTTATTCTGGGTTAATCTTCAGCTGATTCCTGTGGCTCTTGCTTATTTTCTGTACGTAGTTAGTATCGATTTGCCAAGCAGCTTGCCCTTCGAGTTGTACGATTCTGTACGCACGGTGCCTACGCCTGGTGCCATCCACTCTATATTATGCATAGTTTTATCTATGATAGATTGTATGTTTGTCTCAGAGCTGATTTTGTAGCACTCAAAAGTGCCTGCTGGGCAATCCACTTTTTCGATGGCTAGTACCTTACGATTGCTCACCGTAATAGTGGTTGGAGGCATCGGGATCTCGCTACCCTGCATCGTAATGGTCAGATTTGCATTTGGTAGTCTTTGACCCACTTTTAGTTTGCCAGGGAATGCGAGGTCTGAACTTGTTATTTTCACTCCGTCCATACCAAGCACTTTTAGCCCTTGGGGGTCTAAGAGATTTCTTAGATCGGCGTAGAATACGTTTTTCTCGAATCGCATGACCAGTTCACCTGCATTCAGCACCTTGCCCTTCGAGTCGCTGTGTTCACTTTGGCAGTATAGGGTAGTGCCTTTGTTGGTTTTTTCTACTTTGCGAACTACTTGCTTCGTTTTGCCCGTTAGTTTGTCTTTCGCGTTGTAGATGCTAAGCTCTAGCACTGCTCCCTCTTGGCTTGGGAAAAACAGTTCGCCTTTGCCACTTGCTACTTGCGTTGTTTGTGCGTTTGTACTAAACGAAGTAGTCTCGTCTCCTAATTCATCGAGCGAGATAGTCTTTTGTTTCTTTTTACTTCCTGTGATTGTCTCTTCGGTCTTGTCGAGTGCATTGTCGACTGTCTTGTCTACTTGCTCGTTTACTTTCTTTTCGACCCGGTCCTTTACACGTTTCTCTACTCGTTTGCCCAAACGATCCAATACGCTTTGTGCGTCGGCAAACGAAAGGTTGATTACAATTGTGAATAAACAGAATAGGAAGAATCTGCGTTTTACTTGTGCTTTCATCTTGTTTTGGTTTTTACTGTGAAACTAAACTTCTAAACGATCCAGATCGTCGGACTTGTGGGGCTCTTACTACTTGCGAGTCTGCAGTGTATTAGCGCTTGCCTATCTGACGAAGCTGTATCAATATGCCTTGGCTCTTACTCTGCCCTACAGATCATGAACGTGGGGTTTGGGCTTGTTTATTGCAGTATGCTTAGGCCGATATAGAAGCTTCGTGTTTGGAGCTCCTTTATGGCTCGTGGCTCGCTATGGCTTATGCAAGTGCATGGGGCATACACAAAGTTACTTTTTTCTTGTAAAAAACGGGATGTTTTCCCTGTTTTTTTTCAGCGAATGCTAGACTATTCATCGTTCAATCATTGATTATTTCGCTATCTTAGCGCCTTCTACATTTCAATACATCAGATGAAACCACTTTTCTTCATACTTATCCCTTTACTATACTTGCTGGCAAATGGGTATGTGGGCTTGCGCTTATATCAGCTCTTGCCTGGTCTGCTACTCAAGTTGCTCGCTCTCTCACTTCTGATCCTTGGCATTGCCTCACTGATCCTTCCTATGCTGCTACGAGAGCGTATGCCCTTGCCATTGAGTCAGTTGCTCTACAGCTTTGGTAGCTCGTGGATCATTGTCTTTCTGTATCTATTGATGTTTTGGGTGCTGATAGATCTGTTCAGACTCATCAATCACTTTTCGCATAGTTTGGACAAGGAGTATATCTACAGCCTATTTCACAATAATGGGCTGCTAGCCCTAGCAATAACTGGACTCTTTGCTCTCATCTTTCTTGCCGCAAATTGGAATTATCGGCAGAAGGAGCGAGTGCATATACAGTTGGCAAGTCATACTATAGAGCGGCCATTGCGTATAGTTGCATTGAGCGATTTGCACTTGGGGATGACTATCGGCAGGGCCGAGCTGGCCAAGTGGGTAGAGTTGATCAATGCCGAAAAGCCCGATCTGATAGTGATAGCTGGCGATCTGCTCGACAATAGTGCAGCAGTAGCATTGCACTACCAACTCGATGCAGAGCTGCGCAGGCTACATGCTCCTCTTGGGGTTTATGCCTCTCTGGGCAACCACGAATACATATCGGGAATTAAGGGGTCTAAAGAGTTCTTCGAAAGATCCAACATTACTCTACTTCAAGACTCTTTACACGAGCTTGATGGGATTACCTTGATTGGGCGCGATGATTATAGCAATAAGAATAGGCTCCCGCTATCCAAGCTGATGCAAAAGCGAAACAAAGATGCTTTTACACTTTTGCTCGATCACCAACCTCAGCATCTCGACGAAGCCGTGCAGGCTGAGGTCAACTTTCAAGTATCGGGGCATACACACCGGGGGCAGGTATTCCCGATCTCGCTCGTTACCGATAGGCTCTTCGAGCTTTCGCATGGCTATCTGCAAAAGGCCAAAACCCACTTCTTCGTGTCGAGCGGAATGGGGATTTGGGGTGGCAAGTTCCGTATAGGTACACGCTCCGATTACTTGGTGCTAGACTTGGAAGGCGTTCAGACGGAGACTCACATGACCAATCAATAGACTGTATGAGTAATAATAAGGTATATAAGATGGCTTTCGCCACGGTCTATCCGCTCTATCTACAAAAAGTAGAACGTAGAGGACATACCCAGGAGGAGCTAGACCAAGTGATATGTTGGCTCACTGGATATACGCAAGCGCAGCTGCGATCTCAAATCGAAAGAGGCGTTGACTTCGAGACTTTCTTTGCCGAAGCCCCTCAGATCAATCCAGAGGCCAGTAAGCTAAAAGGTTCGATTTGTGGCTACAGAGTAGAGGAAATCGAAGAGCAGCTGATGCGTGAGATTCGCTATTTAGATCTGTTGGTCGATAGGTTGGCGAAGTCGAAAGTGAAGCCTAGTGCGTTGTGAACTTGTTGCCCTATATCCAGATTGGATTGTCCACACCAAAACTGCACCTTTACGCTCCTCTTATATAAGTGAAAATGAAGCCCAGAAATCTGCTCCTCGACCCATTTAGAACGTTGCGCAATAGATGCTTTGCCAAATTGTTCGTTTCGCAGGCTGCAAGCCTTTTCGGCAATGCCTTCACTTGGCTCGCTTTGGCTTTACTTTCGTACCAGCTCAGTCCCGAGCGTTCTGCTAGTATCTTAGCAACAGCCCTTTCGATGCGAGTGGCTGCCTACGTTTTCTTTTCGCCTTTTGCTGGCATGCTGGCCGATTATCTTAGCCGTAAGCAGATCCTCTGGATGACGCAGGGCCTGCGCATGCTCCTTACGGCAATGCTCAGCATCGTAACTAGCGAATGGCAGCTCTACCTCCTGGTTTTTTTGCTCAATGTAGCTGCAGCATTCTTTACACCTACCTACCGATCTGTCATTCCGCAGGTGGTAAAGCCTCACGAATACCGACAAGCAAACGGACTGTCGATGGCAACGTTTCAGTTGCTCAGCGTTTTCGGACCTGCCTTAGCTGGGGTTTTTGCTCTGCTAATGGGGGTCAATCAGCTTTTTCTTGTCAGCGGCGTCTTGCTATTCCTAGGGGTGATCGTCCTCTTTACGATTCCTTCCGATGATTTGCAGCGTGGAGTAGAGCCAAAGACCTCAAAGGAAGCTGCGGGCTTGCATGGTGTTGCTAAGGGGTTGAGTTTACTATTTGCCAACAAGATATTGCGCTTCTCGCTCAGTATCGAATTCGTTGCTGCTATTGCAGGGGCTATGGTCTTGGTCAATACTGTTGGCTTGGTGAAACAACAGCTTACACTTGGCGACTCGGAGTATGGGCTCATCATGTCTTTTTTTGGATTAGGTGCAGCCATCACAGCCTTCCTCTTGGGTAGCCTCGACAAGAGTAAGACCCGTGCTGTCTCATTGCTTGGTGGTGCCACACTAATCGGTTTGTCTACCTGCTTTGCTGAGCTATTAGCCTACGAGGGGTTACTCTTCTTGTGGGTGCTTGCAGGTATTGGGCAGACTCTAGCCGATATGCCTTCCGAAACCTTGATTGGAGAGAACATCGATGCCAATGATCAGCCTCGTGTTTATGGCTCGCACTTCGCTATTTCTCATCTCTGGTGGTTCATAGGCTATGCCTTTGCTGGTTTTTTGGGCTCAGCCCTGCCTCAGCAAAGCTTCTTGATCGGTGGGCTCATTACCCTAGCTCTTACTTTGCTGGCGACCATCCTCTTCAAACCTTCCCTTCGATAGTTTCTTCCCACACTTGGATTTTATTAGTCTGGGGTGTAATGCTCAGTAAATGAACATTATGCGTCATTGTTGGTTCTATTAGTAGAGAGCTCATCAAGGGTCTCAGGTGCATCATCTCATAGATGCACTCTATCGGCATATTGCCCAATTCAATGTTTTTAGAGGAACCATTTCCAAGACCTTGGGTTCTATACATAGTGGGACTTCTATATAGCTCGCTATTTCATAGCAAAATCATTTAATAACATAATAAAACAAGAACTTTTCATGGAACAAGAAACAAAGACTTTCACGATGCCACGTATTGGCGACAAAGCACCTCAGTTTACAGCTGTTACTACTCAGGGTACAATCAACTTCCCCAGCGATTATGCTGGTAAGTGGGCCATTCTATTTAGCCACCCAGCCGACTTTACTCCCGTTTGTACGACCGAATTTATGACTTTTGCCAAGATGGATCAAGAGTTTAAGGATCTCAACTGCCAATTGGTGGGACTATCCGTCGACGGTCTCTTTAGCCATATCGCTTGGCTCAGAAATATCAAGGAGAAGATCGAGTACAAGGGCATGAAGAATATGGAGATCACTTTCCCACTGATCGAAGACCTATCGATGAACGTGGCAAACCTCTACGGAATGATTCAGCCTGGCAATAGCACGACAAGTGCCGTGCGTGCCGTATTCTTTGTCGATCCTCAAGGTGTGATCCGTACCATTATGTACTACCCAGCTTCACTCGGTAGAAACTTCGACGAAATCAAGCGTGTACTCATCGGCTTGCAAACTGCCGACGCATTCTCGGTGGCGATCCCAGCAGACTGGCGCCCAGGAGACGAGGTGATAGTACCTCCTGCAGGATCTTGCGGTGTAGCCAAGGAGCGTGTAGAGCAGCAGGAAGAAGGTGTTACTTGCCTCGATTGGTACCTTTGCACCAAGAAGTTAAGCAAGGAAGAGATCGACCAAAAGATCTATAAGAAGTAAGAGTCTAAAGAATTTCCCTTGGCAGTCGAGACTGCGCTCTAAAGGTGATTGCAAAAGGGTTAGCAAGCTCGGTCCGTTGAGCTATGCTAACCCTTTTTGCCTTTCGATAGCATCAGACTATTGATCGCTTGCGGCCAAGCACTTTGCTATGCCTGCAATTGAGTCGCTTAACAGATTTATTTGCTACCTTTATACGATACGAGAGCCAATTCGAAGAGCAATAGCTGCAATTTGCACTTAGTCTCTAAGACTTTGCTCCGTATTATTATTCATTCGAAAAGCACATGATTATGAAAATGAAAAACTTATTCTTTGTAGGATTGGCACTGAGCCTAGTATTAGCAAGCTGCGACAATATGCGTAAAGCACCCGAGCAGATTCAAGCGACTTTTAAAACGATCTACCCCGATGTGTCGAGAGTAGAGTGGGACGATGAGGACGATGGCTCATGGGAAGCGGAGTTTCGTAAAGATGGCGTCAAAACAAAGGCCTACTTTGCAGCAGATGCTACTCTTATCGAAACCGAAGAAGAGATTACTTCCAAAGACTTGCCTCAGGCTGCACAGGACTACTTTGCACAAAACTACCCCGGTGCACGTGTCAAAGATGTACTGAGAATTACCGATGCAGATGGCATACAAAGCTACGAAGCAGAAGCCAACGATCAGGATTTTTATTTTGATGCCCAAGGCAATTTGTTTCAAAGAGCTGCTGGAAAAACGGCCGCTACGGCTAATGCACCAGTCGAAAACGAAGATATCCCTATCGATCAGCTACCAGCTACAGTAAGCTCTTTTATAGCCGAGCACTATGCTGCCTATAGCATCGAAAGTGCCGACTACGATAAGTTTTGCACGGGCGAAATGGCTATCGATGTGGATGTAAAGAAGCAGGGCCTGCCCGACATGTCGCTCTACTTTACTCCCGAAGGAGAGTTTATCCAGCAGAAGGAAAAGCTTACGTATGCCGACCTTCCAGCAGCAGTAAAAGACGCTGTAAAGGCTAAGTACCCCGACTATGCCGTTGGACGTAAAGCAGATCATATCACCCTGGCCGATAAGACAATCCAATACGAGATCGACCTCGAGAAGGGAGATCTGTCTATAGAAGCTCTCTTCGATGCCACTGGTGCTTACATCTGCGAAAAGTAAGATCGATAGCTCCAAATAGCACGCTTGTGTATAAAAGCAATTCCGCCCTGCTCGCAGCTATAGCGAGTGGGGCGGGATTGTTTTTGCTTGTAGGGTGAGCTACCTCAGCCAGCCACTTCTACACGACTGCTTCCTTGACTCGTTTTGACGATGCGGATCTGCGTGGGTATCTTCTCGGTCATTTCGCTTACGTGCGAGATCACGCCTATCTTGCGCCCTTGTGTCTGCAAGCGCTCTAGAGCATCGAGGGCCACACGCAGGGTGTCGGCGTCGAGCGAGCCGAAGCCTTCGTCGATGAAGAGCGATTCGATACGCATTCGATTCGACGAGAGCGACGAGAGTCCCAATGCCAATGCGAGGGAGACCAAAAATGATTCGCCACCCGAAAGTGAATGCACGGAGCGTACTTCGGAGAGCATATCCAAATCGATCACCTGCAGCGAAAGCGAATCGGGCGAGACGCGCTCCAAGCGGTAGCGCTCTGTGAGGTCTTGGAGTTGCTTATTGGCATAGCTCAGTAATACGTCGAGGGTGTAGCCCTGTGCCATTACTTTAAACTTGGCTCCATCTGCCGAGCCCAGTAGCTCGTTGAGCTTGCCCCAAGTTTCGGCTATCTGTCTCTTTTCGTCGAGCTCTTTCTTGAACTTCTCAATGCGTTCTAGCCCTTTTTGATGCATGGCAAAGAGGGCAGCGATTTCGCTTATACGCTCTCGTTTGGCTTTTACGAGGCTGCTCTTCGCTTGCTGCTCTTGGCTGAGCGATTCGAGGCTTTCTGTCTCTGCGGGCTTGTTTGGGTCGCTTTGATGCGTTGCGGCTACTCGCTCTCTTTCTGCAAGGGTCGTTGTGGCGGTTAGTTTCTTTTCTTTAAGCTCTTCCAACGCTTTGCGCTCAGCATAGAGCCAAGCGCTATCGTTCGAGAGTAGTGTGGCTAGCTCTTCAGTTCTTAGCCTATCTGGCCGCTTTGCAAGCCATCGATTAAGCTCTATTTCTAATTGCTCTATCTGCTCTCTGCCAGCCTTTAGGTTTCTTTCGAGTTGGCTCATACTGCCGGCCGTTATCTCGCTTTTGCTTTGCAGCTCTACGAGTGAACTATTGATGGTTTCGACTAACGTATTGCAAGTGCGTAGTCTGTTCTTGATAGCCAGCTCTTGCTCGTCGGCCTGCTGCCCTTCGAGGATTTCCTTTCGCTTCCTTTGGAGTTCATCTAGCTCAGTCTCGACATCTTTGAGACTTTTCGACTTCTCAAGCGTATCGCTACCGAGCTCCTCCATTCGCGTCCTCTCTTTCACTAGCAGATCGCTCAGAATCGTTGCCTCGTTGCTGAGTTTGCTTTGTGATTCCGTCTTTATCTTCCATTCTTGGGCTATTGCATTCAATTCTTTGCCGAGGGTCTGGGCTTCATATTTCGACTGCCAGTCTGCCAGCGGACTTAGTCTTTCGTCTAGCCAAGCCAATGCTCTGTCGAATTGTTCTAGGGCTCTCTCGATTGCAGATTGCAGCCGAGCGATCATCTCCTTCCGATTGTCGATGCTCTTGCTCAGCCGTTCGATTTCGATTCGTACCCTCTCTTTTGCTTCGTTGAGCTCCTTCTCGGCCAAGCTTTCTACTTGTTTGTAGCCGATGGGGTGTGTGGTGCTGCCACACACTGGGCAGGGTTCGTTTGCGATAAGCTTCTGCCTGAGCAGTGCGATCTCGCTCGGTAGGATTTCATTGAGCCGCTGGGCTTCGTCTGCAAGTTTGGCAAGCTGTTTCTCTTCACCTACTTTCATGTCGTTCGTTTGCTTGCAGAGCTTTTCGCTGGCTATCCGCTCCTTGGCTATAGATTGCGCATCGTCGATCTCTTTGACTATCGCATCGATGCTCGGGATGATGCTCGAGTATGGATGCTGTGTTTCAAACCAGCTATCGATCTGCCGTAGCGATTTTTCGTTGGTTTGCAGCTTATGGCTTGCATCTTTGATCGACTTCGCGCAATCGGCCTCTGTCTGTTGGCTTTTCTTAAGATCGGCTTGGCTCTTTGCCAGGTTGCGTAGCGCATTCTCTATCTGTGTGTCTAGCCTGCGTGCCTCTTTCAATAGGGGCTCTATGCGCTCCCATTCCCTATCGGCCAGCTCTTTGGCTAGCTTGGCTTCGCCTAGTTTTTGCTTGGCTTCGCCCAGTTTCTCTTTGTTGCTCTCGGCTATGCGCTTTTGCTCTTTGAGTGCAGATTCGATCTCCAATACTTGCTTGCTTGTACTTTCGAAGAGCTTGTACGTGTCGCGTATCTCCTGCACGCTATCGACGCGTTTCAGGTAGTCGAAGCGTGGCTGGGCTTGTTCGATTGCGCTTGTGCATTTTTCTTTCTCCTCGATTGCTGCAGCGATCTCTTTCTTGAGCTGCTCATGGTCTTCTATCCATTTAGATTTAGCCTTCAGGCTATTCAAGTCGCCTTCTAAGTGCTCGATCTCTTTCGTCGTAGCCACTTGCTCGCTCCCAAGCTCGCTACATTGCTCGTCGCTAAGCAGCTCGATATCGCTGATGCTGTTGCTTATCTTACTAAGCTCAGCCTCGGCATCCTTGTTCCTTTCGTAGATCTTTGCCGATATACGCGAGTAAATCTCGGTGCCGGTAAGCTTTTCGAGTAGCTCGGCCTTCTCTCTGGGGCCTGCTTTGAGGAAGCTTGCAAAGTCGCCCTGTGCCAAGAGTACGGCGCGCGTAAACTGGTCGAAGCTCAAGCCAATCAGTTCTTTCACCTGCTGTAATAGCTCTGTGCGTGTGCCTTGTAGCTCGCTGCCAGTGCTTAGGTTCCAGACCTTATAATCATGATTTTGCAATTGACCATCGATTTTATTGCGTGCTCTCCTTACACTCCATCGGGCCCGATGCTTATCGCCCGAAAGCGCTACGAAATCTACTTCGGCATAGCCCTCGGCCGTGCCACGGCGCAAGATGCTACGGCTATCAGTTTGCTTGATGTATATCTTTTTTACGTCGGCAATGTCGGCATTCTCTGCTCGGCTAATGCGAGGAGTTTGGTTGAATAGTGCCAGACAGATTGCGTCGAGTAGGGTCGACTTGCCCGATCCGGTGCTGCCCGTGATGGCAAAGATTCCTGCCGATTTGAGTGGTTCGGCCGTGAAGTCTAGTTCGAATTCGCCCTCCAGCGAGGCTAGGTTCCTGCCTCTTATTGCTAATATCTTCATGGTTCGACCTCCCTTATCACTGTTTCAAGTAGTACTTTCATCTTCTCGGGCATGCTCTCGCCCCCGTATTTGCGTCTGAAGATCTCGCTCGCCATCTCTAGGGGGTCTATGCGCTGTAGCTCTTCGTAACTAATGCTGCGCTCGGCACTCTCTTTGCTCCTCAACTCGGCTCCTATGCGTGCCAGTCGAACCGCTTTGCCCTCTAGGGCTTGCTCGATCTGCAAGCGCAGCGATGGCTCGGGCTCGCTTACCCATACGTTGATCTCTAGGAACGGAGCCTTGGCGTCTGGCACACCCGCTGGCAGTTGCTCGATCTCTTTCAGCACATCGGCTAGGGGGAGTGGCTCGTGGGGAATGCTGATGAGTTGCACGGCGGCTTCATATTCGATCCGTTCGATCTGAGTCGTTTCGCCCATTGTGATGAGCGTAATGCCTTGCTTGTTGTTTCGTTCGGCAAAGGACATCGGTAGGGGAGCGCCGGCATAGCGTACATTTTCGCGCCCCGATACACGCTGTGCTCGGTGCAAGTGCCCGAGCGCTGTGTAGGCAATTTCGGGAGCAAATGCATCGGCCGATACGCAGTCAAGCCCCCCTATTACGGTTCGCTCGGCGCGGTCGTTTTGTGAGATTTCGGAGCCCATGGCGTGCAGATGCCCCATAGCAATGATCGGCAGGTCTTTGTTTTCGATCCGCTCTAAGAGCTCGCCATACATAGCCTGCACCCCTTCGGCATAGGTCTCGGCTGCGGGGTAGTCGCCTTGCCTCAAATAGGGTACAGCTAGGCAGTAGCCTCCCTTGCGAAGCGGAATGATCAGGTGTTTGTAGTCGATCTCGCCCTCTTCGTTACGCTTTATGCTGCCTCGCACCGTAATATTCATGGTTTCTAATAGGGGATTGGGCGCTTCGAGCCGGGCGGCCGAGTCGTGATTGCCAGCCACGATGATGATTTGCAGCTCGGGGTTTTCGTCTGTCAGCTTTTTAAGAAAGCTGTAATAGAGTCGCTGCGACTGGGCCGAGGGGTTGGGCGTATCGAATACATCGCCCGCCACGAGCAGCAGATCCGCCTCTTCGGCCTTTACCTGCTCGATGAGCCAAGCCAGAAAGTGCTTGTGCTCCTGCTTGCGCTCGTATTCGAAGAAGGTCTGCCCTAAATGCCAGTCGGCAGTATGGATTATCTTCATGCTATGCGAATATCTGTTTTTTGAAATAGAGTACCAAGTTACGCATTTATTGTCTCTGAGAGCCATCCTCAAGTGTTTGGAAAGCGGCTGTCGAACCGCCATATATTTTCATCTACATGAAAACTTATTTTCATCGGGTTGAAAACTTATTTTCATCGGGTTGAAAACTTATTTTCATCCCATGAAAATACATTTTCATGGGATGAAAATTTTTAGACATAGGATCTTGTAGAATCGTGCTCAAGCGTTTGGAAGTGTTTTTCTGATAGAGGGGGGATTTGTCACTTCCGATCACGGTGTTAACTCAAGCTTGTGAAGTAGATTTGACTATTTGGGATACTTGGAGGCTGAGCTAAGCATGGTCCTAGCTTGAACCGTTTTTTGTAGATGAAGCTACTTGAAATTATTCGACTGCGTTTGAAAATTCTTATTTTTGATGGAAGTATTCAGCTATGATTGAAATAATATAAGCATTGACAAATATGACTTGACGATGAAGAAAATACTATTCCTAACCCTAATGATGCTCTTTGTGTCAACGCTTGCTGCACAGCAAGTATCGCTTTATGATAGTAATGGTGATGCGGTAGCTTACATTGACAATGATGAAGACCCTACTATTTTTATGTGGGACGGAACACCCGTTGCATTTATTGAAATTGATGGCAGTGACTTCAGTATATTTGGTTTTAATGGCAGATTCTTAGGTTGGTATGCAGATGCTGTTATTTATGATAAAAAGGGCTATGCCGTAGGAGCAAGATACGGTGCAGCAGGAATCACTTGCAAAGTTGAGAGAATCAAGGGCATACAAAAAGCTACACCTATACGCCCAGTTACATCCATTACACCTATTCAGCCAATTTTGAAAAGAACTTGGAGCAATACTCCTCTGACAGAATTTTTGTACAATGGAAAGAAGTAATAAGTCTTGCAATTAATTTCGGCAACGTAGCATTCGTATTTGTATAGCATTAAACGCCCAGTACTTGTGGAGGAAGTGAAATAAATTGCACCTTCTGCATGTTTATTTAAGGTATAGCGCTATATTTGCATCGAAAGGGTAACATAATGCACTATGGAAATTCGCTCAATCATACGTGAGAGGCGCACCTTGCTGGGTTTAACTCAGCAAGATTTGGCGGATTATGCAGGACTGAGCCTGCGGATTATCAAAAGCATCGAGTCGGGAAAGGGGAATCCTTCGCTCTCTACGCTTACAAAATTAGCAGATGTGCTTGGCTTGGAATTGGTACTGAAAGTAAAGGAGATGAATAAATGAGGCAGGCAGAGGTGTTTAGTAACGGTGTTTTTGCAGGTCTATTGACCGAGACCGATAGCGGAACCTATTTGTTTCGCTATACCGACTCTTACTTAATTGACGATGAGCAAACAGCCATTAGCCCGTCGTTTCCTAAATCGACTGAAGAGTTTACTTCTAGGACGCTTTTCCCTTTCTTTTTCAATATGTTGTCGGAAGGGGCGAATAAAACTGTCCAGTGCCGTAGTCTGAAAATCGATGAGAACGACGCTTTTGGATTATTATTGGCAACAGCGCATACCGATACCATAGGAGCGATAACAGTAAAGAAAATATGAGAAAGATAGATGTCTGCCCTGGCAATTTGACGCCGGGGTTTGAAAGCTATTGTCCTGCTTGCCTTCGCAATCTCTTTGACGGTAAGAAGGTCTCTCCATTTCTAGAGTTTGATTATGATGGCGATAGTATTGATCTTGCTGAGAGCATCAATCAAATTTCGGTTTCCGGTGTACAGGAAAAACTGTCGGCAATTGCGCGTGATGGTAAGATAATTCTTACTCCTGTTGGAGAGCAAGGGCGCTATATCATCAAACCAGCTCCGAACTACAAACATCTACGCTTCCGCCAGATGATACCCGCCAATGAACACCTGACGATGCAAATCGCACGGCAGGTGTACAAGATAGATGTGGCTGAGAATGGACTTGTGTTCTTTGCCAACGGAGAAATGGCATATATTACCAAACGTTTCGATTTTGATGCCGATGGAAATAAGATCAAGCAGGAAGATTTCTCTTCTCTGGCAGGAAAGACCACCTTTACCCACGGCAAAGACTTTAAGTATTCAGGGAGTTATGAGGATCTAGCACAACTGCTGAAAATTCACGTGTCGGCTTGGCGGGTGGAGCTCAGCAAGCTCTTCACACTAATTGTTTTCAACTACCTTTTTGCCAACGGCGATGCCCATTTGAAGAACTTCTCATTACAACAGTCAGCGGGTGGAGATTACCTGCTCTCACCTGCCTACGACTTGTTAAACACCTCCATTCACGTGAAAGACGAGGATTTTGCTCTTCAAGACGGCTTGATACCGAGGAGTGAACATTCGGAAGTATACCGCAACAGTGGACATCCCTGCAAGGATGATTTCATCTGCTTTGCCAATCGCATCGGGGTATTGCCGAAAAAGAGAGACGCCATCATAGCACTATTTTCTGAAACAAATCCGCTTGTAGGCGACTTAATAGACCGTTCATTTTTGGACGAAAAGACAAAGCGAATGTATAATCAGTCGCATCAAGAACGCCTCAGTCGCTTCCTAAGAGGAGAGTGAGAGCGAATAGCAATTATGGATGAAATGTGCTTATATGCATTATCCCCATCCCCAAAGCGTAACATTGGAGGATCTTTGCTATCTTTGTTCACATAGTAGAATGATTATTTCCCACCTGTCAAGAAGGGAGTCAAGTCTACAAAAAACGCGCTGGCAGACAATGCTCCTACAGGAGCGTTTTTTCTGGTATCAGGGTGGTGGAGCAATTTTGGCGTCAGGGGGCAGTTTCGCTTGGTATTAGTGGTCAACTTACAGAGGCTTTTCCATGCGACAAAGGCAGGGGTAAATTCCCTGCCCCGCCCACAAAAAGGAAATGATAAATGTAAGAGGACATATAGATGATATTGGTTTCGTTTCTCTGTATTGGTACGACGCCGATGGCGAAAGAACGGTAAAAACCAGTGGTGACGGAACTGTGGTGTATGTAAACAGCTTGTTCTCTGGTGGAAACACCCAAACGGCTAAGTTTACGCTATACGTAAGTCCGTATTTGGTAGCAAGTCAAGGCGGACGTTACACCAAACACATTTATGTGGGCTCACAACGCATCGTTTCTAAGTTAGGCGACCTCCAAAGTTATGGTGCCGACCCCAGGCGTATTCCTTATGCAGGCAGCGAAAGCGACAACATCAATGTTGACTATAAAGGTAAATATACATTGCAACAGCAAAGCATCAAGAACAATTATATCGCATTCGACGTTCCATACAACGGTAAGGACAATGATAATTATGCCGATGGACAAGGTTTCTGTTGCGAGGATATCGAGCAAGGCACTGCAACACGCAGTCTCAATCCCAGTCAAAACGACAATTATGAACAAGCGCAGTTCTATTATCACCCTGACCATTTAGGAAGTTCTTCATTCATCACAAACCTTGATGGCGATGTAACGCAACATATCGAATACGTGCCATTTGGAGAAGTCTTCATAGAAGAAAGGAATAATGTATGGAACACTCCCTACCTCTTTAACGCCAAAGAGTTGGATGAAGAAACAGGATTGTATTATTATGGTGCGAGGTATTATGATAGCAGGATTAGTTTGTGGTTGAGTACCGACCCGTTGCAAGAGAAGTATCCAAATATTAGTAGTTATTGCTATACTGCGAATAACCCTGTTAAATTTAGAGAAATAGATGGAAATGATTGGATAGAGCATAATAAGAGATATTTTTATGATCCAATGGTTTCTACCCCCGAGCAAACAACTTTAAAGTATGGAAAAGGAGCAAATTACTTATTTGCTTCAGGAAAATTATTTGCAACAGATAACTCATATAGCTACAATCTCCAAATAGGCGGACACGTAAGCAACTCTTTTACCGGAGATATTATTACTGGAGAGTTTACCACACCTGCTGGTAGCACAATAATAAACAATAATCAATACTTTATGGAACACAAACAGACATTTATGGAGAAATGGAGCAGTTCCAAGAATATATTTGCTCAATTTAGCTATAATACTCTAAATGATATATATATTGGAGTACAAGCTTTTGACTTTGGACTCTTAGACCGAGAAGAATGGCGAAATCCATTTACAGGAGCAAGTTTTGGCAATTTAGATGGAAGCCCAAACTACAATCAATTAGATGCGTTACCAGGACTAGTTGGTAACGTTGTTCCTTTTGGTAAAGCAACAAAAGGTTTAACTCCTTTCAAAAAATTAAATGCTGCACAATTCTCAAAAACCTTTAAAGGTACTCTTAGTAAGCTAAGACCAAGCAGAAGGGGTTGGTTTAATAGAAATCTAAATAAAGGTATTGAAAAAGCCAATGAATATATCGGTTCTGGCAAAATAGTATTGACAGGAATAGAAAGCGGCGAGGCTATAAATGAAAACATAAAGAAAAAGGAATGAAACTTATAGAATAAATTTTACGTAATTTATTCATTCTCCATTTTGGTGTTCTCTTAAGATTAGTCCATTTGCGATTAATAAGAAGGAATAAAAAAGATATAACTTATAATAAATTGCTACGTGGAATAGACCCTGTTAGAACAAAAGAAGATGAAATATATAATAAAAAAAATGAATTTATCAATCGAATGTATTCGCTTACATTTCTATTTTTAGTAGTAATTCTTATTATTGTGTTAACTTGGCGGTAATGCTCCAAATCGGGAGTTATCGCACTAACTATTTGAAATTCAGAATAAATATTTAATCAAGGAGCGTAAAGGTAGGGATAAATTCTCTGCCTTTTGCTAGTCCGCCCAGCATGGGCGATAACTCTAGGGTGTAAGTCCCGAACGCACCTTGATAGTACCCAGCGTTAGTTCAGGACAAGTGGTTCATCGTGAGAGAAGGAATGCTGTTTACCTTCTCCACGATTTGTGGACTTGAGAACAGATGCCTGCAAAATATCTGAAACCAACTCTTCTCTTTCCAACAAAACGCCTGCTTGCTATTACGAGACGATTACATCCTCATCTTTATGCAGGTTGTTTTATCCTCTAAGGTGAATGCCTGCTTATCCACCACAACATTCTCTTTCTTCACCTCGCTATTATCTTCTTTTTGGAGCGATAGAGCTATTTTTCGATCCAACTCCGCCACTTGACTTTTGAGCGATTTCAGTTCATCCTCTTTTTTCCAAGAAGCTACTGAGACCGCTTCGTACACAGGTGTTTTTGCCCGAATCTGCCCCCTGAAAACACTCATAATTGACCCCTTAGAAAATCTTGACCGGTAGGTGTTATTATTATTGTTTGCTTAGCTCTGTATGCTGTCATCTTGCGTACACTTTCTCCGTTTAGCTCAATTCGCTGAGCCGTATGGATGATACAATCCATTATAGCATCGGCCACTGTAGGATCACCGATTGCATCATAGCAACTTTCCGTTGGCAACTGAGTACTGTCTTTTATTTCTGATATAGGTTGATTGGAACTATGTTCGTTATAACTATTCTTGTTTCTTCCTCCTTATCTCCCATTGTCGAGCTCTGAGAGTGAATGAAAAAAAGGGTGTAAGTCGCAATGTTTGCTAACTTACACCCTTTCGTTTGGAGCGGAGAGAGAGGTCGGTGAACCTTTCCTCTTATATGCTTAAAAGTCAATGCTT
>CAZHWP010000006.1:0-1489 GCA_964535945.1 uncultured Porphyromonas sp.
ACAAGTGGGAGCTTGACGGGAGCAGACTCAAGTCTGTGACCGAAAGCGAATCACGCAGGCAACGAAGATCTGCGCCATTAGACAAGGCTCTCATTAGTACGGCGCCGTACCAAATGAAACAAAACGAAGGGAGAAAACAGGCAAAAAGAGCCCGCTCCTTGCGTTATTTGCGTGCGAAGGCACTCTTGCACCAAAATAACGCATTCTCACAACACACTGACAATCACACAATTAGAAAACAACAGGGTAAAAGAGAGAAAAATCAAGACAAAAAACAGCTAAAAACACCAGGTCTTTTGACTCGAAACATCAAGTGATTTTTTTGAAACATCAAGTGATTTTTTTTGAAACATCCCATGTTTTGAGAAAAACACCTTATGTTTTCAGGCAAACATCAAATCGGACGAAAAACGCAGTCCCTAGTTTCAAAAAGATACAGATTCCGAAGCAAGAGCAATTAGTACGTAAACGCACCAGTTTGAGAGGACCAGAAACGAATAGATTTCGAAAATGCACTTGCATTTGTTGAGGGGTATCCTAGCTACGAAACATTCAAACTACCCCCTGTCATAATTTCCAGAAGCCAAAGATCATCGAGATTCAGCCCTGCGTCATTTCGAAGGAGCTGATCGGATCTTGTCGCACGATCAAAATAACATATTTCAAAGCACATATTGTCTATTGACATTTAATGGGATGAACTATCCGTAGCGATGCAGGGGGGGGGCTATTAACGGCAAGTTCTGGGAAAAGAGTATCTTTGCGTAGCGTCTGTTTCACAAAGAAAATTTGCAAATGCGGAGAGCCATATTACACACAATCATAAGCTTTCTAACACTTACAAGCTCGCTCTTAGCACAAGAGCCTGTCGATTTTGTTAATCCGTTGATGGGCAGCCTCAGTAGCTTCGAGTTTAGCTCGGGCAACACCTACCCCATCATCGGCATGCCATGGGGGATGAATAGTTGGACTCCACACACAGCAAAGCTCGGCGATGGCTGGCAATACAGCTATAGTGCGCACCGGATCAGAGGATTTAAGCTGACACACCAGCCAAGTCCCTGGATCAACGATTATGGCCAGCTCTCGATCATGGCTTTTGTTAGTGAGCGCGCCATACTCAATGAAGATGAGCGAGCCTCTTGGTTTTCGCACAAGAGTGAGCAGGCACTCCCCTACTACTACAAAGTCTATTTAGCCGATTGGGATGTTGTATCAGAAATGATCCCAAGTGAGCGCGCCTGCCTAATGCGCTTCACATTTCCTAAACAAACTGACGAAACCAAGCAAAGAAGGGTACAGATAGATGCTTTGGAAGGTGGCTCCAAAATCTGGCGCTATGACAATGAAACTATCGTTGGCTACTCGACCAAAAACAGCGGAGGAGTACCCGACGGCTTTCGCTGCTACTTTGCTCTTCGCACAAAATCCCCCATCAAAGAGACGATCATCGAGCGAAAAGACTCGACAGGGCATAGCATTGCTTCTC
>CAZHWP010000006.1:1499-42105 GCA_964535945.1 uncultured Porphyromonas sp.
GACCAACACGAAGTAGAGTGCCAAGTAGCAGCATCGTTTATAAGTGTAGAGCAAGCTCTCATTAACCTTAAAGAAATCGAGGGACTAGATGCTAAAAGCATAGAAGAAAATGGCAGAAAACTTTGGAACGAGATGCTGGGACGCATACATATAGAGGGAGGGAGCGAAGAACAAACACGAACATTCTACAGCTGCCTTTACCGATGCCTTTTATTCCCACGCCGTTTTTATGAAATCGATGCTAGTGGCCACACTGTCCATTACAGCCCGTACAACGGCAAAATAGAAAAAGGGTATTTGTACACCGATACGGGATTTTGGGATAGTTTCAGAGCTCTATTTCCACTACTCAACCTGATCTACCCCGAAGAGAATCTAAAAATCCAGGAAGGGCTACTGAACAGCTATCGAGAAAGCGGATTCTATCCCGAGTGGGCAAGCCCTGGACATAGAGGATGCATGGTAGGCAACAACTCGGCATCGGTACTAGCCGATGCTTATCTTAGTGGCATAAAGGTAGCAGACACAGAGACCCTACTTGAAGGGCTCCTGCATGCCTGCCAAGCGGTTCATCCCGAAGTTTCATCGACAGGCAGACTTGGATGGGAGTATTACAACGAGCTTGGCTATATTCCAGCCGATGTGGGAATCCACGAGAGTGCCGCTCGCACCCTCGAATATGCCTATGCCGACTGGTGCATCTACAAGCTTGGTAAGGAGATTGGACTTAAAAAAAAGGAACTAAACAAGCTGGCTAAGCGTGCAAAAAACTACAGCAAACTTTTTGACCCTAGCACGAATTTGATGCGTGGAAGACTAAAGGATGGCAATTGGCAAGAACCTTTCTCACCTTATAAATGGGGAGGGGTCTTCACCGAAGGAAATGCTTGGCACTACACCTGGTCTGTGTTTCACGATGTAGAAGGTTTGATAGGCTTAATGGGAGGTGAAACTCTATTCAATAAGATGCTGGACTCGGTATTTTTGGTGCCACCCCTTTACGATGCGAGCTATTATGGATTTCCTATCCACGAAATACGAGAGATGCAAGTGATGAACATGGGTAACTACGCCCATGGCAATCAGCCCATCCAACACATGATATACCTTTATAATTATGCTCGCGAACCCTGGAAGGCACAATACTGGGTACGTGAGGTAATGGACAGACTCTATCACTCGGGGCCCGACGGGTACTGTGGCGACGAAGATAATGGTCAGACCTCGGCTTGGTATGTCTTTTCGGCATTGGGATTTTACCCGGTATGCCCAGGCAGCAATCAGTACGTAATCGGTTCGCCTCTCTTTACCAGAGCGACTATTAGGATGCCTAACGGAAAATACTTGCTACTTGATGCTCAAAACAACAGTCGCACAAACCGTTACATTAAAACCATTCGCCTCGGAAATGGAAGCGAGTGGTCAAATAACTTCTTCACTCGAGACTTATTGCAAGCAGGAGGCATCATCCGATTTGAAATGCAAAGCGAAGCTGCAGTAAATAGAGGCATAAAAACTGAGAACAAGCCCTATTCGTTTTCTTGTTCAGACTAATGAGACTTATACACAGTATTAATCACACAATAGACAAGGCAATAAACAAATCTATGAATATCTTTAAGAAACTCGCTTGGACAGCTCTGGCAACACTCTTCATTGGTGGCTTAAGCAGCTGTAGCGGAAAGGTGAGCAATAGCAACACATTTAATGATCCTGTGGATCACGTCAATCCGTATATGGGCAATATCAGCCACTTGCTTGTGCCCACCTACGCAACAGTGCATTTACCCAATGCTATGATGCGGATTATCCCCAATCGCGCCGACCACACAAACGAGCTTATCGATGGACTACCCATGCTACTCACCTCGCACAGGGGTGCAATGGCTTTTTGCTTAAATCCCCTCAACGAGCTACCAGACTCATTGCCCTTGATAAAGTCGTACAGCTACGACAATGAAGTAGCAAAACCCTATCACTACGAAGTACTGCTCGACGAAGAAGAGATAAAAGTAAACTTCGCCCCCGCTTATCAAAGCGCAATCTACCAACTCCAATACGAGCAAGACAGCAGTAAGAGACATTTGATAGTAAGTACATACAAAGGCAATCTTACCGCCGATGGGAATAGCGTTAGCGGATACGAGTATCTTCAAGACAGCATCAAAGTATACCTATTTATGCAGAGCGACCAAGAGCCTCAAGCGATAGGGATAAGATCGGCCAACGGCTCGTACGTAAATGGCAAGCAAGACAGCTGTAGCGGTTCGGCACTTATACTTAGTTATGGAGCAAACAAGAAAGCAATCAACTTGCGCTACGGAGTTTCGTTCATAAGCGTAGAGCAAGCCAAAAAGAATTTGCAAAGAGAAATCCAAGCTTACAATGTAAACGTAGTAAGCAAAATGGGTCGCAACGAATGGAACAAAGCTCTGAGTAAGATAGAAATTGAAGGTGCTAGTAAGGAACAATTACAGGTATTCTACACCAGCCTTTACCGCTACTACGAACGAATGGTTTGCATCTCGGAAGATGGACGATATTATAGTGCCGATAGAGATAGTGTATACGATGACGAAGGCATCCCGTTCTATACCGACGACTGGATATGGGACACCTATCGTGCAGCTCATCCACTCCGTATCCTCATCAACTCGGAAAAGGAGAGTCACATGATAAGTTCATTCATTCGAATGGCAGAGCAAAGCAAAGAAGGCTGGATGCCTACCTTCCCCGAAGTAACTGGCGACAGCCACCGCATGAACGGCAATCATGGTATTGCTGTTCTAGCCGATGCCTTTGCCAAAGGCCTAACCGACTTTGACTTGCACAAAGCCTACGAATACGCTCGTAAAGTGATGGAAGAAAAGACTTATGCCCCTTGGAGACGCATGTCCAAAGGGGATTTAGATCGCTTCTTCGACAAGGAGGGATATTATCCTGCTCTTCATCCAGACGAAGACGAAACGGACCCTACGATTACACGCTGGGAGAAGCGTCAGGCAGTAGCAGTTACTTTGGCTGCTAGCTACGACTACTGGTGCCTAAGCAAACTTGCACAGTATGCACACAAAGAGGACGAGGCGAAAGAATACCTCCGACGCTCATACGATTATCGCAATCTGTTTAACTCTGAGACAGCGTTTTTTCATCCAAAAGACATAAAGGGGAACTTCATCCAGCCATTTGACTACAGAATTGCTGGTGGGCAGGGCGCCAGAGACTACTACGACGAAAACAACGCCTACACCTACCGATGGGATGTGCAGCACAACATCCCCGATCTGATAGCCTTGATGGACGGACAAGGAAGCTTCATCAAGAATTTGCAAGAGACATTCCGCACACCACTTGGCATGTCGAAGTTTTCTTTCTACTATCGTATGCCAGACCAGACTGCCAACGTAGGACAATTTACCATGGCCAACGAACCAAGTCTACACATACCCTACCTGTATGCTCATGCGGGAGCACCTTGGCTAACGCAGAAGGCGATACGCACACTGGTTAACGATTGGTTTAGAAACGACTTAATGGGCGTGCCAGGCGATGAAGACGGTGGCGGGTTGAGCTCCTTTGTGGTGTTTAGCATGATGGGATTCTACCCCGTAACACCTGGTTTGCCTATTTACACGATCGGCAGTCCATTTTTTAGTAAAGTAACTATTGACATGGGGCACGGTAACCGACTGGAAGTGATCGCCAAAGATGTATCTGCAGAAAACAAGTACATTCAGTCGGCCGTACTAAATGGAAAAACGCTCAACAATGCGTGGTTTAAGCATAGCGACATTGCTCAAGGAGGTGTATTAGAACTTAAAATGGGACCAAAACCCGCCAAATCTTGGGGAATAAATCCAATACCGGCAGGAGCTGCAGCCCTACCCCTTGCTAAACAGTAAAAAATTTGAGTACCTTTGCCATTCAATAGTAAAGAGATCTTTGCACAATTGTGTTATTAACGTTGGTTTAAGGGTTTTGGGCTCGGTCATTTACCGTAGTAAATTCCTTTTGCCGTCAAGTCCAACAGCTTGAAATCAAGTTGCGTAACATGGTTGATTATGTTCAGAGGTCTCGGAAACTTCACTTCACTTATGGCCTTTATCAAAAGGCTTCAGTAAAGTGACAAAGAAACGAAACGGGACAATTCATTACCTCTAAGAAGAGTACTGTAAATGAAAAACTTATTACACGATAAACTAGCTCAATACACAGAACCACAGGAGGCTCAGGCAGCTGGCATTTATCCTTACTTTCGCAATATTGAAAGCGACCAAGACACCGAGGTTACGATCAATGGGCGTAAGGTACTAATGTTTGGCTCAAACGCATACCTAGGTTTGACCAATCACCCTAAAGTTAAGGAAGCTGCTATCAAAGCAACAGAGAAGTACGGTACAGGATGTGCTGGATCTCGCTTCTTGAATGGGACACTTGACATACACGTCGAACTGGAAAAACGTTTAGCAGAATTCGTTGGCAAGGAAGATGCCATCATCTACTCGACTGGCTTCCAGGTAAACCTCGGAGTTGTATCTGCTCTTACAGGGCGTGAAGACTATATTATCTGGGATGAATTAGACCACGCCTCTATCATTGAAGGCTCGAGGCTATCGTTCAGCACCAAGCTAAAATACAAGCACAACGACATGGTTTCGTTGGAGAAAAGGCTTCAGCAATGCGCTCCCGAAAAGATAAAACTAATCGTTGTGGACGGCGTCTTCAGCATGGAAGGCGATGTATGCAATCTGCCAGCAATCATCAAGCTTGCCAAGAGATACAATGCTAATGTAATGGTAGATGAAGCTCATGGGATAGGAGTAATGGGCGATCATGGACGCGGGGTCTGCAATCACTTTGGACTGACCAAAGACGTTGATCTGATCATGGGTACCTTCAGCAAATCATTTGCCTCGTTGGGTGGTTTCATTGCTGCCGACAACGCAATCATCAACTACCTAAGACACACATCGCGTTCGTACATTTTTAGCGCTAGCTGCACACCTGCCTCTACGGCTGCTGCCGCTGCCTCGCTCGACATTATGCTTAGCGAACCAGAGCGCCTAGCCAAACTATGGGAGCTAACCAACTACGCCCTTAAGAATTTCAAAGATCTAGGATTCGAGATAGGAAATACCTCTACCCCCATCATACCGCTATTCATAAGAGACAATCAGAAGACATTTATGATTACAAGCGAACTGTTTGAGGAGGGTGTATTCGTCAATCCTGTAGTAGCCCCTGCAGTTGCACCAAAAGACACATTGCTACGCTTTTCGTTGATGGCAACACATACGAAAGAACAAATCGACTATGCCATCGAAAAGTTACACAAGACCTTTAAGGCTCACGGAATCATCAAGTAACACGATCTCTCGACAATGACAAAGACCAATATAATAGGAGTAGCTGGAGGTAGCGCTTCTGGCAAAAGCACCTTAGTAAAGCGACTCAAACAAACCTTCGAAGAAGAAGCCGTCATCACCCTAAGCCATGACTACTATTATAAGGCACATGACGAGCTAAGCCTCGAAGAGAGAAAAAAGCTCAATTACGACCATCCCGAATCTTTCGATACGGATATGATGATCGAACACGTAGTAGCTTTAAGCAAAGGCGAGAGCATCAATCGCCCCGTCTATTCCTTCGTCGATCACAACCGGCTAAAAGAAACCGTAGAGGTACAGCCTGGCAAAGTGATCATACTAGAAGGTGTACTGCTACTTGAAAAAAAGATGCTTAGAGACCTGATGGATGTAAAAATCTTTGTCGACACAGATGCAGATGTACGCTTAGCTCGTCGCATAGTACGTGATGTGCAAGAGCGCGGTCGTAGCCTCGACAACGTACTCGAGCAATACTTTAGCACCGTTAAGCCCATGCATGAAGACTTTGTAGAGCCCTCGAAACGCTACGCAGACCTCATCATCCCCGAAGGTGGCTTCAACTCGGTAGCACTCACCCTATTGATAGACAATATCCGTTCTAAAATTGCTAACGACTAGCTCTTTTCTGACGTAGTAGGAAGCTCACACAAGGCTCATCCGATATTGTGATCGATCCACTTTAAAGTTCAACTCTATAACAATAAAATAAAAGACATGAAAAAACTTAGCATGCTGTTCGTTCTGCTAGCAGGCCTAACTCTTTTGACTGCAGCCTGTGGTGGCAACACACAAAGAGAGCGACAAGACGACAAGAACCTTGCCATTGACACACTGAGCGTCGACTCACTACTGGCAAATGCCGATTCATTCGTCGATCAAGAGATCAGTCTATCTGGCCTCTGCACACACATTTGTAGCCATGGTGCTAAGAAGATCTTCCTAATGGGAAGCGACGACACGAAAACGATTCGTGTAGAAGCCAAAGAGGAACTAGGTGCCTTCAAGCAAGAATGCGTCAATAGTATCGTACTAGTTCGGGGCGAACTAAAAGAAGAGCGTATCGACGAGGAGTACCTAAGCGACTGGGAAAAGAAAATCGCTGAAGAGACCGAAGAAGAGCATGGCGAAGGCGATGGAGCTGGATGCGCAACCGAAAAGAAAGCACGAAACGAAGGCGAAAGCGATTCATCGACAGAACGCATCAAGGATTTCAGAGAGCGCATTGCCGAACGCAAAGCAAGTGAAGGCAAAGAATATTTGTCGTTTTACTACATCGAGTGCAGCTCGTACGAGATTCAATAAATGGAACAAAAGAGCTTTAGTGTGGGTAAGCTACGTAAGTATTTGCGCATAATACACAGAGACTTATCGTACTTTTTCTCGGGTCTGGTGATTATATACGCCATCTCTGGCATTATGCTCAATCACCGCTCAAGCATCAACCCCAATTACACCGTAAAGCTACACGAAATCCAAGCAGTAGGAGACTACCCCCTATCTCAGGATCGGATAGACAAAGCCCTCGTAATGGAGATGCTTAAACCTATCAACGAGAGCAAAAACTATACGAAGCATTACTTCCCTCAGGAGCAATCTCTGAAAGTCTTCCTCAAAGGTGGCTCATCGCTTGTAGTTGACTTAGAGACAGGGCAAGCCGAATATGAGGCGCTGAAGAAACGCCCCATCATCAGTCACTTCAATAGGATGCACTACAATCCTGGAAAAGCTTGGACCATTTTCTCAGACAGCTTTGCTATTTCGTTGATTATCATCACCCTTACCGGGATCTTTATCAACAAAGGCAAGAAAGGACTTTGGGGCCGCGGAGGAATTGAACTTTTGCTTGGCATCATTATCCCTATTCTTTTCATGATCTACCTATAGCGATCAAAAACAGAATTGCGACTTTCCTAGCTAAGGGATGTAAATGTGAGTCGTAGATCAAAAAACGACAAAAAACCCCTCCGATCTATTGCCAAACAAAAAAGACTACGTATCTTTGCAGACCATTATACTCGCACTATAAAAAATAGTTACCGCTATTGTGTGCAAAGCAACTAAGAAACAGAATAAAAGCTCAATACAAGATATGAAGAAAGAAATTCATCCAGAGAACTATCGCCCTGTGGTATTCAAGGATATGTCAAACGACGACGTATTCATCACACGCTCTACCGTAGCGGCTAAAGAAACCATCGAAATCGACGGAGTTACTTATCCATTGGTGAAGTTAGAAATTTCTAACACCTCTCACCCTTTCTACACAGGTAAGGCCAAATTGGTCGATACTGCTGGACGTGTGGATAAGTTCATGAGCCGTTATGGCAATCGCAACAAGAAAGACTAATAGCATAAAAGAAACTGTGGGAGCCTATCCAAAAGCTCCCAAGACAGAAGCTTGGCCTTTTTAGAGAGGGCTATTATTCAGAAGCAAAGGATTAAAGACGAGCAAGGATGCTATTTAGCTTTCTTGCTCGTCTTTTATCATTGAGAGCGATGAAACTGACTTGCCTTTTGAAAAAAAAGAGTTGACTCAAATAAACCACTGCACAAGTAAGTAATCTATCTTGGTATATAAGAGATAAACATTTAACCAATCAAGATCATTATTAAGAAAAGAACATTTCTATGAAAAAAGTATGGAAATATGCAGCAGCAGCACTCGGAGTAGCTGCAATAAGTGCATCTGTAACATTAGGAGTGATAGCAGCCACAGACTACCGCAATGGTGCGGGTCTAGTAGGAGACTCAGCTGCCAAGGAAAACGAATACGGATTTAAGCAAACAGACTATAAATTAAGCTCTTTAGCCTCTGCTGGAGCTATGGACTTTGTACCAGCCGCCGAAGCCTCTATTCATGCCGTGGTACATATCAAAGTAGAAAGCGAGCAAGAAGTTGATCGCAGAAGGATTATGGATCCCTTCGAGTTCTTCTTTGGAGGTGATGGACGGGGCTTCCAGCGCCCACAGACTCGCCCCGTAGTAGGATATGGATCGGGCGTTATAATCAGCACAGATGGCTTCATTATTACCAACAATCACGTAGTGAAGGGAGCCAAAGAGATGTCCGTTACGCTCAATGACAATCGCAGCTTCAAAGCTAAGCTCATTGGCACAGACCCTAGTACAGACATTGCATTGATTAAAGTCGATGCAACGGGTTTGCCAACGATACCCTTTGGCGACTCGGACAAGCTACGCGTTGGAGAATGGGTCTTGGCCGTAGGTAACCCATTCAATCTCACTTCGACAGTTACGGCAGGTATCGTAAGCGCCAAGGGGCGTTCTACACAGCTATTAGGTCAAGGAGGCTCACTGCAAGTAGAGTCATTCATTCAGACAGATGCAGCAGTAAACCAAGGCAATAGCGGTGGAGCATTGGTAAATATTGCAGGCGAATTGGTAGGTATCAACACGATGATCTACTCACAATCGGGTTCATTCTCGGGCTATTCATTTGCAGTACCTATCTCAATTGCCTCGAAAGTAGTAGGCGACATCAAGCAGTTTGGCACCGTGCAGCGAGCCATGCTTGGAATTCAAGGAGGCAACATCACCGAAGAGGCAAGCAAAGAGTACAAGCTCAAGGTGCGTGAAGGAGCTTTGGTACACGACTTCGCCGAAGTTAGTGCCGCACTAGCAGCAGGCATGGAAAAGGGCGACGTGATTACGAATGTTAACGGCAAGAAAGTGAAGACATTTACAGACTTGCAAGAGCAAATAAGCCGCCTACGCCCTGGTGATGTAGCTAAGATTGAAATCGACCGTAAGGGTACTAAAAAGACACTCAACGTTACGCTAAAGAACAACGAAGGTGGCACAAGTATCGTCAAATCTGACGGCATCGATGTCTTAGGAGCGCAATTTAATGAGCTTAACAGCGAACAAAAACGCAGTCTTGGTGTTTCTTATGGTATAGAGGTTGCGGAAGTAAAGGCTGGCAAATTGCAAAAGGCTGGCATAAAAAAAGGCTTCATTATATTATCTATCAATAGAGTACCTGTAAGCACCACACAAGAAGTATCAAGCATCGTATCGGAAGCCCTCCAAGATAAGTCTGGCGAAAATGCTGTTCTTATCAGAGGATTTTATCCTGGCAGCCCGATAAGACATTACGCAGTAGAACTGTAGCGCTTCTTGGTGTCTGAAACAAGTAAGGGGGCAGAAACTCGACACCCACGTGAAAAAAGCCCCCAAAAACAGGAACGACATTGCGATAGAACACTCCATTAGCTGAGACTAGTAAGCCAGGTCAAGTACGTTGCATAGAGCTATTAACTCCCATTTATCCTCTATATAGGAGATAAGGTGCGAGAATATAGCCAAAAAAGGCAATGAACTTGGCCTGGCTCACGTTATTACCGCATAAATGATTAACTTTGCAAGCAATAAATATTTAGGGACAGAGAATGAGGCAGCTGAAAATATCAAAATCGATTACTAACCGCGAAAGTGCTTCGCTTGATAAATACCTCCAAGAAATAGGTCGTGAAGGCTTAATATCGGTAGAAAGAGAGGTAGAATTGGCACAAGCGATCAGACGTGGAGACCGCCACGCTTTGGATATGCTCGTACGAGCCAACCTTAGGTTTGTGGTTTCTGTGGCAAAGCAGTATCAAAACCAAGGTCTTAGCCTCCCCGACCTGATAAACGAAGGAAACCTTGGGCTGATCAAAGCAGCTGAGAAGTTTGACGAAACGAGAGGCTTCAAGTTCATTTCTTATGCCGTTTGGTGGATTCGCCAATCGATACTCCAAGCCTTGGCCGAGCAATCACGTATTGTACGTCTCCCCCTCAATCAAGTGGGCACGCTCAATAAGATTGTGAAAGCGCAGCAGAAATTTGAGCAAGAACACGAACGCAAAGCCTCGTCGGCCGAACTAGCAAAGGAACTAAACATTGCCGAAGACAAAATCGCCGACACCATGAAGGTTGCTGGTCGCCACGTTTCGGTCGATGCACCCTTCGTAGAGGGTGAAGACAATAACCTGCTCGATGTGCTTGTCAATGAAGACACCCCCAATACGGACCGTATCCTTATCAACGAGTCGCTAGCTACTGAAATCGACAGAGCACTCTCTACTCTGAGCGAAAGAGAAGCAGAGATCGTGAAGCTATTCTTCGGTATTGGAGACAGTCAAGAGATGACACTCGAAGAGATTGGCGATAAGTTTGGATTGACACGCGAGCGTGTTCGCCAAATCAAGGAGAAAGCCATCCGTCGCTTGCGCCAGAGCAATAAATGCAAGAATCTAAAGGCCTATTTGGGATAAGCTCTACAGGTTACTTGCGCCGAATGGCAGCAATCTAGACAAAGTATAAGAAACGCCACCGCTAGTTGATTAGCAGTGGCGTTTTTTCGTCCATATTCTTGGCAAACTGCTCAAAGTAAGCTAATTTTGCAAAGCCCAAAGCAAAAACAGCTATTGCTGGGGATTCCTTTAGTACATAATATTCACCCAAGTAGCACGGGTACACTACAAACACCCATGCGCATCATTCATAATATGGATTGGAAAAAACACTATCAAGAACATCTTTGTAGCGCCGATGAGGCGGTACTTCAATCACTCAAGAAAGGTAGCCACGTAGTATTTGGCCATGCATCTGCTGTGCCCGAACACTTTGTGCGTGCCATGTACGACAATCGGGAGAAGCTAGAAGACATCACCGTCTTTCACCTCCTATTCTTCGGCGAGGCCATGCATCTTCGTCCCGAGATGAAGCCCTTTGTCAATGCACGCATCAACTTCCTTTGTGGCAGCTCACGTCCTGCCATTCGCGAGCATCGAGTAGATTTCGTTCCTTGCCACTTTCACGAGGTACCTGCCCTATTCCAGCAAGGCTTCTACCCAGTAGATGTAGCCGTAGTACAACTCTCTAAGCCAAATGAAGAGGGCTATTGTTCGTTTGGCATCTCGTGCGACTATACCAAGCCTGCGGCCGATGCTGCACGCATAGTAGTAGCCGAGGTAAACGAGCAGATGCCATTTATTGCAGGCGACAACCTCATCCATGTATCGAAGCTCGACTATATCATCGTGACGAACTCTGTACTGAAGGAGATCGTTGCTCCTCCAGCAAATGAAATAGAGCTGCAGGTAGGTGCTCACTGTGCATCGCTCATCGAAGATGGCGATACGTTGCAGCTGGGTATCGGAGGTATTCCCGATGCTGTACTTAGCTTGCTAGGCGATCGCAAAGACCTGGGCATCCACACCGAAATGTTTACAGACGGTGTGATGCACTTGATGAAGAAAGGAGTGATCACTGGTGCCAAGAAAACGCTGCATCCAGGTAAGGTGGTAACGGCATTCCTTTTCGGCTCTAAAGATCTCTATGAGTTTGTCAAAGACAATCCTACAGTGGAGTGCTATCCTGTCGATTACACCAACGACCCTTACGTGATAGGTAAAAACGACCGCATGGTTTCAATCAACTCTTGCATCGAAATGGATCTGACTGGTCAGATTGCATCCGAGTCTATTGGTTCCAACCAGTTTAGTGGCACAGGGGGGCAAGTCGATTTCTTCCGTGGAGTAAAACGCTCGAAGGGTGGTTTTTCTATCATGGCATTCCCTAGTACGGCTAAGGGTGGCAGCGAATCGCGCATCGTACCTTTGCTCAAAGAGGGAGCTATCGTAACTACAGGACGCACAGATGTTGACTATGTAGCTACCGAATACGGCATTGTACGTCTCAGAGGCAAGTCGCTGGTAGAGCGTGCCAAGCTACTCGTGAGTATAGCACATCCCAAGTTCCGCCCCATGCTTGAAGCTGCAATCGAAGAACGCTTCGAAGCGTAGGTGCTTCATACTCAAAGAAGCTAATAAGCTAATAACCCCGCCAGAGTCTGATGCTCTAGCGGGGTTATTTATTACTTAGCTCTTAGCTCGAGGGAGCTAATGAGAGGCTCGATCGATTAATCGATTTCTTCGAAGCGAGCTGTGAAGAAGCGCAATTGCTTAGGTTCGTATGTGAACTTAAGACCCTTGATCTGCTCCTTGTTTTGGTATAGCTTGATAACGGCATCAGCCACAACGTCCATATGCTTGTATGTATATACACGACGTGGGATAGTTAGACGCACGGTTTCGAGTTTTGGAGCATGGTTCTTGCCAGTATCTTTGTCGCGACCAGCAGAGATGATACCACGTTCCATACTACGTACACCACTTTCGATGAATAGGTTAGCAGCCAAGCTCTGAGCTGGGAATTGCTCTTGAGTAAGATGTGGGCAGAAGCGACGAGCATCGAGGAATACGGCGTGACCACCTACAGGCTCGATGATAGGTATACCAGCTTCTTTGAGTCTGTCGCCCAAGTAGCGTACCTGAAGGATACGGTGCTGGATATATTCAAACTGCATAGATTCTCTCAGACCGATTGCCATAGCTTCCATATCGCGACCAGCTAGACCACCATATGATGGCATACCTTCGTAAACTACTACTAGTTCCTTTGCGTTTTGGAATAGTTCGTCATCGTTCATACAGAGGAAACCACCGATATTTACCAAGCAGTCTTTCTTACCACTCATGGTGCAACCATCGGCATAGCTAAACATTTCGAGTACGATTTCTTGGATCGTTTTGTTTTCGAAGCCAGCTTCTTGCTCCTTGATATAATATGCATTTTCTACACAGCGAGTAGCATCGTAGAATACTTTGATACCGTGTTTCTTTGTAAGCTCACGTACTTCGCGCATGTTGGCCATAGATACAGGCTGTCCACCAGCGAGGTTTACAGTTACTGCCAAGCAAACGTAAGCAATGTTTTCTGCACCCTTTTCTTCGATTAGCTTTTCGAGCTTCTTGAGGTCGATGTTACCCTTGAAAGCAACTTCGAGTCCAGCATCGTGAGCTTCGTCGCGAATGATATCTACGAAGATAGCACCATTACGCTCTTGGTGATAGCGAGTAGTAGTGAAGTACATGTTGCCAGGTACATATTGGCCAGGCTTGATAGCGATTTGGCTCAACAAGTTTTCGGCACCACGACCCTGGTGAGTAGGAACCAAGTGCTTGAATCCGAAGAATTCTTTTACAGCTGCTTCTAAGTGATGGAAGTTTCTGCTACCTGCATAGGCTTCGTCGCCCTGCATTATACCACCCCATTGCTTGTCGCTCATGGCGTTCGTACCGCTATCGGTCAGAAGGTCGATATAGACATCTTCTGAGTTTAGCAAGAAGGTATTGAAACCTGCTTCGCGCATTACACGAGCACGCTCTTCGCGGCTAATCATTTTCACTGGTTCCACAGACTTGATGCGGAACGGTTCGGCTGGATACTTACTATAGTCCATAGTTTTAAATTAGAAGATTATGTTTGTATTGAGTTTTATGATCATTCGAAGCATGAAATGTGTTGCTCCATTCGGCTTGGCAAATATACACAAAACTTTCTTCATTGTCGGGTAAGAGAAGAAAATATTCTCCAAAGTAAAGAGCCAATTGGTTTAAAGTATCTAATAATGTATCTTTGCACAAGTTTGTACGCAACTGCATCTGAGTACCAAGTTCGCTACATCAGAATTCGATAACAACACGTATGAAGCAACGTTACTTAATAGCCTCTTTGCTATTACTCCTCATATCTCTACCAAGCAATGCTAGGTACCACTATAGGGATCTAGTAGCTGATAGTAGCGCCGCCCTCTACCCTATTGATAGTCTTGCGTCAAGCTCTCAAACGAAGCTCACACTCATACCCAAACGCCCTTGGCGAGCTGCAGCCGAGACTTTTGGAGTCAACATGGCTGTATGGGCTTTCGATCGTTATGTGATGAATGAAGAATTTGC
This sequence comes from uncultured Porphyromonas sp., assembly GCA_964535945.1. Taxonomy (GTDB): domain Bacteria; phylum Bacteroidota; class Bacteroidia; order Bacteroidales; family Porphyromonadaceae; genus Porphyromonas. Next base: position 15,688 of record CAZHWP010000006.1, read on the forward strand.
ACGTATCAGCTGGCAGAGCATAAAGAATAACTTCAGAGATGGCTTCGGTTGGGACAATGACAAATTCATTACGAACCTATTTGCGCATCCCTATCACGGCTCGATATACTACAATAGCGCACGCTCGAATGGCCTAAGCTTCTGGCAATCGATCCCTTATACTGTAGGAGGAAGTCTGATGTGGGAGCTATTTATGGAAAACGAAGCCCCCTCTACCAATGACTTGGTAGCGACTACCTTCGGCGGGATAGCCTTAGGTGAATTTATGCACCGATTTTCAGATCATATTATAGACGACCGAGCACGTGGCAGCGACAGAGTTGTGCGAGAGCTATTGGGAGCTGTACTCAACCCAAGCCGATTCCTAAACCGTCTGATCGATGGCCAAGCCTTTCGTTACAGCCCAAGCAAGGCAAGCCTGGTACCCAAAGCACCGATTGAGTTTACAGCCGATTTAGGCTTGCGCTTCTTGGCCGACCACCTTTCGAGCAGTACAGGTGCCAAAGCAATGGCCTTGACTATGAACATTAAGTATGACGACCCTTTCTCGTTCGACTACTTCGGCCCCTACGATTGGTTTAAGATTCGCGCCACTCTCAATATCTCTAAGACCCAACCGATCCTCAATCAGATAAACATCGTAGCTCCAATATGGGGCAAGGAGATTTGGCAAAAAAACAGCTCCAACCTGCTCACTGGCATCTTTCAGCACTTCGACTATTACAATTCTGAAAAGACGAGTCCCGATAGAACCATTACCAGGGCACCTTATCGAATTGCTCAGGTAGCAAGTTTTGGCTCGGGGCTCATTTTCCGCCGCCTAGCTCCCCGGTACAGCAAGGTAAAGTTAGAGGCAGAGGCCTTTGCATCGGCCATACTACTGGGTGCAAGTATCTCAGATCATTATTTCGTAGAAAACCGAGACTATAATATCGGTAGCGGATTTAGCATCAAGTCAAAGCTCGACACTTGGTACAACGATCGGTGGAACCTTCAGCTTGGAGGCGAGCTTTATCACCTATACACTTGGGTAGGTGCAGATGGCCCCATCGACCACGAACACGAGCAGTACTATCAGGTACAAGGCGACATTAGCCATGCCCGCTTGGTGGTAGCCACAAATACTGTAAAGTACAAGGCGTCTAACTGGTATTTGGCCGCCACTATAAGGCACTTCAAACGCAAAACTAACTATCGTTACTTCGAAGATGTGAGCTACGCCATAAACGATTGGACCTTTAGCCTTGGCTTTATCCTCTAAGGCTCAGAGCTCATCGTATCCCTGTCGGCTCCATTATTCCTACATTTTACAAGCATCAAAAAAAACAAACAGAGACCTCTATGAATCCATTACTCCATACCTTCGATACGCCACACTCGAGCTACCCCTTCGAGCAGATCAAGCCCGAAGATTTTGCTTCGGCCTTCGACCTTGCGATAGAGCAGCACTACAATGAAATAGACGAAATAGCAAGCAGCAGCGAACAGCCAAGCTTTGCAAACACCATACTGGCAATAGAACGATCGGGCAGACTGCTCGACAAAGTCAGCTCGGCATTTTTCAATCTGCTGCACGCCAATAGCAACGACTACCTCGAAGAGCTGCAAGAGAGCATCGTACCAAAGCTGAGCGCCTTAGCTTCGCAGCTAAACCTCAACGAAAGCATCTTCAAAAAAGTCAAAACCCTATGGGATCAGAGAGAAAAACTCGGACTCGACAAAGAGGAGATGAGACTCCTCTACAATAGCTACGAAGGGTTTATACATAGCGGAGCTCTACTCGACCCCGACAAAAAGGAAAAGCTCAGAGAGCTGAACGAAAGAATAAGCAGCACTACAGCCAAGTTTGGCCAAAACGTACTGCGCGACAGCAAACGCTATCGGCTGCATATAGAACAGGGCGAACAAGTGAAAGGGATGCCACAGACAGTACTAAACATTGCTGCCGAGAAAGCTCGCAGCGAAGGCAAGCAATCGGGTTGGCTCTTCGATCTATCGGGTCCGAGTTTCACTGCTTTTATGATGCATTGCCCGATTGCCGAGCTGCGCAAAGAGATGTATATGGCAAAAATGCAAGTAGGAGCAGCAAACAATGAATACAACAACGAGGCGAACATACGCAGCATCGTAAATACACGCCTCGAAAAAGCAAAGCTACTCGGATACAAGAGCTATGCCGAATATGCCCTCAAGCACCGAATGCTAAAGAAAGCAAGCGAAGTAGAGCAGCTCCTCGACGGGCTCTTGGGCAGCAACGAGGCATTCAAAGCAAAAGCTCTAGCTGAGATCGACGAGATTAGTCAATGGCTGAAGCAAGAGAAGATGGCAGTGGCACTACCCCTCGAAATATGGGATTGGAGCTACTGGGCACAGAAGTACAAGGAAGCACAGTACCAGTTTGACGATGAAGAGCTGCGCCCCTACTTCGAATTATCGAACGTACTGCAGGGTGTATGGCAACTTGCCGGCAGACTATACGGATTGCGCTTTGTAGAGAGTCATGAGTACCAACGCTACCACCCAGACGTACGCACATTCGAGGTATACGACCAAGACGATAGCTTCTTGGCAGTACTATACACCGATTTCTTCCCACGAGACAACAAACAAAGCGGGGCCTGGATGAGCTCACTCATCGATCAAGAGGAAGGTATCCGACCACAAATCATGATCGTTATGAACTTCACCCCAGCCACACAAGAATGCCCCTCTTTGCTCACATTGGGAGAAGTAAATACGTTGCTGCATGAGTTTGGACATGCTCTGCACGGCATGCTGTCGCAGTGCCGCTTTGCATCCTTATCGGGTACAAGCGTGGCTCGCGACTTCGTAGAGCTTCCTAGCCAGATCATGGAAAACTGGCTCGACGAGAAGGAATTTCTCGACAGCTTTGCTCGGCATTACCAAACGGGCGAAGCCCTACCCCAAGCGCTTCTCGACAAAGTACTGGCAAGCCGCAACTACCTCATCGGCTATGCCACCTGTAGGCAGTTGAGCTTTGGCTATCTAGATATGGCTTGGCACGGCATAGAGCAGCCACTTGACTCGGACTGCAGCATCAAAGAGTACGAATCTAAGGCTTGGCAAAAGGCTCAGGTCCTCCCCCCATCGCCCGAAGAAGCCGTAATGAGTTGCTCGTTTAACCACATCTTTTCGGGAGGCTATGCCGCAGGCTACTACGGCTACAAATGGGCTGAAGTGTTGGAGGCAGACGCCTACTCACTATTCCAAGAGCACGGAATTTTCGACCGAGAAATAGCCACGAAGTTTCGCAAGGAGATACTCGAGAAGGGCGATACCGAAGAAGCTATGGATCTATTCGTAGCCTTTAGAGGTCGCAAGCCCGAGATCAAAGCTTTGCTCACAAAGCAAGGCATCGCTATTGAAAGAGAAAGCAAAGCAGATTAGCACTATAGAAAGCGATTGCCATAGTTATGGAAATATATTGCCATAGTTATGGCAATTGATTACCATAGTTATGGCAATTGATTACCACAGTTACGAGAATGGATTCTCACTGTTACAGGAATTGCTCTTTCTAAGGCCTCGGAATAGATTCTGCCCAAACACAAAAGAGGCTACGCCGTAGCGAATACGACGTAGCCTCTTTACTATTGTACTACCGATTGGATGCTAACTGGAGCTAATTACTTAGCTAGCAGCTCGTCCATCAGCGAAGGATCTACCAAGTTTGGCAAGGTGATGTGATAGCCATCGGCATGTGTTTCGTTAAACTCACGAACGGTGCTCATAGCATTTTCGTTGCGAGCCCACGAGCGACGAGCCACGCCACCCATCACGTCCCAGAGCATTGCCGAGCGAAGTATCTCATCGACACGTTCCGAACCATCGAGCAGCATACCGAAGCCACCGTTGATGCTCTTGCCTATACCTACGCCACCACCATTGTGCAGTGCCACGAGACTCATGCCACGAGCAGCGTTGCCCGCGAAGCAGTGCGTACTCATATCGGCCATTACGTTCGAGCCGTCCTTGATATTGGCCGTCTCGCGGAAAGGACTGTCGGTACCACTCACGTCGTGGTGGTCGCGACCCAGCATTACTGGCCCTACAATACCTTGGCGCACCATCTCGTTGAATCGGAGTGCGATCTTCAAACGACCTTCAGCATCTTGATAGAGGATACGAGCCTTCGAGCCCACTACGAGCTGGTTTTCCTCAGCATCGCGAATCCATTGCCAGTTGTCACGATCCTGCTCACGACGAGTAGGATCGATGCATTCCATAGCTGCTTGGTCGGTCTTGCGCAGATCTTCGTCTTTGCCCGATAGGCACACCCAACGGAATGGGCCATAGCCATAGTCGAATAGCTCGGGGCCCATAATATCTTCTACGTATGAAGGCCAGATAAAGCCATCCTTATCGTCACGACCATTCTTACTGATTTCTTTCACTCCCGAATCGAAGCAAGCTTTCATAAAGGCATTGCCATAGTCGAAGAAATAAGTGCCATTAGCCACCAGACTCTTGATAGCTGTGTAGTGGCGCTTGAGCCCTTCGTCCACCTGACGGCGGAATTCGTCGCGGTTGTTAGCCAAGAGATCGCAACGCTCTTGGAAGCTTAGGCTTGCGGGGCAATAGCCACCTTCATACACAGCATGGCAGCTGGTCTGATCGGAAAGCAAGTCGATCTTGATATTTTCTTTGAGGGCATACTCGAGCAGATCTACCACATTGCCTTCGTAGGCAATAGACATAGGCTCTAGCTCCTTGATACCACGAGCAGCGAGTTCGAAAGCCTCCTGGCAAGTATCGACATGATGCTGCACCCAGCCCTGATTGTAGCGAGTGAGGATGCGGCTCTTATCTACCTCGGCCACGATGCTAACGGCACCAGCTATAAGGGCAGCCTTGGGCTGAGCTCCACTCATACCACCCAGACCCGACGAGATAAAGAACTTACCCCGGAGGTCTTCGCCAGCCTTTAGGCCTAGGCGCTGACGGCCTGCATTGAGTAGCGTATTGAAGGTACCGTGCACGATGCCTTGAGGACCGATATACATCCATCCTCCAGCAGTCATCTGACCATAGTTTGCCACACCCATTTCGGCAGCGATCTCCCAGTCGTTGATATTGTCGTACATACCCACCATCAGCCCATTGGTAATGATCACACGGGGTGCATCGGCCTTGCTCTTGAACAAGCCTACAGGGTGTCCCGATGCTACTACGAGGGTTTCCTCGTCTGTCATCTCTTGCAGATACTGCTTGATGAGGTGGTACTGCATCCAGTTTTGGCACACCTGCCCCGTCTCGCCATAAGTAACGAGCTCGTAAGGATAGAGTGCTATATCGAAGCAGAGGTTATTATCGATCATCAACTGGAAAGCCTTGCCAGCGAGGGTGCGACCAGGATATTGGTCGATTGGCTTGGGGTGCAAATTGCCTGTTGGGCGGAATCGATACCCATAGATGCGACCTCTGCTGCGTAGCTCCTCGAGAAACTCGGGAGCCAGCTCGGCATGGAGCTCTGTAGGTATATAACGGAGTGCGTTTTCGAGGGCTACACGCTCTTGAGCCTTCGAGAGTCGGAAGCCACGGTCTGGTGCACGACGGATACCTTCTTCGAATGAAGGGTACACGGGCAAGGTCGTAGATAATGCAAACTTTCTCATGTGCTGATATTATATTTTATGAATTACTCTTGTTTTGCTGTTAGATATCGCAGAAGACAATCTGCGACTGCTGCTATTCGAGCGACTAAATTACAGCTTTTTGCCAAACTCTGCAAGGTACTGACTGAGTAATAGTCAATAATAGATAGAAAGCAGAGAGAATGAGAGGTACTTTATGAGATCTTGGTATAGAGTCAGGTCTATAGCGAAAGAGCTTTTAAGCAAAAAATACGACGGATTCTAAAAGCTCAGCTTTGCACCCATCATGATAGCTCGAGGCTTTAGACTAAAATAAGATGCAAACTGCTCTGCTCCAGCCTGAAAAGAGTAGGTATAACTCTTCCGATTGAGTAGGTTATTTACATTCAAATTCAACTCCCATCTTGCAATCTGCAAACTTGCTCCACAGTCTGCAAATATAATATGCTTATTATCGTTCGCCTTGGCTTCGATGCGCAGATAGTCTGCCGAAAGGAAGGCGTTGCATGACTTCCAAAATTTCACGGTAGCCCGAGTAGAGGCTGAGAGATCGTTGCGAGCAGAAAAATAGTGCTGCGCAATGAAAGATTGATTCATCATAAGTCTTTGCCAAACGATCTTGTACTCCCAATGAAGCCAAGACCAAGGACTCATATTTAGCTTGGCAGATAGTGCGATGCGCTTCTGATCGAACGGGTAAATCTCGTCGGCTAGCATCGCTTTGCCCCGATCGTAGGCAAAAGAAGCAGCAAGGTTGAATGTAGAAGCTATGGAACGGATACGGTAAGAGAGCTCATGAGTCGTAGCAACGCCAAAGCGCTTATTGACATAAGAGACCTTATTGTGCAAGATCTCGGCATCTACAATATCATAGCTCATGATCTGGTCACTCACATTTTGATGGAGGCGTAAGTTGCTTTGTTCACTAATACCGTTTATCGCATCGTTGAATATAAACTTCAGGTTTCCACCCCAAGACTTATTCCTAGCGGCAGTCTGTGTATGGTTGCTACTGATTTGATTGTAGTCGAGCAAAATAGGTGTCTCAATAAGGAGTTGAGCTTGATCGATCGATTCGTCGTAATTGCCAGCAAGCTCAAACTTCATCAACGGGTTAAGCGTATATCGAACGAAAGCATTGGCAGAAGGCAAAACCTTATTTGCCTGATATGCGTGCTCTGGCTGTGCATTGTCAAATTTGCGAAGGTAGAGCTTCGCAGGCACAAAAAGATCTACATCTAATCGATGCTGCCGATAGCTAAGCATAGGCCCACAGTTGGCTATTACATCATAGCCTTTGTAGGGATGAATTATTACAGGCTCGCTATCGATCGGAGATACTCCAACGGAAAAGAGTTTGGCATCTGCATGCAACTTTGCTTTGAGGCTCCAGCCCTTACCCAAACGCCAGTGCCGCTCTCCTCTCAGATAGGTAGAAAGATTATAGCCATTGACCCGCTGAGCTTTGTAAGTATCGCCAGTCCAAAGTTCCGTTATACCCTGTGGCATCCAAGCGCCATCTACAATAAAGCTAAAACGTCTGCTATTGCCACTCGCTTGCTTACGTACATAGCCGAAGTTATTTTGGAAGCTAGCATAGCGCTGGAGTATATCAAACTGGTGTTCTAACGGCGTTTGAATCGAATTAGAATTTTCCTTCTGGCTTAATGCCAAAAGCAGCACATTGCTTACATAGAGGCTATCTGAATTGTGCCTATAATCAAACTCGGTAGAAAAATCGTTTGTGACGGTTTTGGGATTGACAGCCTCGAAAAACTCTACAAGCCCTGTGCTAGACAATTGGAGCGAACTTTGCCAAAAGTCATAGCGCATACCGCTCCTATTATATTTACTTGACACCTTCAGCAAGCTATAGTCCGTTAGCTTATGCGTGTGTATAAGACTCAGTTGCGAATGATTGTTGCGCTCATAGCGCTTGGCATCGATCGGAGCTCTACGTCTTTCGGCTCTTGCCATCCACTGTCCAGCGTCTGGTAGCTTTGCTAGGTTACTCTGTGAAGCCAGATCTTTTTCCTGACTATAGCCTCCCCTGTCCAAGGCTGCACGCAAGTAGCTATGAGCATTTCGAGCGATTCGCATGGCAAAAAGTTTGGGCTGGTAGAGTAACTGTTCATCATAGCCCAAGCCCATCTGTGCAAAGCCGTTTATTTTTGCTTTATAGTCCTCCTTGAGGCGAATATTTAGAGCTGCTCGATCCGAAAGTTCTTCACCCACGAGAGCTTTTACCGCTTGATGATCTTGCAAGACCTCTACCGATCGGACAGCATCTACAGTCAGATTACTGCTCATCATGGTATAGTCTTTACCCAAAGAAGCCAGCCCCTCCACATACATCTCATTGATCTCTTTGCCCTGATAATAGACGGCTCCATCTTCTTTGACGCTAAGCCCAGGCAGTCGCTCTAAGAGGTCGGAGAGCGTCTTAGTAGCAACATCGGCATAAGCACTGGCAGTATAGCGAATGGTATCGCCACGCATGCTTACAGGCGAAGCCATCACACTTACTGCACTAAGCTCAGTCTCTGTTGAGATTAGCTTTAGCTCGAGATAGCCTTGTGTCGGATAATTGATTCCTGAATGAAGCGTCTCGAAGCCCAAAGAGCGCACTATTAGTCCATACCGACCTGGGCTAAGAGGCGTTTTGGACTGGAGTTCAAATACTCCCTTATCCCCACTAATAGCATAGCAGATTAACTTTTTGCTATCGCGATGTATGAGTTGGATACTGGCACCGACAATTGGCTCTGCGCTCTCTTGGTCGGAAAGGCGCCCCTTGATTGTAGACTGCGCTACAAGGCTCAAAGCTACACACAAATTTGAGAGTATAAAGAGCAGTATCCTGCGCAGCCTTCTCATCTTTTGTATTGTACAATCTCTTTCTATCCAAGTAATCACAGGCTTTACCAAGGCTCCAATAGGCTGAATTCACTTGAGATGACACCAAAACCTACATCAAAGTTCTCAGGCTTCAATTGCTTCTGTCGCATCAGATCAATCACTTTCTTGCGACTGCTGCCTTGCGAATTTATCTTATCGAAGAAGATCGTACTCTTACTGGGGCGTAGCACTTGTGCTTCAAATTGATGTTCGCCCTTTTCATCGGTAGCAAACAAAATCAGGCCAGGCAATTCGCCAAGCTTCCACGGCCCTGTGCTGACTGGCAACACTGGAGCAAACCAAGCGATCCAATTGCGTCCACCTAGGGTAGCAGATGCTTTGTAGCAAGTATAACCCAGCACGTTTTTACTCTCATCCATATCGATTTCCCAGTCGAAAAGTGGGGTTTGCTCCTCGTAATGAATACTACTAGGGTCAAACTCCATTTCCATGACAGACATCAAGCTCTTCGCATTAATCTTGCGATACTCACGAGTGATGTAGCATTTATCTCCACGATAAACAGCATATGTCCTCAGAGCTTTGATGAACTCCTGATGAGCCATCGCATTCCGTCCCTTGAGGTTGATAGCCGAATCGACTTTATATTGGTGGTATGGAACGCATTTGCTCATCTCCTGATTAGCTTGGACGATAAGCAATGTACTCTGAGTCTTCAAGCTTCGAAAATTATTGCGTGTGTACTTATAGACACACTCCATTTGCGCTTGGCCCATCGAGTCCTGTTCGTAGGTCAGCTTCATTCCTACAATGTGCGTTGCTGTCCCCTGTGTAAAGCAGGGGATAGCACAAACTAATAGAAAAAAGCTCAAAAAAGAAGCGACAATTCGATTGTGTACAATACTCATTAGGATGACATATTTGTTAGAACTGAATCCGATAAACAGTCATATCTCCTGGGTCTGGAGCCAAAGTACAGTTTACCTGTAACATTTGTTGGTTTTGAGTGTTAGGACAATTCTGTCGATTTAGATCTTGAACGTAATCCCACCACTGCCCATAATATTCAAAACTAGACTGATCTTTTCCTGTAATAGTTTTACCACAAGTTGTAACATAGATGGCATGTGAAGTTGCCAAAGCAACAATGCTTGAAAGAAGCAACGTTGCTAGAACCGAAATACTTTTTTGTTTTTTCATTATTGAATTTTGTTGATTATTCGCCACAAAGGTACAACATTATTTTGAAAGCTCAATGACTTGCAGGTTGCGAATGTCTGTGCCGTCGATTTGGAAGCGCATAAGAGTTCGTACATGGTGGAAGCCCGACAGCCCAGCTGCACCAGGATTGATATAGAGCAGATCGAAGCGGGGACAGTGCATCACTTTAAGGATATGGCTATGACCAGCCACCAAGAGTTGAGGGCGCTGCTCTTTGAGTTGCAAGCTCACTCCTGGGGAATAACGACCAGGGTATCCCACAATATGCTGCATCAGCACCTCCACGCCTTCTACCCTAAAGCGCTGAGTCTGGGGCCAATCGGCTCGGATATCCAAGCCATCGATATTGCCACTCACCACCCTTAGTGTAGCAATCTCACGCAAGGGGTCGAGCACAGCAAGCGAGCCCACATCGCCAGCATGCCATATTTCGTGGCAGCTGGCGAAGTGCTCGGCATAACGAGGATCGTAATGCCCATGGGTATCGCTAAGTAGTCCGATTTGAGTCATCTCTAAGCTATCTATTCCGTGATCTCAAAAAGGTGGCAAAGTATTAGATATTACGCTTGGGGTAGAGGTCAAACCACCAGCGATCGTCTTCTTGTAGCCAACGAGCAAACCAAGCCATAATGCTCTCGGTCCATTGGCGGCGGCGCATCTCTTCGATGATAAAGTGATCTTGCTCGGTAAAGAGCAGCAGCTCCACCTCACGCCCCAATACCTTGAGGGCATTGTACATATTGATACTCTCGCTCGTAGGCACATTGGTATCGACACTGCCATGCACCAATAGGAGCGGCGTGTGGATCTTGTCTGCATTGAATAGCGGACTTTGATCGACGTAGAGCGAAGGGTTATTCCAAGGGTAGCTTCCAGCCGAAGCGACCGTGCTATAGCCCATTCCCCAGAAGCCACCAGCCCAATAGCTACTGATAGAGCTAATACCTGCGTGGCTAACAGCCGCTGCAAAGAGGTCTGTTTGCGTCTGTAAGTATTGGGTCATGAAGCCTCCATAGCTAGCACCGAAGCAGCCAATCCGTTTGGCATTGACATAGCTGTGTTCGGCAGCAAATTTCTTCACAGCAGCAATGATTTCGTCGGCCGTACGCTTGCCCCAAGCATTGATATGGCGAGCAGCGTATTCCTGACCGTAGCCAGTCGATCCACTGGGGTTGAGGCAATAGACCACGTAGCCCTGGGCCGCATAGAGTGGCAGCGAGTAAGAACCTTCGAGCGTACGACTGACGGGGCTAGTACCTCCATAATAATAGACCAGCATAGGATACTTCTTCGTTGCATCAAAATTGGGTGGTAAGTAATACCAACCTTCTACTACCGTACCATCGGCACTGGTATAGTTCCAGTCGTGGCAAGCGGGCAAGTCTACTCCTGCATATTTACTAGCCGAGAGGTTATAAAGGAGCGTGGCTCGGCCGTTCGAAACAAGGTAAAGACGATCGCCCGACGAAGCACTCTGTCCCGAAGCATAAAGCTTTGGCGCATAGCTCGCCACATCGTAGCGATTGACCTGATCTTCGGGAATAGCCACCTTTTCGATGCGATTGCTTGCTAAGACATAGCGATAAAGCCCCTTGCGCGAGCCATCATTGGCCGAGAAGTAATAGTGTCCGCTCTTTCTATCCCAGCTACCTGGGCTAACAGAAGGATTGAAGTCGCGCGTAAGCGCTTTTACTTTCAAGTCGTTCAGATTCATCAAGAAGAACTGATTGTCGTAGTTGTTTGCCAGCTGCTCTTTGGGTAGCGTTTTACCAATTCCATCGAAAGCATTGGCCGAGGCCGTTATCAGTAGCTGCTTACCATCGGGCGTGTACTGAGCATACTGCATGTCTCTAAACTGCGAGAGCAATGTATCTGTCTTGCCAGAAAGAGGGGCATAACGTAGCAGCGTGGTATGACCAAAAGGCTGCTGCGTCCAGTCACGAGCACTCAATGAAAGCAGCAGCTCCTGACCATCTTGCCTAATATCGAGTAGCGATACTGTACGATATCCGAAGCTTAGTGGATAAGCGATTCCACTTTTTCGGTCGTGCATCCAAAGGCTTCTACGATTGCGCCATCCAGGTTGCCTATCGTCTGGGTCGAGCTGCTGTATATAGAGGGCGTCTTTTTCGGGTCCCTTGTTCTCGGTATAGTAATAGAATCGGCTTAGGCATGGGCTAAGAGCCAAGCCAAAAGGTCTGTCGCTTAGCGTAGCAAGTACCTCCTCTGCTCCCGATACGGGATCGATCAAAAGCACTTCGTGGTTATTACCTACGGCTCTACTCATATATAACTTATCCTCTTTGGGTAGCCAAGAAGCCTGTGCCAAGTTCTCGTCTTGACGAATCACACGGCCGTTGGCATCGCGCAATTCGTAGCGTCTATAGCTTTTGTTGTCCACGCGCCAGCTCTGACTAGTAATGCAATAGAGACCTGTGGGCGATACTTTGATAGCTCCCAGTGAAGGGCCCTCTATCATATCATTGAGTGTAAGCTGCCTTGATCCCCGATCGAGCAGACTGAGGGCTAGAGAATCTCTGCTATCAGAAGTTTTTAGCTCGACACGTACTGCGGGCAAGCAGCTATCTCCTTCGAGCAGCAAAGAGCTGAGCTGGATGCGATAGGTGCCAGGGGCCAGTTTGAGATCGGCCTCCATGCAAGCCACAGAGTCGGGATTTTGCTTAGGCTCTTCTAGCAAAGCAATCCGCTTGCCTTCCATCCAGAGCGAATAGCGGGCTTGACCATAGACCAATAGTTTGGCTTTGTTTACAAATCGATCGGCCTGAATCTCGAACTGATACTGACGTAGCTCATTCTGCTTGGCAGGAATTGTAGTAAACTCGGCATCGAAGCGGCCTTGTTTATCTGCATGTTGTAGCTTCGCCTCTTTGCTAAGCGCAACAGGAGTACGCGTGAGTAGGTCTGTAAGCTTAAACTTTGTGTCGTTTAGGCCCACAGTATCTGTCTGCAAGGTGGGTGGCACAGCCCAAGGGCCAGCAAAGCGAACTGTCTCTATGGGTCTCTGTGCCTGAATAGCGAAGCTAAATGCAAAGAAAAGGATAAGGGGGTAGAAAAACTTGGATTTCATCTTTAATTAGGGTATATTGATAATGTTCGCAAAGATACTACAAGTTTGCCCCATAGCAAAGGAAAAAGCGCGGTGGCAAAGGGAATCTAGCTTATGTGGCAGCATGCAAAAGAACGATTGAAGAAAGTAAAAGCGAAACGTATAATAAACTGCTCGGAGTAAAGCAGATGCGTTCTGTCCTTTAATCCCGTAGCTGCATTAATAAACGAAAGATGCCAGATAGGCCAATTGCTTGGTCAATTAACAGATTAGTAGTACCTTTGCGTCTGCTCTCAATCGAAGAGCTATACAAAGAAATAAAGCTTTACAAAGATGATAAATATTACCTTCCCCGACGGAAATGTACGTGAGTATCCAAAAGGTACTACCGGCTGGGACATAGCAGGAAGCATTAGCTCCAGATTGCAACAAGATGTATTGGCAATTGACGTAAATGGTCTGCTTAGCGACTTGAATAGACCCATTAACGAAGATGCAAGTATCAAGCTCTTCAAGTGGGAAGACGAAGAGGGCAAGCACGCCTTTTGGCACTCGAGCGCTCACCTCATGGCCGAAGCGCTAGAGCAATTGTATCCTGGCACAAAGTTTGGCATCGGACCAGCTATCGAGCAGGGTTTCTATTACGATATCGACCCAGGCGAAGGCGTATCGATCAAAGACAGCGACCTAGCTGCCATCGAAAAGCGCATGAGTGAGCTAGCTGCTCAGAAAGAAGAAATAAAGCGTAGCGAAGTTTCTAAGGATCAAGTCCTCGAAATGTTTCGCCAGAAGAACGACGAATATAAGGTGGAACTCATCTCCGAACTAGAAGATGGCACCATCAGCACCTATACACAAGGCCAGTTTACCGACCTCTGTCGTGGCCCTCACCTACCCCATACAGGCTACATCAAAGCGATCAAGCTGCTCAACGTAGCTGGTGCATACTGGCGTGGCGACGAAAAGCGCAAACAGCTAACTCGTATATATGGTATCAGCTTCCCCAAGAAGAAGATGCTCGATGAGTACCTAGTACTCCTCGAAGAAGCGAAGAAGCGCGACCATCGCAAAATAGGTAAAGAGCTCGAGCTCTTCACTTTCTCGCAAAATGTGGGTGCAGGGCTACCCCTCTGGATGCCCCGTGGCACCCAGCTTAGACTGAGACTCGAAGACTTCCTGAAGCAGATCCAAAAGCACTTTGGATACCAGCAGGTAATGACTCCACACATCGGTAATAAGCTGCTCTACATCACCTCTGGCCACTATGCCAAGTACGGCGAAGACTCGTTTCGCCCCATACAAACGCCTCAAGAAGGCGAGGAATTTATGCTACGCCCGATGAACTGCCCGCACCACTGCGAGCTTTATAAGGCTACTCAGCACTCGTATCGCGACTTGCCTGTACGCTTGGCTGAGTTTGGTACCGTATACCGCTACGAACAAAGTGGCGAGCTGCATGGACTGACCCGTGTACGTGGCTTCACCCAAGACGACGCCCACCTATTCTGCCGTCCCGACCAGCTCAAAGAAGAATTCCTAAAAGTGATGGACATCATCTTCATCATCTTTAAGGCTCTCGACTTCAAAGACTTCGAAGCTCAGATCTCACTGCGCGACCAAGTGAATAGAGAGAAGTATATCGGGACAGACGAAAACTGGGACCGTGCCGAGCAGGCAATCATCGAAGCCTGCCAAGAGAAAGGTCTCCCAGCCAAAATCGAATACGGCGAAGCAGCGTTCTATGGACCTAAGCTCGACTTCATGGTCAAAGACGCCCTCGGTCGCCGCTGGCAATTGGGAACGATCCAAGTGGATTACAACCTACCCGAGCGCTTCGACCTCGAGTATGCTGGCGAAGACAATAAAAAGCATCGCCCAGTAATGATACACCGAGCTCCCTTCGGATCGATGGAACGCTTTGTAGCAGTACTGATTGAGCACACAGCTGGTCGCTTCCCACTTTGGCTCACACCAGACCAAGTGGTAGTGCTACCAGTGAGCGAACGCTTCAACGACTATGCCTATAAAGTTGCCAAACTACTGAATAGACAAGATGTTCGTGTACAGGTCGATGACAGAAATGAGAAAGTGGGTCGCAAGATTCGCGACAATGAGCTCAAACGCATCCCCTATATGCTAGTCGTAGGCGAGAAAGAAAGTGAAAATGAAGAAGTTTCGGTAAGAAAACAGGGCGAAGGTGATGTTGGTACGATGAAAATAACTACCTTTGCCGAGAAAATCAGAACTGAGGTATCGGAAATGGTCGATGCTTGGCAGGCTGACTTCAACGATTAGTACCATATGTATTACTCGGCAGACACTTTAGAATAAGCGAAACAAACCAACAATAATAAGTATAGAAGAAGTATTCATCAAAGGAAACCCACAAGGAATCCACTGAACAATTAATGGCAATAGACAATTCGAAAAACCAGCATCGCATCAATGAAAGTATACGAGCCAAAGAGGTTCGTTTGGTAGGCGATAACGTAGAACAGGGCATATTCAGCATTCAAGAAGCTAGGAAACTGGCCGATTCAATGGACTTAGACTTAGTAGAAATATCGGCATCTGCCACCCCCCCTGTTTGTAGAATTATAGATTACCAGAAGTTCATTTACGAACAAAAGAAGAAAGCCAAAGAGCAAAAGGCAAAATCTGTACGTGTAGTAGTAAAGGAAATCAGATTTGGACCACAAACCGACGACCACGACTACAACTTCAAGTTCAAACACGCTCAGAAGTTCCTCGAAGAAGGATGCAAGGTAAAAGCTTTTGTATTCTTCCGCGGGAGGTCTATTCTTTTCAAAGAACAAGGTGAACTACTTCTATTACGCTTTGCAAACGACCTAGAGGATTATGCTCGTGTAGAGCAACTCCCCATCCTTGAAGGAAAGCGTATGAGCATCATGCTTGCACCCAAACCTGCAAGTGCCAAGAAAGCTCAGCCTAAGAACAAAGAGGCTGACGAGGAGGAGAACAACAACGAATAAGAAACAATATACATAACCCTTAATAAGAATAGGAAATGCCTAAAATGAAGACTAACTCCGGTGCCAAAAAGAGGTTCGCCCTTACCGGATCAGGTAAAATCAAGCGCAAGCACGCTTTCAAGAGCCACATCTTGACAAAGAAGACAAAGAAACAAAAACGTAACCTCACCTACACAGCTCTCGTTCACAAGACTGACGAGCTTAGCGTGAAGCGTCTACTTTGTCTCAAGTAGTCAATATCTCATTGAGAGTAAGCAACAGAAATCAACGATTTTAATTAACAGAGAGGCTAGCAATCGTTAAGTGCTCCACACTGGGAGACGCTGCCAATCAAAAACATTTAGAAACAATGCCTAGATCAGTCAATCACGTCGCTTCGAGAGCAAAAAGAAAAAGAATACTGAAGCTGACACGTGGGTACATCGGTGCCCGCAAAAACGTATGGACAGTAGCGAAGAACACTTGGGAAAAGGGTTTGACCTACGCCTACCGCGACCGTAAGAACAAAAAACGTAACTTCCGTGCACTATGGATTCAGCGTATCAACGCAGCTGCACGTCTCGAAGGAATGTCGTACTCACGCTTGATGGGTGCCTTGCATGCCAATGGTATCGAAATCAACCGTAAGGTATTGGCAGACCTTGCCATGAACCACCCCGAAGCTTTCAAAGCTATCGTAAACAAAGTGAAGTAAACGTTTCCTAATAAAGATAGTAGCGCTTTTGCTACAGAATATCAACAAAATCCTCCTTAGGCTAAAGCTTAAGGAGGATTTTTGTTTACAAGCTACAAAGCCTCGTAGTTTATAGAGCTAGTAGAAGGGTAGGTATGGACGACGATATTGGCACAAACTTTTAAGCTACAGCAAGAAACAAATACGTCAGGTATGACAGTGTCACTATCAAGGCGCGTTCGGGACTTGCACCCTAGAGTTATCGCCCTTGCTGGGCGAACGAAAAAGGGGTGCTGATAATTGTTCAGCACCCCTTTCGATTGGAATAGTATGTACTTAAACTCGAAAGACTCTAAGCAACACTAAGTCGGATTAACGATCGCGACGTTCGCGTGGTTCGCGACGCTCTCTACGCTCACGCTGTGGAGCGTCTACCCAACCCTCGGGTTTAGGCAATAGCGCCTTGTGTGAGAGTCTAAACTTGCCAGTCTTAGGATCAACTTCTACAAGCTGCACCTTGATCTGATCGCCCTCTTTGAGGCCAGTCTGCTCGATAGTTTCAAAGCGCTTCCAGTCGATCTCTGAAATATGCAGCAAGCCATCCTTTCCAGGCATAAACTCTACGAAGCAACCATAGGGCATTACCGATGAGATTTTACCCTCGTAGGTTTCTCCTACTTCTGGGATAGCCACAATGCCACGGATCAGCTGCAGAGCCGAATCGATGGTCTCTTTGTTGGTACCAGCAATTTCGATAACACCAAAGCCTTCCACTTCTTCGATACTAACAGTAGCACCACTCTTTTCTTGAATTCCTTGGATAACCTTGCCACCAGGACCAATCACAGCACCAATAAATTCCTTACCAATGCGCATGGTTTCAATTCTTGGAGCATGAGCCTTGAGGTCATCACGTGTTTCTGGCTGAGCTTCCATGATCTTGTCGAGGATATGCAATCTGCCTTGCTTGGCTTGTGCCAAAGCATTAGAAAGGATCTCGAAACTTAGACCATCTACCTTGATGTCCATCTGCGTAGCAGTGATACCATCTCTGGTACCCGTCACCTTGAAGTCCATATCGCCAAGGTGGTCTTCATCGCCCAAGATATCGGATAAGATAGCATAGTTCTTACCCTGATTTTCAGAGATCAATCCCATAGCGATACCAGATACTGGCTTAAGAATGGGCACACCAGCATCGCGAAGCGCCAATGTACCAGCACAAACGGTAGCCATCGAAGACGAACCGTTGGACTCTAGAATATCCGAAACCACTCGCAATACATAGGGGTAGTTTTGTGGGATCATTGGCTTGAGGGCACGAAGCGCCAAGTTGCCATGACCAATCTCACGACGACCCACTCCACGCTGAGGACGAGCCTCGCCTGTAGAGAATGGTGGGAAGTTGTAGTGTAGTAGGAAACGTTCTTTGAATAGGCTCAAAGCATCGTCTACCAACTTTTCATCATTTTTTGTGCCGAGAGTAACCGTAGTCAGAGATTGCGTCTCGCCACGTGTAAAGATAGCCGATCCGTGAGGGCCAGGCAGGCAGTCGGTCTCGATCCAAATAGGACGAATATCTGTAGTTTTGCGACCATCGAGACGTTTTCCTTCGTCGAGGATAGCACGGCGCATCGCTTCTTTTTCTACATCGTGATAATAGCGTCCGATAAGTGCTGCTTTCTCTTCGAGCTCCTCTTCGCTATACTTCGATTTGTATTCAGTAAGCACAGCTTCGAAAGCTTCGGCACGTTCGTGCTTACCCTGTCCGCTAGTAGCCACTTTGTATACAGCATCGTAGCAAGACTTACGCACATCGGCACGAAGCTCTTCGTCGTTTTCTTCGTGCGAATACTCACGCTTTTGCATCTTGCCAACCGCTTCGGATAGTTCGAGCTGCACACGGCAATGCTCTTTGATCGCTTCGTGAGCCACGTGGATTGCTTCAAGCATTTCTTCTTCCTGCACCTCTTTCATTTCGCCCTCTACCATCATGATATTATCGAGCGTAGCAGCCACCATGATATCCATGTCGGCCTCTTTGAGCTGTTCGAAGCTTGGGTTGATGACAAACTTACCATCAATGCGAGCCACTCTTACCTCACTAATAGGTCCTTTGAATGGGATATCCGATACTGCAAGGGCAGCCGAAGCAGCTAATCCAGCCAAAGCATCTGGCATATCTACACCATCAGAGGAGTAAAGATTGACATTGACAAATACTTCTGCATGATAATCATCGGGGAAAAGGGGGCGGAGTGCACGGTCCACAAGGCGGCACACCAATATTTCATTGTCTGAGGTACGTCCTTCGCGGCGAGTAAAGCCGCCAGGGATACGTCCCATAGCCGAAAATTTCTCTTTGTACTCTACTTGTAGAGGCATAAAATCGACGCCCGGATTGGCATCTTTTGCAGCGGTAACGGTAGCGAGCAATACAGTATTGCCCATCTGTACGGTTACAGCACCGTCTGCTTGCTTAGCAAGCTTACCGGTTTCGATCTTTATCTGGCGACCATCGCCAAGATCGATTGTTTTGCTGATTACATTCAACATAATTGATTCTTATTTTTTCTAACACTCTTTTATTATCGACACAAAAGTAATGAAAACTAAGCGAATAGCAAGTCTTCACCACTAAAACAAAGCATTCATCATTCTATTATGAGATTCTTGCATTATTACGACTTCTAGTGTTGATATCGGAATTCGAGATCGGCCTAGAAGAGCTACACAATAAGCAGTCAAGATTTTCTCTTACAAGCAAATAGGAGGGCGCAGTGCGTCTTTACTTCAGCTCCAAATCGTAAGAATCGGAATAGCCTGGACGGAATTCGCGAGGCGACTTGCCAGTCAAAGCACGCACCGAGCGGAAGAAGCTAGAATAGTCGGCAAAGCCCGAAGCTTCGGCAATATCAGCCACAGTACGATCTGTACTAATCAGTAACTGAACCCCATACTGCACCTTGCATCGTTTGATGTACACCGACAAAGAACAGCCTGCAATAGCGTTTAGCTTACGATTGACCTGGCTATGGCTCAAAGACATATCTGCAGCAACATCTGCCGTAGTAAAGCTTCCAGACTCAATACGTTTAGCAACAAATTCGTTTAGTAAATTCATAAACTCCGTATTCTTGTCGTAAACCTTATCCATCGAAACACTAATCAGCTCATTTCCTGCTTCAGTGACAGAAACAGCTGGTGGACAGTTTTGACAGAATTCCTCGGCACATGGCTCAGCCTTTCTAACAAATACCTCTCCCCTAGAAGCTTCTGAACTATCTAGGTTGTGAACCTGAGCAAAGCTACGTCTTTGACAGGCTACTAGAGCCAAAAGATTCTCTACATTGAGCAATAACTCTTCGCTCAGGAAAGGCTTAGACATATAGATATCAACCCCCATACGCAGCCCTTCAAGACGATCTTCGTTCGACGCCTTTGCTGTAAGCATGATAATAGGGATATGAGCCAGCAGATTGCTATTCTTCACATCGAATGCAAACTGCATCCCGTCCATGATAGGCATCATTCGATCTACTACAATCAGATCGGGCACAGTTCGACGTGCAAGTGTAATACCCTCTTGACCATTGTTGGCACAAATACAATGATAGGAAGGTTGCAATATGGCAACGATGTAATTGAGTACGTCGGGATTATCCTCGACGATAAGCACACTTGGTTTTTCTGAGATTTGCTCCTCAGCTTCGAGGCTGTTTGAAAATGCCTCATCGGGTTCAAAAGCATCTAAGTTGACATACTTCTTGACTGGATCTTGATCGGTCCACAAGCTTAGCGAAGAAGCATCTACACCTTTAGGTACTAGAGGTAGACGCACATAGAAGCAAGACCCAACCCCGAGTTTGCTTTCGGCTGTGAGCTCACCCCCCATGCGCTCTGTGAGCTGCTTTGAGAATGAAAGACCAATACCCGAACCCTGTTGATTGGATGCATTCTGGCTGCGATAGAAATAATCGAATACATGCTCCAGATCTTCGGCAGAGATGCCAGCGCCCTGATCGCAGACGGCAATCTGAACCATATTTGACTCATCTTTACTAACCTTAAGCTTAATCGGAGTATTTTCTGCACCATACTTCAAGGCATTCGAAAGCAGGTTTTGCAATACTTGTTGCAAGTATTTAGGAGAAAAAACCATATCGATGCTTTTTTCTGCACAGACGAGTTCAATGGTTCTATTGAGTGGTTTAGAATAGGAATTGAACGATTCGGCGATCATTTCGATATAAGCTAAGAGATTGCCTCTTTGCCATTCAGAGTTGAGCAATCCTGCTCGAGCTTTGGCCACATCGAGTAGCTGCTCAATGAGATGCAAGAGGTAGTTGCCCTGCCTATCGATAGCTGCATAGGACGATTTCTTCTCCGAATCGCTCAATCGGCTTTCTTGTCTGCGGAGCAAATCTATTTGCCCCATGATCACTGTGAGTGGCGTACGAAATTCGTGTGTGATATTTGTAAAAAGATCGGAGCGTATCTTATCCAAGCTACGCAGGTTTTTGTTTACTTGCTTACGCAGACGATTGGAATATGTTGTTAGGAAAAGCAAGAAGAGCAGAAATACAGTTACCAACACACCAATGATTAGGGACAGTTTCTTTTGATGTTTTTGCCTATCATGGGCAATTCGCATTTCGTCTATCTGCTGCCTATTTCGCTCGTTTTCATAGCGCAGCCTAGCATCGACGATGCGCGAAGTCTGCCGCGAAGCATTGAGCGAGTCGTTCCACTGTACACGCTTCGAGAAACTTTTAAGAGCTTCTTGGTAATTACCCATTCTCTCGTAGTATCGTCTCTGCAGATCATACAGCTCGTCTAAATGTTCGGGCGACTTTATGGATTGAACGGCCTCCAGAGCTTCATCGAGATACACTTTAGCTTCACTTGGATTGTCCATTTCGAGCAGTATCCCTACAATGCTTGAAGATGCAGTAAGCCAGTGCCAGGTATCTTCGAGAACATGTAGCACTTCATAGGCCTGCTTATACGAGTGTAACGCTTCCTTTAGCTTGTTTTGCTTTCGCTCAAGATCACCGTAATGGTTGTAACAGAGACCTATCCCAAGGCTGCTATTGGCTGCCTTGTTATGCCCCATCGAAAGGTCGTAATAATACTTGGCCGAATCTAGCTTATTCATCGATTCGTAGCAGGCTCCGATATTTGCAGTATTAATGGCTTGGCCCAGACTGCTACCCATCGCAAACTCGTCTTCTAAAGCCCGTTTAAAGGTTCGGATAGCTTCGTCGTAATTACCCAATGATAGTGCAATATTCCCAATTCCATTGAGTGCCATCACCCTACTCTTTCGATTGATATCAACGTCTTGACTATTATTGGGTCTAAACTGATCGACTATAAGCAGGGCTTGGTAGTGGTAATCATTGGCGCGAGACAACATTCCAAGACGTCTGAAATTTGTTGCCATATTGTTGAGAGCTTTAGGCAACTCGATGGAGTCTGCAAAATCTTGGCTTACTTCTAAGTAGTAGCGGTGATAGTCGAGAGCTTCAGAGAAGGCACTTCTATTCCTATAACTTTTCCCCAATTCTAAAGCAATGATACTTCGGGCCAACCTACCCAAGTTATCTTCCCTACCCTCATACTCCTTATACAATTCGAGTTGTGACTCTAGAGTCCTTCTTTCGGCCAACTTAGAGTATATGGCATGCTTTTCTTCGAGCGTATAGGGAATTTCGTGCTCCAATTTATTGCACGATATGAAAAGTAATACTAGAGATAATAGTAGTGCTACCCTCATACTTAATTTTGTTTGATTATGTCGACACACAGTAAAAGTAGGTTTCATCAGTAACTTATTCAGTAACTACAACAAAAAAATATAGCTACCTCTACTTATCATTGGACATTCCAAAAACTTATAAGAAGGTAACTAAACAAAATTTATGAGGCTGCTTAAATAGCGGGGAAGCAATGTAAAAAAGAAATAGTTACATAATCTACTTCTTCGAACGAAGATCCTCATTTCTACATACAAAAGTAACGAAATAGAACGAATAAATTCTATTTTATGACGATAGAGATTGATTATCTACTAAAAAAAACAGTTCTTAGAGAACAGCAATTCAATATTAATATATTTTATATCGACTAGACTGATAATGCGAGCATTACAAAATGCTCAGCAATTCATAAAAGGGATCTTGAGTATCCAGATTGTTTCACATAAAGCTTCGTATCAACCCGAATCAGAAGTGTCGTGACTGTATTTTTTATAGACACTTACGGCAAAAAACCAGTATCTTTGGGGGTAAAATACAAGTATTGATAATTAGAGACCATTGCACGTATCTCGATAAGTTGTTAGTCATTGAGATCTGTCGAGCAATTGAAACCCTTTGATCGAAGCAACAAATTGCTCTGTAAAGCAAAGGTCTCACAAGAATCTAAAACTCAATGAATAGAATTACAGAACTACTGGGCATCCAGTATCCAATAATCTCGGGCGGAATGGTTTGGTGTAGCGGATGGCGTCTTGCAGCCGCAGTTAGTAACAATGGAGGCTTAGGTCTCATAGGTGCTGGCTCTATGCATCCCGAGACTTTACAAGAGCATATACAAAAGTGCAAAGAAGCTACTAAGAAACCATTTGGCGTTAATGTACCGCTGATGTATCCAGAACTTGATAAAATCATGGAGATAATCATGGCCGAGCAGGTGCCTATCGTTGTTACTTCGGCAGGCAATCCTAAGCTTTGGACCGAGCGACTCCATGCAGCCAAGTGTAAGGTGATACATGTAGTGAGTAGCAGCAAGTTTGCTCTCAAAGCACAAGAGGCAGGTGTAGATGCTATCGTTGCCGAAGGCTTCGAAGCGGGTGGGCACAATGGCAGGGAAGAAACCACTACGCTTTGCCTCATCCCAGATGTAGTGAAGGCTGTAAACATTCCTGTGATAGCTGCAGGGGGCATTGCCTCGGGTCAAGCTATCGCAGCTGCACTTGCTCTCGGTGCAGAAGGAGTACAGATTGGCACGCGCTTTGCGCTGAGCGAAGAAAGCTCTGCAAACGACGAGTTCAAGAGAATCTGCCTCGACACAACAGAGGGTGGTACTATGCTTGTGCTCAAAGCTCTTGCACCAACCCGCCTGATTAAAAACAAGTTTTACAACGACGTAGTAGCTCTAGAAACAGCTGGTGCAAAGCCCGATGAACTCAGAGCATTGCTGGGAAAGGGAAGAGCCAAGAAGGGTATTTTCGAGGGAGACCTCGAAGAGGGAGAGTTGGAGATCGGTCAAGCCGTATCGCAGCTCACAAGCATCGAAAGTGTAGAGGAAATATTTCGCGACTTATTAGAGTCGTATGCTGGGGCTGTAGCTAGCTTAAAAGTGAAACTATGAAAACAAATGAGGCATTGCCAGAAGGCTACCAATGGAAGAGCTGTCCTCGATGCAACGTAAGCTTTGCCTGTGGCCACGATTCGCCACTCAAAGACTGTGGCTGTAGGAAGATAAAACTCCAAAAAGAGCATTTTGCATTCCTTTTTGCAAACTACAAGAACTGCCTTTGCCACAACTGCTTGGCCGAAATTGCAAAGCAAAGCGAAGCTGATCTAGCGAAGCTTGCCGTACAGATTACACGATAGGTCGAGTACGCCTACGCATACGCAACTCAGATAACGGTTCTTGAAGCCAGTACATACACACAATGAATTGTATCGTTCTCACGTTTGATGATAAGCGGAGCTGCGCTCGGCAGATTATTTTGCCTGCTTCCAAAAGCGAACAGGTAAGACTCGAGCTATTACGAGTCTTGGCTGGATCGAGTGCTATTGGAAACAGCGATAAGGAATTTGCTGAGCCATGCAATGATGTGCTTATCATCCGCAAAGCACTGAAGCAGTTCGAGACCGAAGGAGCAATTCAACGTAAGGATGCTTTGCAAATCGACATCGAAGATGCAGGTACAGCGATGCGCTTCCTGACCGCCTACTTTGCATATGCTTGTAGGCAAAAAATCTGCCTGACTGGATCGAAACGGATGCAGGAGCGACCTATTGCAGCCTTGGTCGATGCTCTTTTGACATTAGGAGCAAAGATAAGCTACTGCCAAGAGCCAGGCTACCCACCGCTGCTTATAGAACCAGCGCTACTACAGGCAAAGTCTGTGACTTTGGATGCCCACATTAGCTCCCAGTTTCTGTCTGCACTAATGTTAATCGCTCCTATGTTGAAGGGCGATTTGTTGATAAAACTAAAAGGCAAACAGGTATCTGCCGACTACCCTCGCCTTAGCGCAAGGATGATGCGCTGCTTTGGTGCAAAAGTGCAAGAGTATAGCGATGCTTACTTGATAGAGGCTCGACCATACGATGAAGGAGAGTACCAAGTAGAGGCCGACTGGTCGGCAGCAGGATATCTGTACAACATGATGCTACTCCAACCACTTGGCAGCAAACTCTTACTGAAGGGGCTACGCTTGGGTTCGATCCAAGCCGATCAGCAAACGGCAAGACTTTGGTTGCCCTTGGGAATAAGGACTGAAGCTCACGCCGAGGGAGTGTTGATTTGTCGTACTCAAAAGCAGCTTGGCTATACGCTAGAGGAAGACTTGAGCCAATGTCCAGATTTGGTGCCAGCACTACTTGTTGGGTGTTTGCTTAGCGAGACTCGCTTCGCCATACAGCAAGTGGAAGGACTCAGGCTAAAAGAGTCTGACCGAATTGAAGCTCTGCAGAGCAATCTTAAACAATTGGGCTACGAGCTCTATTGCACTCAAGGCAGTATGAGTTGGAATGGAGTGTGTACAGGAGCAACTGGGCCAGCGACTATCGATACCTATCAAGACCATCGCATCGCTATGGCTCTTTCGGCCCTAGCGGCACGAGTCGAAGGTGGAATAAGAATCTGCCAGACTAACGTAGTTACTAAGAGTTACCCACAGTTTTGGCACGTATGCCAAGAGATGGGTTTTGACATCGAAGAGACTTGTACTAATGCATGCAAAAACACTTAGCATGACCGAGTCATTAGATAAGGCCTTGAAAGAATAAACGAAGGATTACTTCACAACAGTAGAGATATGAGTTTAATACTGATAGTCATTTTGGCCATAGCTATTGTGCTATTAGGAGTGATTGCTGCCTTAAGCGAAAAGAATAGGCAGCGACTGAGAAAGGCTGCAATAGAACGGGGCGAAGAGGTAGAAGACGACGAAATAGAGATCCCCGACGACGAGTGCTGTGGCATGCATATCACTTGCGAAAAAGAGAGCCTCCTCGTGGCAGTAAACCCCAGCATCGTCTATTTCGACGATGAGGAGTTAGACCGCTTCAAAGGCACCAATAGCGACGAATACGACTCGGATGCTATTAGTGAATTTGAAGAGATATTGAGCACCCTACTCGAAACCGATGTACCAGCCTGGATTAGGAGTTTACAAATGCGTGGTATTGAACTTCCAGAATCGGTAAAAGCCGAAGCCTTGCTAATCGTTTCCGAACATCGTATCCAGCACAGCCACTATGATTGAAGTATTACAGTACAGCTTCATGCAAAACGCCATCCTGGCAAGTGCATTAGCCGCCCTAGTCTGCGGTCTAGTGGGTAGCTACATTGTGGTGAGGCGAATGGTCTTTGTGAGTGGTGGCATCACACACGCCTCCTTCGGAGGAATAGGACTGGGTTTGTATTTTGGAATCAATCCCTTTGCATCGGCTGCTGTTTTTGCTGTAGGCTCTGCTTTGGCAGTTCGAAGGCTATCTCGCACGGGACAAATTCGTGAAGATGCCGCTATTGCTGCCATTTGGGCCTTTGGTATGGCTATTGGCACCCTTTTTATGACCCTCACTCCAGGTTACAACACAGGACTATCCAGCTTCCTTTTTGGCAACATCCTTTTGGTTAGTAGTGGCGACCTTTATGCTTTGTCCATACTCGCTCTGCTAGTAGTAGCGCTTTTCATTTTGGCCTATCGCCCCATACTTTATGTAGCTTTCGATAGCGACTTTGCAC
>CAZHWP010000006.1:42115-68777 GCA_964535945.1 uncultured Porphyromonas sp.
AGCCGGGGCATCAATAGTAAGCTTATCGACTATATCATGACTATAGTTACGGCACTTAGTATAGTCATGAGCATTCGTATGGTGGGAATTATGCTTTTGTTATCTTTGCTAACTCTACCGCAAAGCATTATGAATCTATTTAGTTCCAACTGGCTACATATGTTGATAGGATCTACCCTAATAGCGCTCGTTGTGTTGCTACTTGGCATTTGGCTCAGCTACATACTGGCAGTGCCCTCGGGAGCCTCTGTCATACTGCTCCTGTGTCTATTTTTCGTAATTGCTAAACTTACTAAAAAGCTAATACGATGCTAAAAAACAAAGGTCATATACTCCCCTACCTTATACCTTTGCTCGCTATCACTGCACTGTTGAGTACCGCTTGCTCAACGCAGAAAAACACTGCTGCAAGTCGTTTCTATCACAATTTCACTACACGATACAACGTCTATTACAACGGCATTAACAACTACAAGACTTCGATGAAGTCTTTGCACGATCAGCACCAAGAGAGCTACTCGGAACGGATCATGATGGATCCCATTTCGGCAAAGGCTCACATCGAAAAGAAGCAAGAGGGAGGAGCCTTCGATCAGGCTATAGTAAAAGGACGCAAAGCGATCCACTTCCACAGCATTCGCACCAAACCCGAACGCAAAAGGGGTTGGCAAAACGATCCCAAACAACAAGCATTTCAAAGCAAACGAGAGTACAACACATTTCTACATAATGCATGGATGCTAATAGGTAAGTCACAGTTTTATAATGCCGACTTCCTACAGGCTCAAGCTACCTTTTCCTATATCGCACGCCTATACAGCAATGAAGCCTTGATTAGAGATGAAGCAAGACTCTGGCAAGCCCGTTGCTTTACCGAAATGGGATGGATAGTAGAGGGACGCAGAGTATTGGAAAGAATTCCAAAGACCTCGCCCCTGCAAAGCAGGTATGGACTATACGCCAAAGTTAGCGCCGACCTGTTACTTCATCAAGATAGTACAGCACATGCCATACCATTGTTGCGTACGGCCGCCAAACAAGAGAAAGACCGTACGCAACGTACTAGGATGTATTACTTGCTAGGGCAGATACTTCAAGAAAACGGCCGCAACGACGAGGCTCGACAAGCCTATAGTAAAGTAATCAGAAGCAATCCACCCTTCGAGCTCGACTTGGCAGCCCGTATAAGGCGAACCGAAGTGGATGGGCGCAGCAATCCTCGTGACCTCGCTGCAAGATTGCTAAAAATGGCCAAGCGAGAAAAATACAAAGAGGTTACAGATCAGATTTACTTTGCAGCAGGCAATATCTATCTAAGCATACCAGACAGCAGCGAGGCTATCAAAGCCTTCGACTTAGGTGCAAGTAAGAGTACGAAAAGATCGGCCGACTTTGCCCTTTGCCAAATCCGCTTAGGTGATATCTACATGAATAAGCTACAGTACATCGAGGCCCAGCCTCGCTTTGCTGCCGCATTGGGGGCTCTCTCAAATAATCACAAACAATACGAACGCATATCCGAACTATCTTCGCAGCTCGACGAACTGGTAGCCCATGCTCAGATCGTACACGACCAAGACAGCATGCTACTGCTTGCTGCAATGCCTGAGGATAAACGACTCGCTGTGATAGACAGCGTCATAGCAGCCTACATCAAAGCCGAAAAGGAAGCCAAGAAAAACGAAAACTTAGCTATGCTACAAGAGCAGCAAGACGCTCTAAATGCCGAAGCCAACATCCTAAATCCTCGGCAAGCTCAAGGGCTAGGTGGACAAGCACAGCAAGGTATCCCTGGCTCAACAGACTTTTACTTTTACAATCCGCAGCTACTAAGCCAAGGGAAAACTGCTTTCGAGCGCAAGTGGGGCAAACGCATACTCGAAGACGACTGGCGTAGAAGGCGCAAACAGATGAGCTTCGAAGCTCCGGTCGACAGCTTGCCTGCCGACGCCCTTCCCGAAGGAGAGCTGACGGTTGTAGACGAGGAGGCTGCCCTCCAAGATTCGCTCATGAATGACCCCAAGCAAAGGGAATATTACCTGAGCCAACTTCCGCTTACAGACGAAGCTAAGGAGCTTGCCAATGGCTTGATTGCCGAAGGGCTATGGGGAATGGGTACTGTATTTAACGAGCGTATGGAACGCTTTGCTGAAGCTATCGATTCGTATGAGAAGCTGCTACAGAGATACCCTAAGTTCGACCGCCGACAAGATCTACTCTACCGACTCTTCATGCTCTACTCGAGGGTGGGTAAGAAGCAAGACGCCGAACGTTATAGACGCTTCGTCTTACAAGAATTTTCTAACGAAGCCTTGGCAAAGGCTCTGAGCAACCCAAACTACCTACAGGAGCTTGCCAATCAAGACCAAATACAAAACGACCTATACGAAAAAGCCTTCGATGCATACCTCAATGGTAAGGTCAAAGAGCTGAGATCGCTACGTAGCGAGCTACAAGACAAATACCCTCTTTCGGAACTCAATCCTAAATTTGACTTCCTGCACGCATTAGGATTCGTACTCGAATCGAATGGCACAGGCTTTACTCAAGCACTAAAAGACTTGGTAGATAAATATCCCAAAGCCGATGTAACAGAATTAGCTGGCAGCATGCTGGCCGAGCTCCTCCGTGGCCGAAGTATTGTACAGGGAGGATATAGTGGCATCAACTGGGATATACACTTAGGAGGCGACTCGCTGTCTATCAATAGCGATTCTCTGCCAGCATTTACCAGAGCAAAGGCCTTTGAACGCACCAGACTATTACTACTATCTCCCCGAGGAAGCATAGGCAAGAACCAACTGCTATTTATTGTTGCCTCATTCAACTTCAAAGCCTTTACCAGACAAAATCTCGAACTACAGCAGCAGGAGAAAGGTCCATTCGACGAATTGCTCATGAGTAG
Organism: uncultured Porphyromonas sp.; assembly: GCA_964535945.1. GTDB lineage: Bacteria > Bacteroidota > Bacteroidia > Bacteroidales > Porphyromonadaceae > Porphyromonas. The sequence goes on from CAZHWP010000006.1 coordinate 45,021, forward strand.
TATGCCTACCCCACGCCTTGGATGGCAATACATCGGTAGAGCCTATGCCGAAGATGGATATATGCAACAGTTAAGCCCTCAGGCAATACTCTTCCCCGTATCCGAGAGCAACTACCAACTGCTACTAAAAGGTAAGAGTCTGAGCGAGTACATGGCTTTCTTGGCTACAGAGCCACGTAGTGCCGAACAAGCTTTAGTACTTGACCGTTGGCTAATTGCTACTGGACAAGCCGTGGCACAAGAAGAGGGTGAAGATGCAGAAGTGCTGATCCAAGACGAAAAGGCGACGACTACTGTTCAAACACCCACTCCAAGCGTTCCCTCTGCAGTAGAAAGTACGCCATCGACTAAGAAAGACAGCATCGAAATTGTAAAACCAGCAGATTCACAGCTCAAGATAACTCAAGACACTGCACTTACTAAGCCACTAGTAACAGATCTGCCACAATCGGATCTTAGCACTACGCTTGCCACCGATAGCACAAGTGTCGAAACTGAAACTGCGTCTCAGTCTAAGCCTATTGAAGTCGAAAGCCTTGTAGGCTCCGACAGCACTCACGTAGCACCAGCTATCAGCTCGCCAAAGAAATATACACCCAAAGAGATCAAGGAAATGGAACGCCAGCGTCTCAAAGAGGAACTAGCTAAGAAAAAAGAAGATGAAAAGGCTAAGCGAGCTAAGATAAAAGAGCGCGAAAGACAACAAAAAGAGCGCATCAAAGAACGTGAGAAGGCTCGTAAAGAGAAGCTACGTCAGCAAGCTCAGAAGGCCAAAGATCGTCGCGAACTCCAAAAGCAACGCGAAAGAGAGCGCAAGGAAAAACTACGCCAACGCGAGAAAGAAAGAAGGGAGAGAGAACGCAACAAGCGCGCTTCGAAACCCAATAAACCAAGTCCAAATGACGCCCCAAGTGGGTCGACTAATTAGCATCCTCTTGAGAGACCTTTGCATGGTTACCAATCAGTCAAAGGTCTCGGAGCTTGCGCATTTTTGAGCCCTTGCAAAAGGCACTCCTCTTGTACCGACCGCATTCGGGACTTAAGCTTCGTACAATGAGCTTGTAAATAGTACGATTGGAGCACTTTGTGCTTTTCGATTGGTACATACTTTGCTCAAATTTCTCAACAGCTACACATCGAGAGCCTTGTACACCTCTGCAAACTAAGCCCCCTTGCGCAGGGACAGAAAAGCAGGGAGAATAACGAATAGCATAATACTAGAAAAAAGCATCCCGAAGATAACCCCCATCGAAAGCGAGTACCAAAAAGGTGAAACCGATTTGTAAGCCACAAAAGGTATGAAACCCAAGATAGTCGAACTCACCGTAAGTGCAATCGAGAAGGTCTTGTTGCGTACTGCACGTATATAGGCATCGAGCTTAGTGATGCCTTTACGATTCCTTCGGAAGTATAGATAGTCGTTGATGAGATAGATCGAAGCATTGACCGTGATGCCCGAAAGGATGATCATAGCAGCAAATCCTCCTTCGTCGAAGGGTAAGCTAAACTGTCTGAACACGATGAAAATGCCGATAAATGAAATCGGGATGATGCTTACAACGATAAGGGCAAAACGGAGCGAATTGAAAAGAATACTGGTGATAAAGAACATCAAGATAATAATCCCGATGAGAGCCCAGGCCATTTCCCACTTTCTATCTTCCCAACTTTCGTATTGATACCTCATCGCTTTATAGCCAATCGGTAGGTTTTGATTGATCCGTTCTACCTCTTTGTCGATGAAGCGTTCTGTGGCTTCGGGGCTATTGCTTTGGTAGTTGAAGCAGATATAGAGCACATAGTTTTTGTTTTCTCTAAAGATGTTTTGAGGCTGTTCGCGTAGCATTATCTCGCCATAGTCCTTGAGCTTGACAGATCGATTGCGAAGCTTGATAGGCGCATTTTCGAGGTTCCATTTGCTCTCTTCTTTACTGCTACGAGCTGCAAGTGCTAGCTGTATCGCTTTGCCATCGATGAATAGTTCGGGGAGTGCTTTTTCGCTTCTGCTTCGTTCGTTTACGTTGCGTAGCAGCTCTTCTTTTCCAAAGCCGAGTAGCGCTTGATTGCTACTCATAGGCTCTAAGACGAATTCCTTTTCTTGTCTCGAATAGCGCAGGTTTGAGACGATACTGAGACTGCTTGTCAAATTCTTTTTAGCTAAGCTATCCAGTTCTCGCTGGCAATAACTTAGTAACTCTTCATAGTTGTAGCCCATCACTTTGATGCGCTGCATGCCCACATCCTCTTCCTTAATGTTATTGAAAGAGAGATTCTTCAGACCGCTCGTGCGACAGTATCCACCGCCGATACTTAGGATGCGGCCTACTAGGCCTTGGTGCAGTTCGTAAGGATAATTGCCCTTGGCATGGCTCTCTTTGAAATTGATTTTGATGCTGGCTGATCGATGACCCGAGATTTGGGTTTCGAAGTAATCAACCCCCGATGCTTGGCTAAGGAAGCGTTCTATCTTGCTGACGTATTCGTTTGTCGCTTCGCTACTCGATCCGGCAGGCATTTGCACCTGTAGGTCAATGACTGGCTTGGTCCAAGACTCCTGCGTTCCAGACGAGATCTGCTGTAGGAAAGGGCGCAAGAAACCTCCCAAAACGAGGTCGGAATAGGGCCTAATATTCTGATAAAACTTCGAACCTAAGGTGTTATTATATAGTTTGGCAGCTGTGCTATCTCCAGCAATCTTTTTGGGTGCTAAGAAGATGGGTATTCCAAATAACAAGACTAAGGAAAGAAAGACCCAACGCTTGCGCCTAGCCAAAAATGCAGCTATCTTGCGATAGGCATTTAGAGCTTGCATGGTAAGGTAGCGCTTGCGATACGACTGCGTTCGCTGATTGAGCTTGAATGAGAGTCTGTCGAATAGTGCCGGCACTAAGAATAGTGCAACAGCAATTGAGACTACTAGATTGACGATGATGACGATGGCAAAATCGGCTAAGTTTTTGCGTTGAGCCTCGGGGAGGAAAAACACGATCAGCATGGCCGAGATCGTTGTAAGCGTTGTAGCCATGATGGCAGTGATGACGGTGCGGTTGCCCCTACGGACAAGCTGCTCGATCATGACGATACTATTGTCTATCACAAAGCTGAGCGAGATGGTAATGGCAGCCAGTGTGTATAGTTGCATCTCAAGCCCAAGCAGGTAATAGAGGGCAAAAGCGATACTGATATTGACAGCAAGACTGATGCTTACGATAGTGATGTAGCGCAGGTTGCGAGTAGCAAGAAAGGTGAAAAGCAACAGCAACACGATACTTATGCCCGATCGTAAGAGTATGTTTTCAAGCTCTTGGCGTATCGCATCGGACGAGTCGTATAGCTTGGTAAAAGTGTAGGCAGGCATGAGCTTTTGCTCGGCTTGGACGATACGGTTCAGTTGCTTTGCTACTTGAATCTGATTGGCAGAAGAGGTCGATTCAAGGCGTAGATACACGCTGTTTAGCCCATTTACACGATAGGAGTTGCGCTGTGGCTTCTCCTTGTTTGTAATAGTTAGTAAGCGATCTAGAGGAAGCAGGCGCTTGTCGATAGTGAGTACGAAGATTTTGGAGAGGTCGAAGCTTTTGTTGTCCCGCTCGCTTAGTCGTAGTCTGATCTGTTTGCTTCCTCCTACCGAATCTCTCTGCTTAGCTAGTCCTACATAGCTATTCTCAAATTGCTCAGCGATAGCAATGCTTATTGAGCTTGGACTAATTCCAAGCGTGCTAATTTGCTCATAATCATACGCTAGTAGTAGCTCTTGCTCTTTTGCTCCCGACAGCGTTATCTCGCCTACGTCTTTGACCTCTCTTAGTAATGGTAACAGCTTGCTTTCGAGATCGTCTTGAATTTGCGAGGAAGCGTAGGGTCCACTAATAGAGTAGCTAAGGGTGCTTTGAGGGTTTTCGTCCGAGCTTCTTCCGCTACTGATTGTAGGATAAGTAGCTGCACTTGGTAAGTTAAGCCAGATACTTCTTATCAGTGTAGAGGCTTGGAAGCGGAGCTTGTCAATATCTGCATATTTATCAAATTGGATACGGATTCTACCAAAGCCTTCGCTCGAGATCGATTCTATATTTTCAATTCCAGCTAAATTAGAGAGTGCTTTTTCGAGGGGACTGCTTAGTTCTGATTCGATAATCGCAGCCGATGCATCGGGGTAAGTATAGCTGATATTTAGCTCGGGAAGGCTATGATCGGGGTGGAGCTTGAGGGGCAAGAGGCTAGCTAGAGCCAAGCCTACGAGCGATAGACAGATGAAGCTGACTATCAACGTAAACGATGAGGCTTGCTGTAGGCGACTCTCTTTCTTCATAGCAAAAGCTTCGTTGCAATAGGAGGCTAGTAGTCAAAAGTTGGCAGCTCGAGTTCCTCTTGGGAAGCAAAGTCGTAGAGAGTTAGCGCACGCAGTTTGTAATATCCGAGCCAGTAATTTTTCATCGACAGGATTACATTCTTACGCGCTTCAGCACTTCTATTCCTCGCTAGCAACATATCGTTGAGCGACCCCTTAGCCATCACAAATCGTTGGCGAGCATAGCTATACGATTCTTCGGCTAGGGCTACGGCCTCTTCGGCCGAACGATAGAGGTCGGCCTCCATCTCTAGTTGATCGATTACAATTTTCAGCTCCCGTGTCAGATCGGTTTCCTGCAGTTGTACATCAGACAGTGCCACCTTGTAATTGCTTCGAGCCATATTGTAGTTTCCTTGCCTAACACCCCAGTCGAGCAGAGGAATGCTAAGCGTAATAGAAACCATATCTTGGCGTAGTGGTTGCTTGTACGCTCCAGCAAACGTCTCCGCTACTTGGTTGAATCCAATGCTAGCCGATAGATTTACGTCAAACCACCGTTCGAGTGATGCTTTGTTAAGGCTCATCTGCTTGAGTAGCACATTGGAAGAGGCCTCGAGTAGCTCGGGGCTGTTATTGTGCAGCCTTACAAGAGCTTCCTCACGATTTACTAGCAGTGAAGGTACACTCTTGGGTAGTATAGGTACGATCTCTGTGTCTTCGGGGAGTCCCAGTAGTATGATCAGAGTCGAGTAGCTTTTCTTTAGGTCTGTCTGTGCATGGAGGAGGCTGTTTTTTGCGTTTAGCTTGTCGAGCTTCAGTGCCAGCAAGTCGGCCTTACTGATCGATGCTATCTGAAACTTTTTCTCGCCAAGCGTGTATAAGGTGTCACTATTGCTTACATTTTCAATAGCCATGGCTAGTTGCTCTTTTGCCATCGCTACCTCGAAGTAAGCTTGCAAGACCTTGTGGCTATTCTCTTCCATCGTCTTGATAAAGGCTTTGCTTGCCTTTTGATAGCGGATTGGAGCTAAGCGCTTCTCCCATTTCAGCTGGTTGAATCCGAGATTGTTTTGGGTGTATCGTATGCTTACCGGTATCGTATTGTATTGTTTGAAGTCTCGATCTCCCATATTCTTAAGGAAGCTAAGATTGCTATTTACCAAGAACTTACCACCTAGGAAATCGACATTCTGTTCCAAGCTAAGCCCAGCCGACGAGAGGATAGTTGTAGAAGCTCTATATTCATCGATATTGAGCTGCGAATTATATCTTCTTTGGTAGCTGCGGTCGTACGAGATTGGCGTCGATGCAATGCTGACGCGAGGTTTACGATTGGCTAGAAACTGCCGATAGCTCCAGTACTCAGAGAGATACTGATTGCGGGCTCGCTGTTCGCCAGGCGTATTTTGCCTGCTCATAGCGATGGCATCGTCTATACTTAGGCTCAATACACGTGCTTGCTGAGCTAGAGCCTCGGGCATGTATAGAGCTAGAATGGATAGTGCAATGGTTAGACTACGAATTGTTCTGTTCATGTGCGGGAGTTTGTTTGTGTTTGCGATAGATAAACGCATAGATATGGGGGATTACGAAGAGACTTATTAGAGTGCCGAAAAACATGGCACTAATAAGCGAAATGGCGAGCGGCTTCTGCAAAGACGAGCCAAAGTCGAAGGCAAAGAGTGTGGGTACAAGGGCTAATATGGTGGTGAGGCTCGTCATGATGATAGAGCGAAGCCTGCGGTCGCCTGCTTGGTGGATAGCATCGTAGAGGGGAACGCCACGGCGCCTTAGTCTGTTGATCATATCGAGCTTGAGTACCGAGTCGTTGATGACTATACCGCAAGCTACCACCAAGCCGATAGCACTCATTAGATTGAGGGTATTGCCCGTAAGCAGCAGCACCAAGAGCGTAAGCGCTATATCGATGGGGATTTCCATCAACACGATAAGTGGCTGGAGCAAGCTCTCAAACTGTGCTGCAAGGATGAAGTACATCAAGAAAATAGAAAGGAGCATTACTAAGCCCAGCTCACGTATCATCTTCTTATTGCTAAAGAATGCTCCAGTAAAATCTGCCGACCAAGCTTTCTCTTGATCAATAATAGCACGACTTTCCTTGATGATGGCTGCGGCATCGTTCGTTTTGTCGTAAAGCATCGGTAGGTATTCGCCGTTTTTTCCTCCATGTATTTCCTTAAACGTTCGACTTTTGCGTTGGCTTATTAAAGCAGATAGTGGCAGGTCGGACTGACTTCTATGGTCGGGAGAGTAGCCTTTTACAAATGTCCTTTGTAGGATCTCATTGAGCGACTTCGATTCATCGCTCAGCAGTACGGGTATTTGTTCCTTATTCGTTTTGAGCTCTATCACTTCATTTCTATTAAAGGCTGTTTGTAGGCTCTGTTTGATTGCCTTCAGCTCTACACCGTATAGATTTATCAGGCGTTTATCGATCGAGAGTACGATCTCTTCGCTTGTGAGTAGTTCTTTCGATCGCTGCCCAGTTGTTCGTTCTATCCTTTGCTTCAATTCTTCGGCTTTGCCCAGAGTAAGCTCCTCAGTTGAACTTGGGTAAAATCTGGCTAAAAGCTCGGGCTCGTTGGTACTAAATATGCGGTCAAAGATCGATGCCGAAGGCTCTGTGTGGATCTGAGCTTGCCCGTATTTACTAGCAAGAAGCTGCTTCAGCTCCGTCTCGGCACGCTTTATGCTTGCTTCATTGTTCGCTTTTAGGTAAAGCAGGGTTTCACTATCCGACACATCCTCGTTTGAATTGAGCAGAAACTGCTGTTCGCCAGCATAGGCAGCACCTTGGCTTAGATTGTCTTGTACTAGAGCCAATAGCTCTTGCGATCGTTCACGGTTTAGCTTAGCACTGATAGCTTCTCCCCAATCAATTCGAACCGTTAGAGTAGTATGAGGCACGGAAGGCATCTGCTTTTTGGGGATTAGTAAAAAGAATAATGTGCATAGAGGGATAGCTAATACGAAAATAAGCAATGGAAGAGCCTTTCGACGAGCAAAGAAGTTGAAGCCTCCGAGATAAAAGCGATTCAAAGCCACATTGAGCTTCTCTTTGAGCCTTGCAAGAGCAGAATGCTTGTTTTCCTTGTAATGATCTGGGTAGAACTGTTTGTAGTTGACGGGTAATAATATGATAGCCGTGATATAGGATGAAAACAGCCCGATGCAAATCGAGAAAGCCTCGTCTGTAAATAGCACTCCCACGATGCCGCTAAGAAACACCAGCGGAATAAAGATGGCAACGGTAGTTAATCCCGAAGACAACAAAGGGGTAATCACCTCATTGGTGCCACGCACCGAAGCATCTTCACTAGATAGCCCAGCTCGCCTATAAAAGGCTATTGTATCTGTTACTACTATACTATTGTCTATCATTAGCCCCAGTGCAAGTATTAGCCCCGAGAGAGAAATGATATTGAGTGTACGGCCAAAAATGTAGAAGAAAAACAGACTACACACCAAGGCTACTATCATATTGATACCTATGACCAAAGAAGCTCTTAGCTCGCCCATGAATAGGAGTGTAAGCAGACAGATAAGGATGAAACCGATAAAGAGACTACTCTTCAGGTTGCCTACACTATAGTCGAGCAGTTCCGTTTCATCACGGTTTATTTCTAGCGAGATACTGGGGTACTCTTGCTCTAGCTCGGCTATAAGGCTTGCCAAGCCTTGGCGCAAGTCCTTCATCGAAGCTTTGCCCTGTTTGATCAGAGCGATGCTGATGGCCCTCCTGCCGTTGATAAGTGAATATCCTTTGGGCGAGCTCGTAAGCTGTCTGATTTCTGCAAGCTGCTCAAGTGGGATGAATGAATTTTGGTTTTTGACATAGAGCGAGCGTAGCTCGTCGATGCTTGCGAGTCGGTTGTTTAGCTTCACCTTGTAGGCAAGCTGCATATCCTCTATTTGCATTTGCCCAAGGGGCATATTGCTCTCTTTGAGGGCACGCTCTATGTCGTCTAAGCTAAATGCGTGTGCGATGAGTTTTTGTCGGTCGGGTACGATCTGTAGCTCTTTGCTCACTAAGCCAGTTGCATCGGTAAGGGCTACAGAAGGTAGTTGTTCGATGCGATGGAGTATTACCTCGGTTACCAAATCGCTCAGCTCTGCAAATTTGCTTTCGTCAGCAGCTTCTTTGAGGCTAATATTGAGATAGAATACGGGGATATCCGAAGCATTCTCTTTGAGCACCACGGGTCTCTTGATACGATTGCCAAGGGCACCCATTGCAGCATCTACTTTCTCATTGACCTCTATGAGAGCCAAGTCGGTATTCACTCCATAGTCGAGTCGAAGTCGTATGTAAGCATAGTCATCGCGCGCTAAGCTATTGATATCTGCGAGCCCCCTTACTTGAAGCAGGCTTGTTCGTAATGGGTTTACAGCTTCATCTTCGATCTCACGAGCAGATTTGCCTTGTGCCTCAATACGCACGCTTAGTTCGGGGATTGCGATCTCGGGGAGCAGCGAGACAGGTAGCGATGTGTATGCCACTATGCCCAGAATAAAACAGAGCAAGAAGGACATTATCACCGAAACGGGGTGTTTGACTAAGAATCGTATCACGCCTATGCTGTTTTTTTACTGCTGCGAAGGCTTGGCATGGCGCAGTTTGAGAGGTGCATCATGAGCCAAGTTGGCGTTGCCATCTACTACAATCTCCTGCCCTTCTTCGAGGGTTTTGCTTTGGATGCAATAGTATTCGCTGTTTTCTGCTTCGATATCTACATAGTTCCAGGCTGCCTTCCCATTGCGTACCGAGAATACGACGGGTTTGTCTGAACGCAATACTACGGCACTCTTAGGGATCACTAAACGGTCTTCGAGACGCTGTGCTATGCGTAGCTCCACGTTCATCCCCACCAAGAATTCTTTAGCTGGGTTTTGCAATCGAGCACGTAGCTGCACCATACCTCTATCGTCCACTATGGGATTGATCTCTTGCAGCAAAGCCGTAGCCTTGACATCTCGAAGTGCCAGTGGTAGCACCTCTACCTGCCCACCCAATCGGATGGCAGCAAGTTCCGATTCCAAAATATCGAAGACCACTTCGAAGCCTCCATCACCAACGATATGACAGAGTGGCTTCCCTGGTTCTGGAATGCTATGCTCTTGCGTATTGAGATCTGAGACACGGCCACTGATAGGTGCCAGTAGGTGGATCTGCTCGAGGTTTAGCTCGGCTTGCTTGCACTTATTCATTGCCATTCGAAATCCGCTCTTGGTGTAGGCCAGCTCTAAGCGATCGGCTGGTATCTTGCTACGATCCTTGGGGTCGTAGCCCATGCCTACAAGCAGCTCTTGCAGCTCTAGGTCTCGCTGCTTGTATTCCTCTTTGCTTCGCTCGAGTTCGAGTCGTGCCTTTCGTTCGTCTATCGAGGCGATCCGTTGGCCTTTGCTAACGCGCTGTCCATTTTTGACATAGAGGCGCTCGATGGGTGCTTGTGAGTCTTCGAATCGTAAAGTTGCCATCTTTTCTGCTCGTAGCTTGCCATGGCTTACTATCTGCAGGTCGAAGGGAGCACGGCTCAGCCTTTCAATCTCTACGGCTATTGTATCTCCACCCGAAGTGAATAGCTCTATGTCTTCGCCCGAAGGGTCGTTGCCTTTCTTCTTCTCGCCCTGGCAGCTCAGCGAACTGGCTGTAAGCATCAGGCAAATACTGAAGGCTAAAGCTTCTTTGCTTAGTCTCTTATTTAGCATGATTTCGTTTCGTCTTATTATCGATAGCAGGCGCCTTTTATACTCAATTTGCTTAAGCTCCCCACAGCTATTTTTGTGTTAGCTAGTGGGGAGCTTTCGAATTGAAAACACTTTATCCTTTGATGTCGAAGCTGAAGAGCTCCGTATCTTCTTCGCCATAATTTAGTAGAAAAAGCTGCTTATCGTCTTGGCTAACTGTAAATACGGCACCAGACTGAGCTAGCTTCAAGATTTTTACCGGATTGCCTTCCCAGTCGAAAACCCAAACCTCGTTGCGCTCTACAGTGAAAGGGTTTTCACTTCTCGAATGCTTACATACGCCTACATATACATAGCGGGCTGTACTTGCTAATCCCCAGTTGTAGAAGTTGTCTTGTTCGTCTTTTGCTGCTGCTTCCGGGCTGATCGATTCTTTGAGGGCGAAAGAATGTGACTTCCTTGTCTTTAGATCCAGTATCGATATGCGAGGAGTGCAAAAGTAGGCCACCCAGAAGATCCCCTTCTCTTCGTTGTAGCACTGGACGGATTGGCTTAGGCTTAGCTCTCTCGCTTTTTGTGCTTCAGGAAGCTGCAACTTTGGAAGAAGCATATCTTCATCGATTAGCTGTTTGTCGGGGCTGATTTGGTAGACATTAAAACTCATTCCATCCCTTACATAGCTTGGATAGGGAGCCCTGGTGCCAAATACTCTTGAAATGATTTTCCCTGTTTTACGCAGGTCGATTTCCTTTTCTACCACAGTTTTTCTTGCTTCAATACTCTTTGATAGAGATACTAGCGAGAGCCTTGAGCGCTCGCTCTCCATCACGTTTAGAGTCTTGCTGTAGGGGTCGTAGCTGATACTTGACGATAGAAACTCTTCTGGACCTTCACCCAAAGGGCAAAGATCTAGCGCAATCTCTTGATCCGACTTGTCAATAATATAGTATGAATAGGGCTTATCCGATACCGTAAGCAGGAGATGCTCTCCAAGATCCATGATCCCGTAGGTGCTAGCCAGAGAGTCTGATAGTGTGAGTCTAGTTCCTTCTTCTAAGTTTACTAGCACAGGGAAGTCTATTACGTCGATCAAATCCTTTTGTCTATTGTCGATGCTACACGAAGTAATAGCTCCTAGAGCAATCAAGAGTAAAAAAAAGCGCAGAGTTTGAATCATTTGCATTCTGTTTATTAGGTTTATATATAGTCGAGTGCCCTTAGCTAGAGGAAATGCAAGCGTACAAATGATTAGAGATCGAACTTGTATATCTCATTATTCCCTTCTTCGTTGAGATGGAAGACATAGAGTTCTTTCTCCTTAGAATCGACCGTGAAGCTAGTAGCCGAAAAAGGCAATTTCAACGCTTTCATAGGATTTCCTTCCCAATCGAAGACCCAAATCATGTTCTTGTTCGTCATACCAGAGGGTGAGAATCCATTCCAAAGTCCTACAAAGACATTCTTGTCACTCGCAGCCAACCCCCAGAAATAGGTGTACCAAGATCGAGACTCCCTATTCATTTCAAACTCGACAGCAGCTTCAGGACTGAGCTTTTCGAGCAGATAAGTACTGCTAATGCTTTGATTTTCCTTGTTTACAATGTCAATTCGTGGAAATTTGAGGTTAGCCACAAACATGGTCGAGTGTTTATCATTGAAGGTCGAGTAAGACTGCGTATAATACATCTCTTTGCTTTTGTAAGCTTCAGGCAAACTTACGACTTCCCCTATCCGATCGTCTTCTGTGGCTTGTTTATTTGGATCGAGCCAGTAATATGAGAAGTTGTTGCCCTCAAACACATAGGCAGCATAAGGAGCTTTAGATCCCATTATTTTCTCGATTCGTTTGCCTGTCTTGGCAAAACTTATTTGCTTTTTCACAACCGTTTTGCCTGCTTCTAAACTGGCTTTGACGTCAACAATGCTCAGTTTCGATCGATCTCCCTCTGTTACATATATTTCCTGAGTTTCTTGATGGGGATGAGCTGTTCCATTGATGAATTCTTCTGGTCCTTCTCCGATAGGGCAGAGTTTCATAGCAAGCTCTAGATTAGATTTCTCCAAAAGGGCAAAGCTATGGGTGTTCTTTGGTAAAGAAACAAGGAGGTAATCTCCGATCATCTGTGGCGAATGCACTTTTGTAAGAGAGTCAGGCAAAGCTAATTTCTGCGGATTGCTTAGTTCAGTAAGCTTGAAATCGCTCTCCAATAAAAGATCCTTCTTGACACTCTTCTTACAAGAACTGATTCCAAATAGTAAAGCAATCAGAAGATAGAGATATTGTTTCTGGTGCATAATCATGGATTACTATTTCTATTCATGTTTATATTGGGATTATCGCTTTTAGCAATATTCGTTTATTCGATGGCTACTAAGGTTGCAAATCTTGATCATCTTGTGTAGTTGGTGTACAAGTGCGAGAACTTCCCAAAGGCTCCATCGTTACTAATTCGCAACTGCCACAATCATAGCATTTTACTGATGTGTTTTCCATGAAGATAGAGAAACAATCAACGGTTCCTTTTGAAGTTGTTTCCTCTCTTAGCGCTTCTGCATTCGCAGCCTGAGCCGATTGTTGCTCTCCAGTTAGGAGGGTAAATAACCCGAGTCCAAGCATTGTAACACTTACTAGTTTAATCACTGTCTTTTTCATAATTTTATTGTTTTATATTGTTAGTTGCCACATTCGCATTTAGTGAAATTACTATCGGAGAAGAGGCATCATTTCCGTAAATAGCGATGGTTCTGAATAGATCTCCTAGGGATTCTGCTACCAATAGGATGTTCAGTATCGCACTGTCACCTGCAAGGATTGTTTTTTTTGATAAGGTTGTAGTCGTACAGTCGCAAGAAGCAACAATATCTTCAACAATGAAAGGGTTGCTTCCAGTATTGTGAAGTAGTATTTGACTTTCAATGCTATCACCTAGTATAATTTGCCCATACCAGATGTCATCAGTAGATAGACGTATTGTAGTAAGAGCCTTTGACCCTCCTTTATTGCGAAATATCATCTTTGTATGTCGATCAATCTCTTTTTGGTACAAATCCTTTATTTTTGGACTATAGAGCGGATTTCCTATTAGCTTTACGCTGTTTGTACTATCCAAAAGAAAACAATGGGCAGTTATGTCTTTAGGGAAATGATTCAAAGAGTTTGTTAGATCGTCATCGTCTACACAAACAGGATGGTAAAATCGTTCGTTTTCCAAGATCTTCTTTAGCTTGATCTTGTCATCAGGGTTGAGTATGAATATGTATTCGACCTGATCTGGGTATAGCTCTTCAAATTCGTTCATCAACTTCGACCAACGCTTTAATTGAAGCTCACAACCTGTGCAGCCTGTTGAATCTCCATAAACCAATACTCTATATGGCTTTTTGCTAAAATCAAAGTTGACCGTATCTGCCATGAATCGGCTGAAAACCAGAGAACTTGGAAATTGAACTTTTCTTCCCAACCAATGATTAACTAAGTCATCTACCTTATCTGGTTTGGAGCTGTTTTTACATGAAGTAAAAGCAATCCCGAATAAAAGTAGAAAGCATAAGTGTATATAGTGGCGCACTTGCATGTGGTTGAGTCTTGTCTGTCCGTCAACGTTATGATCTTGCAAAGTTAAGTAATTATTTTGCAATGTGTGTTTTGTGTGTCGGAATAGTAATTGCTTTGTAGGCAAATTGGGCTATTTCACAATTTGTAGCTACTGATAGTATGCGATCCATCTTCGTTAGCCTCGAGTGTGTAAAGGATTTTGCCATCTTGGCTTACACAGAAGCTTGTAGCAGGCTTGCTTAGCTGGTAGTGTTTGATAGGATTACCCTCCCAGTCGAAAGCCAAGATGTGCGTCCGATCTTGGTCGTTATATGCAAGCTCATCCATATAATAGCCGAGAAGGATGCTCGTATCGCTTCCGCTAATATCCCAACTGATTCCTGGCATGCTATTGGTTGATTCACTTTTCGTTGCAACTTCATCCGCTGTTGCTTTATAACCGATGTAAAGTTCTTGGAAGGAATGCGATAGACCTTGCGTAATGCCAGAGATCAAATCAATACGTGGTAGCTTGTTGTATGAAACGATGATCTTGCCCAAATTCAGATTGTAGTACTGCTTGCTTTGAGTATAGTACAAAGCTCTGTGTTTATTTCGCTCTTCTAACTCAATCTTATTTGGGCAGAGTTCTTTGGTTGTGATTTGCTTGTTTGAGTCAATCCGATAGAAGGCAAAGTTGTCTCCTTCTAAAACGTAACCGAGACCTTGCTCGGATTCGCTGTTGAAGAGTTTGTAAATGTATTTACCAGTTTTGCCGTATGAGGAACAGCTTTTAATCGCAGTACGCTTACTGAGTACGCTTTCGTTAATGTTTATTGACCGTAATTGGGATTTGTCGGGTTCGAAAAGTAGCAACTCACCAGTCTTGTAATTGAAGTAGCAGATGTTCGAATCGAGAAACTCTTCAGGCCCTTCTCCCCTCAAACAAATAGAGTCTACAACTTGAAGGCTTGTTTTGTCAATGATTGCAAAACTATGGCTAGAATTAAATTTCCTTGATACTAAGAACTTGTCACAATCAGTGAGACCAAAAAGGCTTCCACGGTCTTCAATATTTACAGTCGAAATTTGTTCTGGAAGTATGCTAGTCTTAAATTCATCAACGCTGATTATAGTAGCATCTTGCTTTTTCTCGTTGCATGATAAAATACAGAGGGCAAATAGAATCCCCCCAAAAATCTTAATTGCTTGCATAATGATGTTCTTTCTATTAGGATGTATCAATAGTGCACTCCACTTAACATATTATCACTGATGAAAGGTATAATGTGTTCAATCAGTGGAGTGCACTAATAATTGTAGAATACTTGATTTGTTATGGTAGAATATCGTCATTGTTTTGAGTATCACCATAAACACAAGAACCAATATTTCCTTGCCCCATTGCATTTACGACTTTTAAACATGGACCACAATCATATATAGTCTCGTCTCCACTTGTCCATCTCGAATAACAGTCTGGTTTCCCTCTCATTTTCGCTGAACTTTTTAGCGCTTCTGCATTCGCAGCCTGAGCCGATTGTTGCTCTCCAGCTAGGAGGGTAAATAACCCGAGTCCAAGCATTGTAACACTTACTAGTTCGATCACCGTCTTTTTCGTAATCTTATTGTTTTATGTTGTTAGTTGCCACATTCGCATTTAGCGAAATGACTATCGGAGAAGAGGCATCATTTCCGTATATAGCGATTGTCCTGAATAGCAAGCTATTTTTTCAAACGTTTTGCTTCTGGCAAGCCCTCTTGGATATAGGCATTAAGAGTTTTGACATCTACCACATCGAAGTAGGAACGATCGCAATGTATCAGCTCGATAAACGGGTCGGAATCGACTAGCATTTTCAAGAGTTCATCTGGCTTTGGAGCCACCTCAAGTGCTGCATACTCTTCGTACGTCAAAGAGGTAAAGGCTGTATTGAGCCCCACTCCTCTGCGATCGAACCAATAGCCCTGGGCCAAGGGGATAGGGGTAGTATAGCCATTGCCCCGACGCAGATCCGATGGTGCAGGATAGGACACTACAGAGCCCTTATCACTACTAAGGCCAATTGGCACCAAGTTGCTATAGTCTGCCTTTGTCATATAGATAGTGATCGGAGCCAAGGCTTGAGTAGTGCCTCCTCCCATCATAGGCGGTCTATGAGGCATCGAAGATTGACCTTCGCTTGAGTTACTTGAGTTACTTTGGATAGATTCTATCATCGTCTTTGAGTTGCATTTGCATCCGGCGCTTAGCAGGCTAAAGCAAAGAGAAAGTAAGAGCGGTGAGACTAGTCGCTTTATCATTTGTATTAATATATGTTTTAACCGCTAAGGTACAAAAAAAACTACTACCTTTGCACATCAAGCCACGAGAGGCATTTCTCAATGATATTATGCAGAAAAAAATAGAGAAACTATTAGAAGAGATCAAAGCGTTTGTAGCCAACAACGCCGAAGAGTTAGAAGCTGTGCGCATCAAATACCTGAGCAAAAAAGGTGAGATAGCCAGATTGTTTGATGAATTTCGTAGTCTTAGTAGCGACGAAAAACGTTGTGTAGGGCAATTGCTAAATACACTCAAGAACGAAGCTCAAGACCGAATCAAAGCTCTCGGCGAAGAACTTAAGGGCAAGTCCGATAGCGATATGGAGCTACTCGATCTGACACGCAGCTCCTACCCTCTCCGCATGGGCAGCCGTCATCCGCTTTCGATAGTGCGTGAAGAGATCTGCCAGATATTCAATCGCCTCGGCTTTAGTATAGCAGAAGGCCCCGAGATTGAAGACGACTGGCATGTATTCTCATCGCTCAACTTTGCCGACGACCACCCTGCTCGCGATATGCAAGATACCTTCTTCATAGCCAATCATAGCGATTTACTCTTGCGAACTCATAGCTCGAGTGTACAGACGCGTACGATGGAGCAGCAAAAGCCCCCCATTCGCATCATCTGCCCTGGTAGAGTATATCGCAACGAAGCCATTACGGCACGTGCTCACTGCTTCTTTCACCAAGTGGAAGCTCTATACGTCGATAAGGATGTCTCCTTTGCCGACCTCAGACAGATCTTGCTTTTCTTTGCTCAGGAGATGTTTGGCAGTGAAACGAAGATCAGACTGCGCCCTTCCTACTTCCCATTTACCGAGCCCTCTGCCGAGATGGACATCTCGTGCAATTTGTGTAAAGGAGAAGGCTGCGGCTTTTGCAAGCATACAGGCTGGGTAGAGATACTTGGCTGTGGCATGGTAGATCCTCAGGTTCTCGAAAACTGTGGTATCGATAGCAATGTCTATAGTGGCTACGCCCTCGGTATGGGAGTAGAACGTATCACCAACCTCAAGTATAGGGCGAAGGATCTCAGGCAGTTTTCTGAAAATGACATCCGATTCCTCGAGCAGTTTGAGGGCGCAGAATAAGTTTGCACCCCTCGAACACAAGCCAATAGGACTTGCCCAATAGCTTTTGATGCGTAAAAAGGACAGATACAAAGCGGTAATAGACTGGTTTCTGGAGCACAATCCCGAAGCTGAGACTGAGCTCAACTACCAATCGCCTTTCGGATTGTTGGTGGCAGTGATCCTATCGGCACAGTGTACCGACAAGCGTGTAAACCAGATTACACCAGCCCTACTCGAAGCCTACCCCACTGCACAAGCTATGGCTAAAGCTAGCGAAGAGGAGATCTTTCGATACATAAAGAGCTGCTCATTCCCCAACAACAAAGCAAAACACCTCGTGGGCATGTCGAGAATGCTCGATGCCGAGTATGCTGGCATCGTGCCAGATGAGATCGATGAGCTAGTAAAGCTGCCAGGTGTAGGGCGCAAGACGGCCAACGTAATAGCGTCGGTGGTGTACGACAAGCCCGCCATGGCTGTAGATACACATGTATTTCGGGTTGCCAACCGCATCGGGCTCACCCACAATTCGCGCACACCGCTAGAGACCGAGCTCGAACTAGTCAAACACATCCCCAAAGAGTATGTAGCCCGAGCCCACCACTGGCTGATTCTTCATGGCCGCTACATCTGTGTGGCTCGTAAGCCTCGCTGCAAGGATTGTGGCATCGCAGTCTACTGCAAACACTACTCTCAATCGCAGAAATAACAAGATCTTGCATAGAGGATAAATCAAAATCCAATTTTCATTCAACGAAAACAGATTGCCAAGCTGATGGAAATAAGTTTCCAAGCCGATGGAAATATATTGCCAAGCTGATGGAAATGTATTGCCAAGCTGATGGAAATATTCGATTGAGCCTCAGACTTGCTGAATCTACACTCTTGCAGCAAAAATTGTTGCATTAACAGACATTCCCAACGTCTCGGGAACGGATTCCCATAGTTATGGGAATCGATTATCATAACTACGAGAATAAAAGGTCTTCAGACCTCGACAATGCGTCACCCATTTGATTCGATTCAGAATCGTGTTAATAGAATAGATGTAAAGACTGCAGATTTGACTTGCCCATTGAAGTGAAGCAAGTGTGATCGATCTACGCTGTAGCCTTCTTGGGAAAGATGGAGTTCGCTTTTCCCCGTGAGGGGATATCCCTATTGTTAGCCCCACGATGGATTGTGCGTAGCCAATCCTTCGTGGGGTCGTCTTCGTTGACCCCAGGAAGGTGCTGCTTCGCAAGCACCCATCCTGGGGCTAATAGTAAAGATATGTCCTGCAGACAAGAGCGGACGTGTAGAGAAAACGATCGAGCTAACAGTTTGCTTGCGTCACCCAAATGAGCAATTTGAAAGATGTAAAAGCTGGATAATCAGTCATATACAAAAAAAACTGGATGTGATGCGTATCGAAGTCAGTCTGGAGGATCTTCCTTTAGCAGGCACTAATACGAACGTGTATGTATGAGCAAAGGCTGCGACAGAAATCTGCCACAGCCTTTGAATTGTTAATGCCCCACAGGGGCGATATACATTGTTAGAATCGGATTAGAATCGTATTAGAATCGTATTAGAAACGGATTCTCAAACCTGCAGTAATCTGACGAGGAGGAGCGTAGTAAACTACAGCAGACTCCTGGTCGTGTTTGCGTTTTCCAATTACGGCGTCTTGAGCGTCTGCAATTACCTTTGCGTCACCTACGTTGGTAACATTGAGGTAAAGTATTGGATTTAGCTCACCAATATTGAAGCTATAAGAAGCGCCAAGGTCAACTACGTGAGCATTTGGCATCTTCCAAGAGTCTTCGCGGTCGTTGGGGTTATTGCGGCTATCGGGGTAGAAGTCGGCATAGTTCTTTCCAGCGAAGTTGTAGCGACCATTGAGCTTAAAGCCCTTGAATGGCTCGATGGTAAGTCCAGCAGCAGCAGTCATCTGAGCGGCATTACCCACATGGATACCCTTTACGTAGGCGTTGTATTGCAATGGTTGACCATCGGGGCCAGCCACTGTCTGCATCGATTCGTCTACGAAAGTGAAGTTAACGTCCTTCTGCCAAGTCCAGTCACCCCACGAAAACATAGCATCGATAGATAGTATGCTCAGCGGACGGACATGTGCATCGAGCTCAAATCCGTAGTGTTGGGCATTCATACCCATAAGGTTACCAGTAAGCTGCTGACCAGAGTCTGTATATTTCGTAACGCGCGTAGCCTTGTCTTTCCATAGTGTGTAGTATGCGTTGGCATTGAATTCGAAGATCGAGCTTCTAAATCCGTATCCAAACTCAGCTGTCAGAGCTTTTTCGTTTGCCACATTCTTGTTGATATCAGTATTGTATGTAGCGAATACCGAACGGAAGAATGGCGCACGTGTAAAGTAACCAGCATTGACAAAGACGTTGTGCTTTGGAAGGAACTTATAGCTCACACCCATCTTGGCACTCCAAGGCATGAATGTAGCCCAGTCTGAGATATAGACACCATCTTTGAGTAGTGAGGCATCGCTTTCGCCATTTCCACCCTTATTTTCGAAACGATAGGCTTCATGAGTAAGCGAACCAGAGATGAATGCATCGAAAAGATCGTTTGAAGCTTCGAGCTGAGCGAAGGCACCATTCCAGATCACGATACCATTGTAGTCGTATTCGATCTTATCGCCTAGGTTGAGCTTCGTATCGAGCGTACGGCCATAGATAAGTCTCGATTTGTTAGTTTCGAGGTAATAAGCTCCACCGAGCAAGTCTGTTACTTCCTTATTGTGGATTCCTTTGTAGTAACGGCCATCGTATCCAGCAGTCAGCACCAAGTTCTGATTGAAATTGTGCTTGAATGAGCTGAGCAAACCATACCAATTGTGCGAATTGTTTGACAGTGAAAGGATGGCACGTGAGCCCTTGCTCGAAGCAGCATTGGCAGCAGCCACGGCATCGAAGTCGGCTAAGCCATCTGCAGTCTCCATACGTATCTTATTGCCATTATTGTCGTAATAAGGCATCCCTTCGTTATTGAGGTTTAGCCAGCGATTGTCTGGCCCCGTGGCGCTACCATAACCACCACCCGAAGCAATCGAAGCATAGGCTGTAGTGTAGAGCGACGACTTTTCGTTGATGTTCCAGTAGTGGTTGAGCGAGAGCTGTGGCTTGTGGTAGATATTGTAAGAGATACTCTTCATCTCGCCATTGTGATAGCCATAAGCATTGTTGAACGACAAGCCCTTGTCGGCCATTGTAGCTACAGAGTACTTACGTGGACGGCCAAAGTGCCACTGAGGAGCGCCAAAAGCTGTGAACGAAAGAGTGTGCGCATCGTTGAAACGCTTAGAGACATTCAAGAAGTAAGTAAGCGCATCGAACTTGGTACCTCGCACATCGCCCATTCGGCGGGCGCTCGAGCGCGAAGCTGCTACGGTGATACCCCAGCCATTGTTAAGGCCAGTAGATACGGAGAATGCTTCCTTGTTGTAGCCATTGTATCCAAGACCAACATAGGCCATTCCGCCTGTTTTGGCTTCGGTACTCTTGGTAACGATATTGATGGTACCCCCCATCGAGCTAAGGCCAAGCTTCGAAGCACCCAGCCCACGCTGCACTTGTACCGAGCTTGCTTGCTCCATCATACCAGCCCAGTTGCTCCAGTACACCCTGCCGCTTTCCATGTCGTTGATAGGCACACCATTGATGAGGATACCCATGTTGTTTGAGTCAAATCCTCTCATGTTGATACGAGAGTCGCCAAAGCCACCACCCTGATTGGTAACGTAAACCGAAGGAGTCGTTTTGAGCAGCTCTGGAAACTCGAGGTTGGGAGCAGCAGCGCTGATCTTTTCTACCTTGATATTCGATACAGGCACTGGTGTACGACGGTCGCGAGGTACGATCGAAGCAATTACTTGCACCGCTTCCATACCGATAGATGCAGGCTCGAGCATGATCTTACCGAGCTTGATCTGGCCCTCACGCTTAGCGATTTGCAGGCTCTGCTTGTCGTAGCCAACACTTGTAATGTTGAGCACTACACCAGCTTCGGTGCTAAACTCAAACTTACCATCGAGGTCTGTGCTCACACCCTTGAGTGTTGCTCCAGATCCTGTACTCACAGACGCTCCAATAATGGGCTCTGAAGTCTCTGCATCGAGCACCTGACCAGTAACTACCGTTTGAGCTTGCGCCCAATTGAAGCCTAGTAAGATGCAAATGCTTGCAATTAATAATTTTAAAGTAGTTTTCTTCATATTTCCTTTTGATTACATGAATACGATAGTTTCACCAAAGAATTGGGCAACATGCTCCCAATACGCTGCAAAGATACTGACAGAAAATTAGATAGAGGACAATATTAATTAAAAATTCACCAAACGATAACTTCGTCGACGAAAAGGAACTGCCCTTTACCATGGCTTTGTTCGGCACGAACCTTTACATATCGAGCCGTTTCTTGACAGTCAAAGCGGAATATCTCGTAATGGAGGCCATTGATCGTGTCTGGTGTATGCGGCTTTAGTATCCCTATCGACTGGAACTCTTTGCCATCTGCACTCAGTAGTACCTCTACCTCGCCTGGCATGTACACCCAGGAGGGTCTATCCTGCAAGAATCGCATCGAAACGTACGACAAAGGCCGAGCAGCCCCCAAGTCGATGACACAATTGAGCGTTTCTGTGAATCCTTGCCAACGCTTGTCGAGATAGGTATGGCTACCCCGTATTCCATCCACTAGTGCGCTCTCGCCCCCTGCTGGGTAAGAGCGATGGATTTGGCAATGATACGTAACCGGGCAATTGATAGCCAAATGATTGTCCACCCTCCGGCACATCGCCTTGTCCATGATACTCTGTCCATCTTCGAAAAGACGAAGGCAGAGATCGGCAGAATCTTTTACCACAATTTCGTCCTTGTACACTGGACTACTAAGCGTAGGAGCAGTTCCATCGAGCGTATAATGAATCTGAGCATTTAGATTCTCTTTCTTTACGTTTACACGTATCAGATCTGCTTGGGGATCGACCTTGAAGTCGAGCTCCAAATTGCGAAGTGGATAGACCTTCAAGCCACGCTTTGCCACGGCCTTGTTGTGCAAATTGGCTCGACGCAAAAAGTCGGGCCAGTCTTTATTGTTTAGCTCGGTCCAATTGATCTCGGCAAGAGCAAAGACCCTAGGAAAATACATATAAGAGGCATGATCTTCGTCCATTACGTATTCGGCCCACAAGTTTGCTTGAGCCCCCAAGATATGCTTTTGCTCCTCGGGAGTCAAATCGGCTGGCAGCGGATTGTAGGCATACACCATCTCTAGGGTATTGTAGCCACCATTAGACTTCGGTTCATTGTCGGGTTGGGCTTGGTAGCTATCTATATAGAGTGGGCGCCCAGGCGTCATGATAACGGAATGGCCAGCACGAGCAGCCGTTTTTCCTCCCCCCTCTCCACGCCAGCTCATTACGGTAGCATTTGGAGCCAATCCTCCCTCGAGAATCTCGTCCCAGCCTATTATCTGCCTGCCTTTGCTATTGAGGTACTTCTCTACTCGCCTGATGCAATAGCTTTGCAATTCTTCGAGCGAATTTAGGCCTTCCTCTTGCATGCGTTTCTTGCAAAGTGGACAATTGCCCCAAGCTGTTTTGTCGGCCTCGTCACCTCCTATGTGGATATACTTTGAAGGAAACAGCTGCATGGTCTCATCGAGAATATCGAAGAGAAACTTAAAGGTCTCCTCTTTGCCCATACAATACTCACTGATATTATAATCCCAAGCCCCTTTGCAGTTTAGCTCGGGATAGGCGGCAAAGACTTCATTGCTATGACCTGGGAGTTCGATTTCGGGGATAATAGTAATGTATTTCTTGGCAGCATAGTCTACCAGCTTACGTATTTGCTCCTGAGTATAAAAGCCTCCATACGAATTTGGTGTACTGCTATCTACAAAGCGTCGATCTCCACCCCAGAATTCATCCCAATCGACAGTCATCCTAGCAGAAGCCTTTTCGGTGAGCAGTGGGTAGCGCTTGCTTTCCATACGCCAACCACCTCCATCGACTAAGTGCCAATGGAATGTATTGAGTTTGTAGCGAGCCATTTCGTCGATAAGGCGGTAGATAAAGTCGATCTTCATAAAATGCCTCGAACAGTCAAGGTGCAAGCCTCTATAAGGGAAGCGGGGTGCATCTTCGATGCTTACAAAGCGAACACGACCTTTACGATCGGCTAGCTGCATAAGGCTTTGGATGGCATAAAAAGCTCCTGCATCCGAACCGGCTTCAATTCGTATGGCAGACTCATCTACTTGCAAACGATAAGCTTCGGCTGGAAGCTCTGCGTTTTTCAGCAGAGAGACATTTACTTGAGGTACAATTACCTTGGCTACTGGAAGCTGCTTTACAAACTGAAATAATAGCTCTGCCTGAGAGTCGAAGTCAGATCTGACTATCTTGATCTTCTTGCTAAGCCATAGCCTCCCCTCCCCCCAACTTATAGCATTGGGTTGGGGAATGATCTGGCTAGATTGAGCAAAGGAGAGGCCAGAAAAAAGTAGCCACCCCATCAACAGAAAGATAGCGCGAGAAAACGATGATTGCTTGTGTAAATCCATGTAGTATGAGTAGATAATAATGATACTGAGCGAAAAAGAAAGCCCCACAGAATAAGCACATGGCTTAATCTGTGGGGCTAAATTAGTGATTATATTTCAAAGAGTTGAGAAAACGGCTTCAAGTAGAGGGCGGCAGCCCGATGCTTGAATGCTAAGCTCTACTCTTTAAAAACTAAACATCATACTTACTTTACTACAACCTTGCTAGCTGTCTTGCCAAGCTGTACTACGTAGATACC
>CAZHWP010000007.1:0-65161 GCA_964535945.1 uncultured Porphyromonas sp.
GTGCAGGTAGTAATAACACCAGCAGGTAAAGAATTTATTACTCCCCTAACGCTCTCGACACTTAGTTCTAAACCCGTAATCAGCGAGTTCTTTTCTAACCGGGACGGCACTTGGAATAGCCACGTCGACTTAGGCTTATGGGCAGATGCCATGCTTATTGCTCCAGCTACAGCTGCCACCATTGGGAAAATGGCGCATGGTGTGGCAGACAATATGCTTATCACTACATACTTCTCGGCTAAATCTCCCGTTTTTGTGGCACCTGCAATGGATTTAGACATGTTTGCCCATCCATCTACACAGGCCAATCTCGATATCCTTCGTTCTTATGGAAACCATATCATAGAGCCAGGTGAAGGACAGTTAGCCAGCCACTTGGTGGGTAAGGGACGGATGGAAGAACCCGATGAGATTGTAAATGTATTGGCATCGTATTTCCAATCCAATCAGCCACTTTCTGGAGTAAAAGCACTCGTAACAGCAGGACCTACCTACGAACGTATTGATCCCGTTAGATTTATCGGAAATTTCTCGACAGGACAAATGGGATTTGCTATTGCAGATGCTCTTGCAAAACGTGGAGCTGACGTAAAACTTGTAACGGGTCCTACTAGCTTACAATGCAATCATCCAAATATCAGTAGGATTGACGTAGAAAGTGCCAATCAGATGCTCGAAGCATGCCAAGCAAACTTTGCAGATTCGACACTTGCTGTATTCTCGGCTGCAGTGGCTGACTACAGGCCTGCCGTGATGAACGAAGAAAAGATTAAACGTGACAAATCTGCGCTACATAGTATCGAGTTGGAAGCTAATCCAGACATTGCAGCCACACTAGGAAAACAAAAAACAGAAGCGCAACTTTGTATTGGATTTGCACTCGAGAGTGACGCTGGGGTCGATGAGGCTTTACGTAAGCTTAAAAGCAAAAACTTCGATGCGATAATACTTAATTCTCTCCAAGACAAAGGAGCGGGTTTTGCTCATGCTACGAACAAGATTACTATATTCGACCGCAATGGCTTAGCCACACCTTTCCCACTCAAAAGTAAGATCGATGTTGCCGAAGACATCGTAAAACACATCATCAGCATACTGCCATGACTTGCCTTAGCAAAGTAATAAAGCTTAGCTTTTCGATACTCTTTTTCGCTATTAGCCTTATTTCATTGAAGGCACAAGAGCTTCGTGCAACCGTGAAAGTGAGTGGCGACCGCCTTGGAAGCTCTGTCAACCAGCAAAGTGTTAGCAACCTTGAGAGGCAACTTTTTGATCTACTCAATAATACACGCTGGAGCACCGCCACTTTTTCGCTTGCTGAGCGTATAGAATGTACTTTCACACTCAGTCTTATTGAAGTAAAAGACGATAGTAAATACAAAGCCGAGCTATTCATTACTGCTAGACGTCCCGTTTACAACACGGCTTATTTCTCGCCTGTTCTTTCGCACCGCGATAAAGAAATAAACTTCGAATATAACAGCTTTGATCCCATCGAATACAATCCTACAGATATACGTAGCAACTTGGTAGCGAGCATTGCTTTTTACGCCAACATGATATTAGCACTTGATTTTGATAGTTTCTCCTTACTGGGAGGCAATGCTGCAAGGACTAACATGAGGCAATTGGTTGCAATGGCCCAGAGTCAAAATGAGTGGAATGGCTGGAAAGCGTTCGAAAACAACAATAACCGCTATGCATTGGCCGAAGCACTTAACGATCCTGAACAAGAACCGTTTCGTGCTCTCTGGTATCAGTACCATAGACGTGGGCTCGATGAGATGGCAATGAACGTAAACCGAGGTAGAAACACTATTTTACAAGAACTTACAAAACTTGAAGAGGTACAGCGTGCCAGACCGATGTCTCCGTTGCTCAATATGTTTGCCGTAATCAAGTTGGAAGAGCTGGTAAATGTACTTTCTAAGGCAAATACTAGTGAAAAACAAGAAGCATTCAGACTTCTAAACAAAGTTTTTCCTACCGAAACACAAAAGCTTAACCCCCTCAAGCAATAGCACACTATTTTTCTATATGCTTGCATCGATATCTATTAGCCACTACGCCCTCATAGAAAGGCTCCATATGGACTTTAGGGATGGGTTTTCCGTCATTACAGGCGAAACGGGTGCTGGTAAAAGCATTTTGCTCGGTGCCATTGAGTTGCTATTAGGCAATAGAGCAGACACCAAGATCATCGCCCCAAATTCGGATCGTTGCGTCGTGGAGGGAGAGTTTAGCAAACTACCACCTAGGTTACAAGAAATCTTCGATAGATATGATCTTCCGTACGATTCGGATCATTGTATTATCCGTCGTGAGGTAAGTCGTAAAGGACGTAGTAGGTCTTTTGTCAATGATAGTCCTGCCCCACTCAATGCTCTTAAAGAGATTAGTGAGCAACTCATTGACATTCACTCGCAACACAAAAACTTATTGCTTGGAGACCTCCAGTTTCAGCTCGAAGTGCTCGATGCCTACGCCCACAATAACGATTTACTTAATGCATACTCAGATGCCTATTCGCAACTACTGCACTTTCGAAAAGAACTTGCATTAATGCAAAAGAATGCAGAAGAAGCTGAACGTGACAAAGACTATTTACAGTTTCAGTGGCAGCAACTACACGATGCACAGATTAAAGCAGACGAGCTAGAGCTGCTACAAGACGAGCAAAAGCAGTTGAGCCATGCTGTAGAGATCAAGGAAGGATTGGTACATGCACTCGATTCGCTGGGCAACGAAGAGCATGGAGCTTGTATAGCTTTGAAGCGAGCTACAGATGCACTTTCAACGATCGAACGATACTACCCTGCCTCTGAGCAATATCTACAACGCATTAAAGAAGTCTATATCGAGCTAGATGATATTCGATCCGACTTCGACAAGCTATCCGAGTCAATTACTTTCGACCCTCAGAGACTCGATGAGCTCACACAGCGACTCGATCTACTACAAGGATTACTGCATAAGCACAAGGCGCAGAAACTATCTGAGCTAATAGAGCTTTGCACGAGCTTCGAAGATCGGCTACTGCAGATAGGTGCTTATGACGAGGAGATAGCTCTACTGAGCGATAATCTGAAAAAACAGGAAAAGCTCTGTGCCGATCGTGCCAAGCAGCTTCACCAGAGCCGTATGAAAGCCGCAAATGAAGTGGCACCAGCACTAGCCAAGGCTCTACAAAGCCTCGGAATGCCCCATATCCAGTTCGAGATAGCACTCGAAGAATTAAGCGACTTTGGCACGCTTGGCAACGATAGAGCTACTTTTCTCTTCTCGGCCAATAAGCAGATGCCACTGTGTCCTGTAGCCGATATAGCTTCGGGCGGAGAAGTGGCTCGGCTCATGCTCTGCCTTAAAGCATTGATAGCAGACAGATTGCAGTTGCCAAGTATTGTGTTCGACGAAATCGACACTGGCGTATCGGGCGACATAGCAGATCGAATGGGGGCTATCATGAAGACTATGGCAAGCCAGATGCAAGTAATAGCTATTACACACTTACCTCAGATAGCTGCCAAGGGTACACAGCACTATTTTGTGTATAAAGAGGAAGAAGATGATGCTACCCAAACTCAAATACGTCAGCTCAATTGCGACGAACGCATCGAAGCTATTGCCACTATGCTCAGTGGTAGTAGCGTAAGCGACCTTGCACGTGCTGCTGCCAAACAATTATTAGACAATGAAGGATAAAATGATATTTGGCTTCCACTCAATACTGGAAGCTCTCGAAGCTGGCAAAGAGATTGATAAAATTTTTCTGCGCCGTGGTCTAAAGACCGAACAGAGTGAACAAATCGTACAGATAGCTCGCGATAGATTGATCCCAGTGCTACGCGTACCAATCGAAAAACTCGATAGACTTACTACACGCAATCATCAGGGCATCGTAGCGGTTCTATCTCAAATCGAATATACCCAGCTCGATCAGCTATTACCACTGCTTTACGAAGAGGGAAAAGCTCCGTTTCTACTGCTATTAGACGGACTTACGGATGTACGTAACTTCGGAGCAATAGCTCGTACTGCCGAATGTGCAGGAGTCGATGCCATAATCATTCCAGAGCGTGGAAGTGTATCTGTTACTGGCGATGCAATCAGCACGTCTGCAGGTGCTCTCAATCGTATCGCTGTTTGTAGAGTTAGCTCTGTAGCGGATGCTGTTCGCTCACTACAAGAATATGGCGTAAGAGTAGTAGCAGCAAGCGAAAAGGCTGACAAGCACTATACCGAAGTCCCCATGCAACTACCCCTTGCTTTGGTAATGGGCTCCGAAGATCGAGGTCCTTCGGCCGATACACTGAGTTTGGTAGATCAGATGGCTGCAATCCCGCTGATGGGAAGCATCGGGTCTCTCAATGTATCCGTTGCAGCTGGCATTATGATCTATGAAGTAATCAGGCAAAACAAGAACTAATCATATCACAATCAAAAAAAAAGAATCAAACAGATGAAAAAAGCAATCGAAACCAAGAATGCACCAGCAGCAATCGGCCCATACAGCCAAGCAATCGAAGTAGGTAACATCCTTTATACCTCTGGAGCCCTGGGTATAGATCCAGCAACGGGCGACTTCGTTCCTGGCGGAGTAAGCGAACAGAGCGAACAAGTATTTAAGAATCTGCGCGCTATCCTTGACGAAGCAGGATACGAAATGAATCAAATTGTAAAGACGACTTGTTTCCTAGCAGACATGGGCGACTTCGCTGCTATGAACGCAGTATATGAAAAACAATTTGCTCAACCCTTCCCAGCACGCTCGGCTGTAGCTGTGAAGACGCTACCCAAGAACGGTTTGGTAGAAATAGAAGTTATCGCTATAAAGTAGTTCATCGGCTTCATGCTGAATAGAGTCACTATTTGATCGTTTAGAGATCAATCGGGGCGTATCGTAAAGAGATTATTACGTTACGCCCCTTTATTTTCCGCCCCAGCAATATTCAAATTCGGACTGAAATGCAAATGAATATTGTAATAGTGGCATACACGTCGCTAGTGAATTATTGATTAACTTTGGCGGATAGTTAATTTTCAAGCAAACAGATTGAATATGGAGCAAGCTATCTTGCTGATTGACACTTCTACGAGCAGTTGTTCTATAGCTATAGCTGTGGATACAACTATTCTTGCAGAGAAATACATTGCTTCAGGCCAAGCACACGCAGCTATAGTAGCCGGATTTGTAAAAGATGTTTTGGCAGCTACTCAGATCGAAACGGTGAATGCTGTGGCAGTAAGCGAAGGGCCAGGCTCTTATACAGGGCTACGAATTGGAGCTTCACTAGCCAAAGGATTGGCCTTTGGCTGGGATGTGCCACTGATAGCTATTCCTACTCTAGACATACTAGCCCAAGATGCAGTATTACAATCGGAGTTTCAAGGGGGGCAAATCCGCCCAATGATTGACGCTCGAAGAATGGAGGTATATACAGCCCTCTACGATTCGGAAGGTCTACCCCACTCAGAGCCACTGTCTCTTATTGTCGAAGAGCACTCATTTGCCGATGAGCTAAGCCAAGGGCATGTATACTTTGTAGGTGATGCTAATGCTAAGGTAAAGTCCATCATTACGCATCCCAAAGCTGTATTCCTCGATGCCGTTTGCTCTCCTAGGGCTCTACCAATGGCTCTACTGGCTAGCAAGCGTTTGCTAAGGGGAGAGACAGCAGACTTAGCCTACTGGCAGCCATTTTATTTGAAGCCTTATGAAGCCATTATAGCCAAGAATAAGGTGCTAGAGAGAGCTAAGGAACAGCAAAAAAGGTAATGTGTAGTTGCCTCACCAGTTGATTGACTAATAGAATAACAGATACACATAGAACTAATAAACATACAGAACTTATGAAGATTATCGTTCTCGCCAAACAGGTTCCAGACACACGCAACGTGGGCAAAGACGCCATGAAGCCAGATGGAACTGTTAATAGAGCGGCACTTCCAGCCATCTTCAACCCCGAAGATCTCAATGCACTGGAGCAAGCCTTGCGCTTAAAAGATCAAAATGCAGAAACTACGGTTCACATACTCACTATGGGTCCACACCGTGCTGCCGACGTCATTCGCGAAGCCATGTATCGTGGTGCCTATGGCGGATATTTACTCACCGACAGAGCCTTTGCTGGTGCCGATACCCTCGCCACTAGCTATGCACTGGCCACAGCTATCCAACATATTGGTATGCCCGATCTCATCATTTCTGGCCGTCAAGCTATTGATGGTGATACGGCTCAAGTAGGCCCTCAGGTAGCTGAGAAGCTAGCTCTTCCACAGGTTACTTACGCCGAAGAGATTTCGACTCTTGGCAACGGCAAGCTAAGCATCAAGCGTCGCCTCGAGCGAGGTGTAGAGACTGTAGAGGCTGCTATGCCACTAGTAATCACTGTCAATGGCAGTGCTGCACCCTGTCGCCCACGCAATGCCAAGCTGCTACAGCGCTACAAGTATGCTCGTGTAGCCACAGAGCTCAATAACGACACAGACGAAATCAAGGACCTACACCAGTCGCGCCCAGCACTCGGAATTGCCGAGCTTAGCGCAAGCGATGTGGCAGCCGATCTGCAGCAATGTGGACTCTCTGGCTCGCCTACTAAGGTAAAAGGCATCGTGAGCGTTGTCTTCCAAGCCAAAGAGAGTACTGTAGTAGAGCCTACCGATGCGAGCATCGAGGCGATGATGAAGGAACTAATAGCTAACCACACAATCGGATAAGAAAAGAGCCATGAACAATCTATTTGTATATCTCGAGATAGAGAATGCCAACGTACAAGACGTAAGCTTAGAGCTGCTAACTAAAGGTCGCTCGCTGGCAACAGAGCTTGGCGTAAAGCTCGAGGCCGTAGCTATTAGCAATGACTGCTCGAGCATAGCTGCTCAAGTGTTTCCTTATGGTGTAGATACGCTGCACTTGTTTGAAGACGAACGCCTAGAGCACTACCTCACACTGCCATACACGAGCATCATCACGAAGCTCTTTGCCAAGCTAAAGCCTCAGATTGCGCTGATGGGTGCAACATCTGTGGGGCGCGATCTTGGCCCACGTGTGTCGTCGGCCCTACATAGCGGCTTGACGGCCGACTGTACTTCGCTCGAAATAGGTGATCATGAAGAGAAGAAAGAGGGACGTCTATACAAAGACTTGCTCTATCAGATACGCCCAGCATTTGGCGGTAATATCGTAGCTACGATTGTCAACCCAGACTGCCGCCCACAGATGGCCACAGTACGTGAAGGAGTGATGAAGAAGGAAATCTTCGATGCCAATCATCGGGGCGAGGTGAAGACCTATCATGTAAACGAGTATGTATCGAACGATGACTTTGTAGTATCGATCATCGAACGTCATGTAGAGAGCGCCAAGTCTAACCTGAAGTCTGCTCCTATCGTTGTGGCTGGAGGATATGGCGTGGGTAGTCGCGAAAACTTCAAACTACTCGAGCAGCTAGCCCACGTACTGGGTGGTGAGGTAGGCGCTTCGCGTGCTGCCGTCGATGCTGGCTTTGCAGATCATGGCCAGCAGATTGGGCAGACAGGTATCACCGTGCGTCCAAAGCTTTACATCGCGTGTGGCATTAGCGGGCAGATACAGCACGTGGCAGGTATGCAGGAGAGCTCCATCATCATCGCTATCAATAGTGATGAAAACGCACCTGTCAATGCCGTGGCCGACTATGTGATCACGGGCAGTATAGAAGAAGTGATTCCTAAAATGATTACGTACTACAAGAAAAACAGCAAGTAAACAGCACTATGGCTAATTATTATACAGACACAGCACAGTTGCGCCATCACCTACACCACCCGCTCATGAAGCGTATAGTGGAGCTTAAGGAGCGCAACTATACAGAGAAAGATCAGTTTGACTATGCTCCCCTCAACTTCGAGGATGCTATGGATAGCTATGAGCAAGTATTGGAGATAGTAGGCGAGATATGTGGCGAGATCATTGCCCCCAATGCAGAGGGAGTGGATCAGCACGGACCAACGCTCAAGGACGGACGTGTTACCTACGCGCCTGGTACTAAAGAAAACCTAAAGGCAATAGTAGATGCTGGGCTGATGGGAATCTCCATGCCTCGCCGCTATGGGGGGCTCAACTTCCCCATCACTCCATATATAATGGCTGCCGACATCGTGTCGAGGGCCGATGCTGGATTCGAAAACATCTGGGGCTTGCAAGACTGTGCCGAGACGCTCTATGAGTTTGGATCGGAAGAGCAGCGCCAGCACTTCATACCTCGTGTGGTGGCAGGCGAGACCATGTCGATGGACCTCACCGAGCCCGATGCTGGTAGCGACCTTCAGGCCGTGATGCTAAAGGCTACTTACAACGAAGCCGATGGCAATTGGTATCTGAATGGGGTGAAGCGATTCATCACCAATGGCGATGCTCAGATTCATCTCGTACTGGCTCGTAGTGAAGAAGGTACGAAGGATGCACGTGGGCTATCGATGTTTATATACGACTACAAAGACGGTGGCGTAACGGTGCGTCGCATCGAAAACAAGATGGGCATCAAGGGCGCTCCCACCTGTGAATTGGTATTCAAAAATGCCAAAGCGCAGCTCTGTGGCGATCGTAAGATGGGGCTCATCAAGTACGTTATGGCACTGATGAATGGTGCCCGCTTGGGCATTATGGCTCAGTCGGTAGGGATCTCGGAGGCTGCCTTCCGCGAGGCACATCAGTATGCCCTCGACCGCAAGCAGTTTGGCAAGCGTATCATCGAGTTTGCTCCCGTGGCCGAGATGATAGCGTTGATCCGTGCCAAGGCAGACGCTTCGCGTGCTATGCTCTACGAGACTAGCCGCTATGTCGATATGTATAAGGCATTGCAAGATATCGCTACAGAGCGCAAGCTGACTGCCGAAGAGCGCACAGAGATGAAGCTTTACAATCGCCTTGCCGATGCCTATACGCCGATGGGTAAGGGTATGACCTCCGAGTTTGCCAATCAGAACGTATACGACTGTGTGCAGATTCATGGCGGATCGGGCTTTATGAAAGATTATGCTTGCGAACGCTTGTATCGCGACGTGCGTATCACCAATATCTACGAAGGCACTACACAGCTGCAAGTGGTAGCTGCCATACGTCACATAGGCACTGGCACGTATATCGCACGCATTCGCGACGAGTATCAGCAGCTCGACGTCAAGCCCGAGCTACAGCCCATGAAGGAAGCCCTGGCCAATATGACCGACCGTGCCGAGGCTCTGACCAAGAAGGTACAGGAGTATAACATGCCAGATCTGTACGATTTCCACGCTCGTAGGCTGGTAGAAGCTACGGCTCATGCCGTATTTGGGCACCTACTGATGATCTCTGCCAACGAAGACGAGAGCTTCCGCCAGTCGGCCGAAGTCTATCTGCGCTACGGCCAGAGCGAGCTCGACAAGATAGAGAGCTACATCAATCGCTTCCAGCCCGACGATCTGGCACTCTATATGGGTTGCCCCCGCACAGAAGCCTAAGCGTGGCTGTCGGGCTCTCTTGATAGCGAGCCCCGAGCTTATCCCAATAACTGCCAAGAGCACTCTCTCGAAAGGGGAAGTGCTCTTGGCTTTTTTCTGTTCTATGGTCTAAGCGAAGGCCAGATTAATCACTCATTGATCCAAGCTCTAGACAGCCCCCCAATTTGACTGTCGACACTCAGCGCCGTGACTGTCGACAGTCAGAGCGGTTACTGTCGACACTCAGAGCGGTTACTGTCGACAGTCAAATTTACCCCTCTCGACAAGCCATAACATTTGCTCTCTTACTACCCTACTTCTACGCTTTGCACCCACTCTCTTGGAGCAATGAAATGCCCCACAGATTAAGCCGATATGCTTAGCCTGTGGGGCATGTCCTGAGCAAGGGTTTCGGAGAGTGATTCACCTCGCGATTGGCTATTGCGTTTGAGCCATAGCTCCTATCACAGCATTTGCTGTAGATCGATTATGTTTGGAGGCGATTCATATGGTGTCAATCCAATATATCTAAACCCTTGGGATCTTTGTCTGATAGACTTACTTTACGATTACCTTCGTGGCTTGCTTAACGCTGCCCGAAGCCAACGATACGACATATACGCCAGGCTGTAAGGCTATTGAGGTCTTGGCCGTAATTGTCTGCGATGAGAGGCGGCGTCCATTGAGGTCGAAGATCGACACCAGTGTCGTATGATCGGTCTCTACCACTACTTGCCCCTCAAGGCCATATGCCTTCAGAGCCGACAGGATCTCTTGAGTGCTCTTGACGTCTCTTAGGGTTATGGCATCGCTATAGCCATTCTTGATCGTCTCGAAGTAGTACTCTTTGCCAGCCTCGAATACAAAGTCGTTTCGGCGTCCGTTTTCGCCCGAAGCGATCCAGATCTTCCTGCCTGGCTCGGGATTGGCAAAGCAGAAGTCGTACGTACCAGCAGGAATTGTAACAGTTACTTCGCCCGTTACTATCCACTGATTGGCTGCTGGGCTGCAGCTGATGACTGCATTGGCTGGAATACGGTGCGAGAATTTGCTATTCAAAGTAGCAGGTACGTCGCACGAATTGAGCAATGGCCCCGATGTAGGTATCTGCACGCCGTATGCCGTGGCCGTATTGTCGAGCAACATCTGATAGCCCGTATTGTCGCCCCATACATCATTGGCCTTGAGCGATACGATTACATCCTCATTGGCTGCATGAGATGGTACTGTTACGTTTACTGCTACCTTGGGCGATAATCCGCCTGCATACTTCACCTCTACTTCATACTTGTAGGTGCCAGACTCTTCGAGCTGTTCTGCAAACTGGGTCGTACTTTGGTTTTTTATCAGCTTGCCATTGCGGTAGATATTGTAAGACATGGCTGTAGGATCGGGTGTTGGATCGGGATCGGGCGTTGGTGCCGTATTGGCCACGATCTTCACGTCATCGAGGTTGATCCAGAACTGATCTGTACAATTGTAATGTCGGAAGGCAACATACTTAGTGCCGGCAGGTATTGCCACCGTCTTCTGATACCAGTTACCTTGAGCTCTGCCACGAGTAGCAGCTTCTCTTAGCTCGTCCGTACGCCCCGTTTTGGCTTGTAGGGTTTCAGACATCAACTCTCTGAAGTCTGAAGTAGCAGTACCAGTAGATGACGCAAAGATACCCCAGTGCTCGCTAGCGTACAGAGCATCTTGTGCTGTTACCCAGCAAGTAAGCGTAGCTCCGTTTGGTAGGCTAAGAGCTGGCGTGATGAGGTAGTTATCGGGTGTAAGTGCACCAGTAGAACTAGTGTACGAAGCAGACGAAACACACCTAGAGCCTGAGTGTCCCGAGAAGGTTTTTACACTCCAGTTTTGACCATCGCCATCGGCATCGATTAGCTTCCAAGAGAGAGGCGTACCGCTTTCGAATCCCTCGTCGAGTAACGAACGCATTGCAGCTGGAGCTGTCCATTCTAGCTTCACAGTCTTGCTCGTCAAGTCATACTCGCCCGTCAGATTTGTAACGGGAGCATATTCAGGATCGGGGTCTGGTGTAGGAGTTTCGCCACCACTAGTTAGACTCTTGATATACGACACCTTATTAAAGGCCGTAACGGTGAGCTGAATCGCCTCTGTGGCAGCAAATGGTTTGGCAAATTTGATCGTAGCCTTGCCATTGGCCACAAGAGCTTTACCCAAGATCTTCGAGCCAGCACTCACTACTGCCAGTGCACCATTCGTATTACAATTAACTACAAAGCTCGTAGCAGCATTTGCAATCGTAGCTTCGTGTGTAACCTGCATTGCCGTAGGTTTCTTGGTGCGAACCAAGAGCGATGGGTCACCGAAGCAAGTCCACGTACATGCCATATTGAAACCGCTCGTACCATACTTAGTAATCATATCAAACATACCATTGGTAGTAAAACCACCATAAGTACGCATCACAATATTTGGGCTGTGCTTTTCTGTTAGTATCTGCATCATAGCGTCCTGTCCAAGCATAGGCGAAGACCAATCCTGATTGATCGTAGACGCCATGATTGCCACAGCACCCGTTGGCTTGCCCGACCGCTGAGAGCGTAATAGCCCCTCTGCAAAGCAAGTTCTGTTGACAAAGTTGCCGCTCACACACGAGACGATGAATGGAAGTTTGTTTGTATTCGTCAGCTGCGACATATTATCGAGTCCGAAGTGCGATGTTACCCAGAAGGTTTCCGAGCCGTGTCCCACATAGTTCATCAGCGAGCGCCCAGCATTAAACTCTGCCACCACTTGGCTAGCTGTAGCCGAGCTAGGGCTATCATACACCTGCGAAACGGGCGAGTAGCCATAGCTCTGCAAGAGAGAGCGTATCACATTCATATGAGCGATGTCCGACTCGCCATTGTCGCCACCAGTACCCCCTTCAGAAGAAGCGATACCTGTAGCCGTACCGATCCAAGTATCGGCCGTACTGATGCTCTTCTCGTAATAGATCGTTCTATCTACTTGAGTTTTTACCTGATCGACTGTCTCGGCCGAGAAGCGTCCAATGAAAACCTCGCTATACGCATCGGTACCCACGATATGTCCGTATGCCTGGTCCGAATCGCCAGTACCTTTCCTCATTGGAGGTAGGTCTGCAGCATCGCCAATTAGCAACACATAGTTTAGTGGATCTACTCCCGTCTTCTCGTACTGAGCCTTGATGTAATCTTTGATCTTCGTAGCAGATATCGTACCGACAATGGCCGACTCGAGCTTCACTACTTCCGTTGCAAGCCCTCTCTGATTCTTCCAGTCGGCCAATGGCTGCACAGCGGCAGCATATTTTTGTGGCGTTAGGATGATCATTCTGCCATCTAACTTCTCAGCTAGGGGATCCTGTCTTGGAGCCTCATAGTTGAGAAATAAGTTTTTGTAGGCTGGGATACGATTTGTTGAATGGAGCTCTCGTCTGAGGCATTGCATTGATTGTAGCGAGCTTATTGCTTTCACGTACAGCTACAGTGATCTCTGAGTAGATACGCAGTGTTTTAGTTGCTGGATTGTACTGTACGGGCGAGAAAGTTACGCTTTGTCCGCGCACATCGCGCATAATGAATGGATCGGCTAGTGTAGCAATCTCTTCGGGCAAGAATTTGTTTTGTTTGTATTCTGCTCCAAATACATATGGGATTGCATCTGGGTTCTTGTCACGAGTAATAGTACCCTTCGAAGGAGCAATCAGCACATTACTAATCTCTGTAAATTTCGAAGCAATGACTTCGATCACCATATCTTTATCATTCGAAATGGCAATACTCTGTGATAATGTGGGTAGGAGTGGATAGCCTTTGTGGCGTATGTTCACTCCTCCATCGAAGCTAGGAATCTGAGCTACACCATTGGGCGTGTTTACTTCTACTAGTTTGAAATGTTCCATCTCAAACTGTAACTTCGTAACTGATGGTACCATAGACGAAAGCACCTTCACCGGCTGAGAACTGGCAATGGGTTGCGCTGTCGACATGAATCCACCCACAAGACCGCAAGCTACTAAAGCTGCATACTTCATAAACTGTCTCATTTGTTTCATTGTCTTTTTTTGATTGGTAAAATAATTGACACCATATATTTTGTTTCTCGTTATCAAGCGATTGATTGTACGACTCGAAGTGTATGTAGCCTACAATAATGTAGGGCAACAAACTATCTATTTAGCAAGTAAATAGATCAAGCTTTGAAAACTTAGCATGAATGCCTCACATATACTAAAGCAAAACAGAAACAACGACAAAGAAACTGTGTCAACTTAGCATACAGGAAGCCAAATGATCAATATTGTTTATTAATCGACAGCTCAAGGTATGCAATTACTAAATACCCAGCTATGAAATTCACATTTTTTATTACACATTTCTGCTATAAAACATATCTGATATAACCATAGAACTATGATATTAGCGACTTAACCCTCTATTAATGACAATTATAGATCAAAATATGAAGAAACACGCCTTAAAAGGACATTCTTTAAGATTCCTCCATTATTATTGCTATAGGTTTGGATATAGTTCCATACTGCAGCGCAAATTACTACCTTTAGGCTGCAATGTTTAAAGTAGATGTAGATAGATAAGATAAACACACATGACGCACAATCCACTAAAACGAAAAGAAGATATTGGTCTCTCTCCCTACGAACTAAAATTTCGTGGTAAGAAGAAAGCTGACAAGGTAGACATTCGTGTAACCCACTACGACACTGAGGGAGTACAAGAATCAAACGTCAATAAAGTCGGGGCTTTGACTGAGTATAAACATCGAACTGGCGTTAGCTGGATAAACATTGATGGCTTGCACAACGAGACCTTGCTCGAAGACATCTCCCAGCTATTTGCTATACCTGCAGATATATTATCAGATGTACTCGAGCCATCGTCAAGGCCACAAGTTGAAGACTTTGGTGCGGGGCTTTTTGTATCTATCAAGATGCTCGAATATGACGCTGCAAACGATGATCTTAGTGTCGACAATCTTAGTATGATAGTGCTCGACAAAGTACTAATCACATTCCAAGAGAAGATAAGCCCTGCATTCGAGCCAGTTAGGGAGCGAATTCGTCGTCGCAATAGCAAGATACATCGTTCTGGAACAGATTACTTAGCTTTTGCTTTGCTCGATGTCGTTATCGACAACTATATCTATTTGCTGGGGCAATATGGCGAAAAGGTTGAGCAGCTCGAAGAACGACTAATCTTGGGCAGCAACAAAGAAATGCTAGCTGTAATCAATGGCTACAAGCAGCAGCTCAACGACCTACGTGTGTCTATTAAGCCAGCCAAAGAGATGATCAGCAGCTTGGTAAAGCTCGACAGCAACCTGATTGATGAAGAGAATGAAAGACACTTCAAAGAACTACAAGACAATATAAACCAGGCAACAGAACTTCTTGAATATTACAGAGAAGTACTACTCGACGAACTGAACCTCTACCATATGGCAATGAGTGCCAAGCTTAATGACATCATGTCGGTGCTTACTATATTCTCTGTTATCTTTATCCCCCTTACATTTATTGTGGGTGTATATGGCATGAACTTCAACAATATGCCCGAGCTAAGTTGGAGATACGGCTATTTCGTTACATGGGGTATTATGCTCCTAATAGTAATAGCGATGGTATGGTACTTTAAACGAAAGAAGTGGTTTTAAGGACCTTAGTAATAGTCCCTTAATTGGACTCCTGGAAAGAAGAGTTGAAGGTGATAAAAACAAAAAGCAGCTAGACCATGACGACGACGGCTAGCTGCTATACTTACTTCTTGTAGCGAGACCGGGGCATGATCCCGGGACCTCATGATTATGAATCATGCGCTCTAACCAACTGAGCTATCTCGCCATCCCTCTACAAGCAATAAACGTGAGGAACTCGAACAGAAGTATCGCCACTTGCTTGCTAAGACGATGCAAATGTAGGCATATTTTTGAAACTAACAAGTACTACGACCTTTTTTCTTCACTTTTTGTCGAGAAAAAATGAGTGGACAGCTCCCCCTTTTGATACTTAGCACAAGATGCAGCTATTTGAAAAACAATATCCTGTTTTTGGCAACCTTCTGCAAAGGTCTCAGTATATTTGCATTGCACTTAGAGCTGGCAATGGAGACACAAATCTAAATGCTCAAAGAAGGATGATAGTATGAAGCAAGTATTGGAAAGACGATTCATAGAAGATGAAGCCCTCGAATGTGGCTGCGACGAAGCTGGCCGAGGATGCCTAGCAGGTCCAGTCTTTGCCGCTGCTGTAATATTACCAACAAGCTTCGATTCGACGCTGCTCAACGACTCAAAACAGCTTTCCGAAAAAAGACGAATGCAGTTAAAGCCTCTCATAGAGGCCGAAGCTCTCGCTTGGGGAATTGGCATCGTAAGTGCACGAGAGATAGACGAGATCAATATCTTACAGGCAAGTATTCGAGCCATGCATCTCGCCATAGAGCAGCTACCTTTCGAGCCAGAAAGACTTCTGATCGACGGCAATCGCTTTAGCCCCTACGGCTCTTTAGAACATTACTGCATCATCAAGGGCGATGCCCGCTATCAATCCATTGCAGCTGCATCCATCTTGGCCAAGTGCTACCGCGATGAGTATATGCAACAGATATCCATTTCTTACCCACAGTACTCATGGGAGCAAAACAAAGGCTATCCTTCAAAAGCTCACCGCGAAGCCCTCAAAACTCATGGGCCTAGCCCTCATCATCGATTAAGCTTTGCTGGAGTGAGGTGAGAGTACTTTAGCTAGGATCGCCTAGAAAGGCGTTGCAAGGCTATCTCTGAGCAAGGCAATTCGCAGCAAAATAGTTACCTTTGTAGCTAATAGACAGACATCCCCCTTTTTTTAAGTATAATATATGTCAGATACTTTTATTCCTTCAGACGCAGAAAGCATCGAACTAACTAACACGAACGACCCTATTCCTAAAGAAAGCACACCCGAAGAGTCTGATTCCAACCAGTACAACCCCAAGAACATGCAACTTGGCGGTATGTATCGCGAGTGGTATCTCGACTATGCCTCGTATGTAATACTCGAGCGTGCCGTACCTCATATCGAAGATGGCCTGAAGCCTGTACAGCGACGTATACTATATAGTATGCACCTGCTCGATAATGGACGAATGAGCAAAGTCGCCAAATTAGTTGGTGCTACGATGGCACTACACCCTCATGGTGACCAGTCGATCAACGATGCATTGGTGCAACTCGGACAAAAAGGCTATCTGATCGCTACACAAGGTAACTGGGGGAATCTACTGACAGGAGATAGCGCTGCAGCCGGCCGTTATATCGAAGCTATGCTTAGCAACTTAGCTCGCGAGGTTTTATTCAATGATAAAATAACCGAGTTTAGACCTAGCTACGATGGCTCGACAAAAGAGCCTGTCTACTTGCCAGTGAAGCTACCCCTTCTTTTGGCTCAAGGAGCAGAGGGTATAGCAGTTGGCTTAAGCTCGCGTATACTACCTCACAATTTAGCCGAGCTATTACAGGCATGTATCGACTATCTATCGGGCAAGGAGTTTGTGCTTTATCCAGACTTCCCTACTGGTGGACTTATAGATGTAAGTAAATACAACGATGGTCGCCGAGGAGGACAAATAAAAGCGAGAGCAAATATTGAAAAGATAGACAATCGCACACTTTCTATCACCGAACTGCCAGCTGGAAAGACAACACAGCAAATTATTGACAGTATACTGAAGGCAAATGATAAGGGCACGATCAAAATACGCCGAGTAGATGACCTTACTGCTATGAAAGCAGATGTGCGTATCCAACTACCTGCTGGTGTAAGTAGTGATAAAACCATCGATGCCCTCTATGCCTTTACAGACTGTGAGGTGTCCATATCGCCCAATGCTTGTGTAATCCAAGATGACAAACCTGTATTTGTGGGTGTTAGCGACATCCTTAAGTATAGTGCAGACGCTACAAAAAAGCATTTACTTGAAGAACTCGAGATTCAACTCAACGAACGACTCGAGCAGTATTTAGCTGCCAGCCTAGAGCGCATCTTTATCGAAGAAAGAATCTATAAAGACAAAGAGTTCGAAGAGGCCAAGTCGCAAGAAATTGCCCTGAAGCATATCGACATGCGCATCGAGCCCTACAAAGAGCAATTCTATCGAATAATAACAGACGAAGACTTACGCAAGCTTTTAGACATACGTATGGCTCGCATCCTGCGCTTCAATATTCCCAAACATGAGGAGCAGATGCTAAAGCTTGAAACTGATATCAAAGAGACACGGAAAAACATAGATGGTATAACGGCTTACACCATCAAGTGGTATCAGTATCTGCTCGATCAGTATGGTCAGACGTTTGAACGAATGAGCCAGATAAGCGATTTTGATACTATCGAAGCAACTAAAGTGGCCGAGGCAAGCGAAAAACTCTATATTAATCGTAGCGAAGGTTTTATTGGTACCGCACTTAAAGGGAGTGAGTTTGTTTGCAACCTTTCGATCCTCGACGATGTAATCATCTTCTTCCGTTCGGGAACTTACCTCATAACGAAAGTGGAAGAGAAGAAATTTATCGGCAAGGGTGAAGTAATTCATATCGATAGATACAAACGTAACGACAAGCGTACAATCTACAATGCTATCTACCGCAATGGGAAGTCGGGACCGACCTATATCAAACGTTTCTTCGTAGCAGCAATGACGCGCGATCGAGAAAATGACGTAACGATGGGTACGGCACAAAGCCGCATTTTGTATTTCACAGCCAATAAGAATGGAGAAGCCGAAACGGTACGTATTACCCTCAAGCCAAAATCTCCAAGACGCCCTGCCCTATCCTTCGAAAAAGACTTTAGCGATGTTATTATTAAGGGTCGTACAGCAAGGGGAAACATACTCACCAAGGCTGAAGTGTCAAAGATAGCCCTTAAGCAACTCGGTGCGAGCACACTAGGAGGTCGCAAGGTTTGGTTCGACAAGGATGTTCATAGGCTCAACTATGAAGGTAGAGGAGAGTTTTTGGGTGAGTTTCATGCAGAAGATCGAGTGTTGGTAGTTCTAAATAATGGAGACTGTTACAGTACAGATATTTCGGATAGTAACCACTACGAACAGCAGATACTTCGCATAGAGAAACTGAATGCCAACAAGATATGGACTGCCATATATCAACATGCCGAACTTGATCTGCCCTATTTGAAGCGATTTAAGATGGAAGGAGAAGATAGGCATAACTTTTTGAGCGATGAAGGACAAAGCAAACTATTCTTGCTAACAGACCGTATGGATCCTCGTTTTGAAATTCGTTGGGCCGCTCCAAACGACCATCGCATACCGATGGAAGTTGTAGCCAATGAATTCATCGCTGTAAAAGGGATCTTGGCGCGAGGCAAGAGGTTAAGTAACTACCAGATAGGTACTATTGAGGATCATAGTCCAGAAGACCCAATAGAAGAAGCAGAAACTGCCGATAGTCCAGAGGTATCTTCAACTACACAAGCCATCGATAAGAAAATATTGATAACCGGTGATGTGCTTGTTGAAGAACTTAAGTTTGACGATGAAGAATAATGATAATGAAAATCAAGCGTTTATCCATAGTCCTTACTTCACTACTTAGCATCGGTATTGCAGCACCTAAGGAAGCAAAAGGGCAAAGTCTAGATGCCACATATATTGCTAAGGCTGATAGTGCAATTGTGCTTGAAGTTGCAAACCCAATGCCATTAAATGAAGCCCCTAACAGTATCGTTGCAGAGGCTTTGACACGCAAACAAAACGTTTGGACACTTGGCGTTGGAGGAATAATTGCAAAAGACAGCTACCTCTCTCCTCTTAGCTATGGTGGCTGGGCCTTCAATCTATCAAATGAATATAGTAGACGTTTGTGTAGCAGAAATCATCGGTGGCTACTCAGATTAGGGAGCAATCTGGAAGCAGGAATACTCAACAATCCTGCTGGTAATGCAAGGATGTACTCTTTACTTTTCGACTTCGATGCCTCTGCGTTGTACAGAGTAAAACTGCCTACTGAAGGCTTTGCCAAGCAGTTTCGTATCGACCTTGGGCCTGGCATTGGAATTGGTGTTGGAGGTCTTTATAGCAATCGAAATGGCAATAATCCTGCTACACTCAAGTTATATTCCCAGGCAATTGGCACAGCGATCTTGGGCTATAATTTCGATATAAAGCAATGGCCATTGTATGTTCGATTAGCCTTTCAGAGCAATCTATTTGGATTGGGCTTTGGGCAAGACTATGGCGAGAGTTATTACGAACAATTCCTACTCAATGACGACCACAAAGGGGCTATAAACTTTACTCACCCAGGCAAGCTCTGGCGTACGCATAGCATGTTGTCGGTAGATATGCCCCTATGGAATGCGGCCACGCTACGTCTTGGATATCGCCTCGATTGCTATCGAGCGAGTATCAAAGGCATAAAGAGCAATACCCTCTCACAGACCATAGTGATTGGTTTCGTAACGGACTTCTATACCCTCAAAGGCAAACGTGCAATCAAACGCCCAGCAAATAATTTAGATTACAGTCCCTATTACCATCAGCGACCATGAAAAAGTTAGTTCTTATCATAGGCATCATACTTGCAAGCCTCTCGTGCAGCACCAAAGACGAATACACCTACGATCCTTATACCAATTACAAGGCTTTGTGGAAAATACTCGACGAAGGGTATTGTTATTTCGACATAAAACTTCCTGCCGATTCTAGCTGGCAAGACATGTACGACAAGCACTATGCCAAGTTAAACCCCAAAATGAGCTCAGATAGTTTATTCAGAGTCTTATGCGATTTAACTGCAGAACTAAAAGATGGTCACGTAAACATTTCTACTGTTTTTGATTTTGGTCGCTATTGGGCATGGCATGAAGACCACCCTAGCAATTTAAGCATTGATCTTCGCAAAGAGTACCTTGGCACAAATTATGCAATAGCTGGAGGGCTCAAGTACAAATACTTAGAGCCCAAAAATCCAAGCAAAGCAAAAATAGGATACATACTCTGCGAAAGCTTTTCATCGGGTCCAAATAATGGCAATGTCGACGCTTCACTATCAAGACTAAGAGACTGCGAAGCATTGATTGTTGATATTAGAGGCAATGGTGGTGGAAATATAACCCTAGCAGAGAACTTTGCCCGACACTTCATGGAAAAGCCCATGAAGACGGGATACATTCGCCACAAA
This sequence comes from uncultured Porphyromonas sp., assembly GCA_964535945.1. GTDB lineage: Bacteria > Bacteroidota > Bacteroidia > Bacteroidales > Porphyromonadaceae > Porphyromonas. The sequence continues at coordinate 20,653 of CAZHWP010000007.1, forward strand.
ACAGGACCTGGTCATCAAGATTTTTCGGCTCCATTGCAACTAAATCTAGATACACTTCAATATGGAGTACGTTGGCTACGCCCTGTAGTACTTCTTTCTAATAGACAAGTATATAGTGCAGCCAACGACTTCTGTATGCTTATGAAAGAAATGCCTTATGTTACCATGATGGGCGATCAGTCTGGTGGTGGAGCAGGCATACCTGTATCGTCGGAACTGCCTACGGGCTGGGGGGTGCGATACTCATCAAGCAGAATGACAGACTTTGAAGATAAAGACGTGGAGTTTGGCATTGCACCTCACTATAAAGTCATGCTTAGCGAGGAAGACTTATCGAATGGTGAAGACACACTGATTGAAGAAGCCGTGCGATACATCAATCGTAAGCTAATTGAATATCAAAACACAGGTGTTTGGATTAAATAAGGCCTAACACAGTTCTGCATTCCCTTTTAGGCCTTGAACTACTTTGCTCGAGCGGAGCTTTCATGCTGGAGATATTGTATATTTGTATACAGTAATATGCCAGCTTATGAAAGAAACATCCAATTCGCAAAACAATACCACGATCGGCACTCAATTATTATCCCCTACCGAACTAGCGACTCTACAGACCTGCTACCGTGAGATATTAAGAGTTTGTGACTTCGATCAAGATACCATAAAGAAAGTACGACAAGCACTTAGGGAACTTGTAGATGCTGGTTGTTTTGACCGAGATAAGAACGGCATCCATGGCATTATCAGAGCTGCCGAGGTTTCTCTTATCGCCACTCAGTCGATAGGCTTAGGTACCGAGGCTGTATTGGCTACTCTTTTTTACCGAGCAGTACACAAAGGCAAGCTTAGCCTCGATGAGATGGAACGCATCGTAGGTAAGCCGACTCGCGATATCGTATCACTCCTATTAGAGATTTCAGATGTATATGTACATGCGGCCTCGATCCGCTCAAAAGGCTTCGATAGCTTCCTCCTTTCAGTAGCCAAAGACATTAGAGTGGTGCTGATAGTGATCGCTGATAGGTTATTTCAGCTACGAAGTGCCAAGATGATAGTAGCTCCAGAGGACCTCACAGACTTAGTAGCCGAGATAAGCTATATCTATGCCCCACTCTCCCATCGTATGGGCTTGTATGCCATCAAGAGCGAGATGGAAGACCTCTGCCTCAAACACTCAGACTCACAGAGCTTTGCCTTTATAAAACAAAAACTTGGCGAGACAAAAGCTTCGCGCGATGCATATGTCAAGAGCTTTATTGGTCCACTCGAACAAAGGCTCAAGGAGGAATTACCCTCCATACAGTTTGATATCAAAGGACGTACTAAAAGCATCAGCAGTATCAGAAATAAACTGATTAAGCAGAGGGTTGAATTTGAGCAGATATACGATCTCTTTGCAATTCGCATCATCGTACATTGCCTACCTCAAGAGGAAAGAGCAATTTGCTGGCAGGTTTATTCTATCGTTACAGATATGTATAAGCCCAACCCAGAAAGACTCAAAGACTGGATTTCGATTCCAAAAAGCAATGGCTACGAATCTCTTCACACCACCGTGATGGGGCCAGAACAACGATGGGTAGAAGTGCAAATTCGTTCGGAGCGTATGGATATTGTTGCAGAAAAAGGGATGGCTGCTCACTGGAGGTATAAGGGCATCCAAGCTCAGACTGGCCTGGATGAACTTTTGCTATCGATACGCGAAACGATAGAAGCCAAACGCCTACAACCCCATGAAGAAGCCGAGCACATGCGCAATCTTCGAACAAGTATCGAGACAGATGATATTTACGCATTTACGCCCAAAGGTGAGATAAAGAAATTGCCCAAAGGAGCAACCGTACTTGATTTTGCCTTCAGTATTCATAGTGATGTGGGATGTAAAGCTTCGGCAGGAATTGTCAATGGCAAAAACCAAGCTCTTAGGCATAAGCTTGCCAACGGCGACATCGTATCCATTATTACAGATAGCCGTCAGACACCACGTAAAGACTGGCTCCGAATCGTAGTTAGTCCTCGGGCAAAGAATAAACTCAGGCAAGAACTTCGAAAGCAAGAAGAAGCCAATAGGGATATCGCTCGCGAGCTATTGTTGCGCCGGCTGAAAAATCGTAAGCTCAGCTGGGATGAGTCTGTATTGACAACAATAGTAAAACAAAAGGGCTTCAAAACCCTGGGCGACTTTCTCAATCAATTGGCAGACGACAGAGTGGATCTAATGGCTATCCTCGACATTTACAGCCAAGCATTAGATGAAAGTAAAGAAAGACCACTAGCTCACTCAGCCGAGAGTACAATACTTACCGATACAAATAAACAGAGCACGAGCAAATATCCTCAAAGCTTAGGAGATCGATTAATAATTGACCAAGGACAAAGTGGAATTGCTTACCAACTAGCTGCTTGTTGTAATCCCATTTATGGTGATCCGATTTTTGCCTACGTCAGTGCTAACGGAATAAAAATACATCGCACTGCTTGCCCCAACGCACCCGACTTGCTACAACGATTTGGCTATCGCGTGCTCTCTGCCCAATGGAGTGGTGAAGAAAGTGGTGGCTACGAATCAGTAATCAGGGTGACAGGCCAAGAGCAAGTATCCAATATCAGTCAGATTGTTTCTATTATAAAGCGTGAAGACTCTGTTAGTCTAAGCAGATACACAGTCGACTCTTCAGACGGCTTATTTACAGCTCTTTTTACCCTCAGAGTGCCCAATGAAGGAAAGCTTAGCGAGATCATAAAATTGATAGCTGGGCTAAAAGGAATCAAATCTGCTCAACGAAATTAGCCTTGCCAACTACTTATGATCACTACTAAAAGTAATAATTTGAAATCTGCATGAGTAGCATTGCAAAAGATTAGAGATTAATGCTTATCTTTGCAGACGAATTTCCTATGTAAGGTTGTGAAGACTTCAAATTTTCGATGGTTCGCCATTAGAAAGAAGCACCTTACGGGGCTAACAACAATTAGTTAAAAGCAATGTACGCAATCGTAGAGATTCAAGGACAGCAATTCAGAGTCGAAGAAGGCCGTAGGCTGTTCGTTCACCACATTCGCGGAATCGATGGTGGTTCTAGAGTAGAATTCGACCGCGTGCTGCTCGTTGACAACAACGGAGCAGTAACAGTAGGCTCTCCCTTAGTAGAGGGTGCCAAAGTGGTATGTGAAGTACTTTCACCAATGGTAAAAGGTGACAAAGTATTGATCTTCCACAAAAAGAGAAGAAAAGGCTATCGCAAACTGAACGGTCACCGTCAGCAGTTTACAGAGGTCTTAGTGAAAGAAGTAATAGCATAATTAACCCCATTAACATTAGAAAAAATCATGGCACACAAAAAAGGTGTAGGTAGTTCTAAGAACGGTCGCGAATCGCACAGCAAACGCTTAGGCGTAAAGATCTATGGAGGTCAATTTGCAAAAGCTGGTAATATTTTAGTACGTCAACGTGGTACACAACACCACCCAGGCGAAAACGTAGGTATTGGTAAAGACCACACGTTATATGCCCTTATTGATGGAGAAGTAGCTTTCATTCGCAAAAGAAATGATCGCTCTTACGTAACGGTAATTGCCAAGGCGTAAAAAGGTCTAACAGACTATTTCACAAACAATCTATTTAGGGGCGATTCTCTATTAGGCTTAAATTTTACGCCTAAAGGAGTTTCGCCCTTTTTCTATTAAATACAGATCCCGATGCTTACTATCAAACAAATCACGGAGAGTAAAGACGAGATAATTAGGCGACTTGCTGTCAAAAACTTCGAAGCTCAACAAATTATCGAAGAAGTGTTGACATTCGACCAAGAAAGGCGAGAAACACAACAAGCCCTAGACGCATCGCTCCAAGAACAAAAGCAAATTGCCAAGGAAATTGGTGGCCTCATGAAGGCTGGGCAAAAAGAAGAAGCCGAAAAACAGAAGGCTGTTGTAGCCACATTAAAAGAAGGAAGCCAAAAGCTCGAGCAAAAGATGGCTCAAGCTGAGGAGGAAATTTTACAAAGGCTTTTACTTATTCCAAATACACCTCACCACTCCGTACCTGAAGGAAAGAGTGCCGACGATAACGTTTGCATAAAAACTGGTGGCGAGATGCCAAGCATGCCAAAAGACAAACTTCCGCACTGGGATCTAGCCAAGAAATATGATCTGATCGACTTCGAGCTTGGTGTAAAAATCACTGGTTCGGGATTCCCAGTATACAAAGGGAAAGGAGCTAGGCTACAAAGAGCCCTAATAAACTACTTCCTCGACAAAGCTCGTGAGGCTGGTTTTCTTGAAATCGAACCACCCTACTTGGTCAACGAAGACTCGGGCTATGGCACCGGACAATTGCCCGATAAGGAAGGTCAGATGTACCATGCTACGGCAGACAACCTATACTTAATCCCTACGGCAGAAGTGCCAGTAACAAACATCTTCAGAGATGTTATTCTTAGCGAAGACGAATTACCCATCAAACTAACAGCCTATTCTGCATGCTTCAGACGCGAAGCTGGATCCTACGGCAAAGATGTACGTGGACTAAACCGTCTGCACCAATTCAATAAAGTAGAGATCGTATGTGTCGATAAGCCTGAATCATCGTACGAGACACTCGACAAAATGGTAGCTTACGTCGAGAGCATTGTCGAAGATCTTGGCCTACCTTGGCGTATATTGCGCCTATGCGGTGGAGATATCAGCTTCACTTCGGCACTAACATTCGACTTCGAAGTATATTCGGCGGCTCAGGAGCGCTGGCTAGAAGTTAGCTCCGTATCGAACTTCGAAAGTTTTCAAGCAAATCGTTTGAAGTGTCGCTATCGCAATGCCGATAAGAAAGTAGAACTCTGCCACACTCTTAATGGCAGCGCCTTGGCTCTGCCTCGTATCGTAGCAGCTCTACTAGAGAATAACCAGTTCGAAGACGGCATCCGCATACCAAAGTGCCTTCAGCCCTATACAGGCTTTGAGCTGATCGACTAAAGAAATTCTCTAGAAAGCCTTGAGGCTGTTTCAAAATGCAAAATTACTTTTTGAAACAGCCTCTTTTTGTATATATAGCAGCAAGGTATCAGCCCCTATGGCATGTCACTAAAACGCTTTCGACCTTTAGCAAAATACTGCCAGACTACGCTATATGGAGCGAATAGTTTGGGGTATGGTTCATTTGCTTTGGAGTCTTGACAAGCCATACGTTTCATTGTCATAGATCCTTTACGCATACGCCTAAAGTCACGCCAAGCCACAATCACAGCTTTAGAATGTTGGAATCGACCTTTCAATGTATCTACAAGTGCAGCAATAAGATCTAAGCATAAGCGAATTCTCAACTTACTTTTTAGCTCAGTTGCAGGCAGATTCTTGAAGAGCATAAGCAGGTTGTTTCGATAGTTTAGATAGGTCTTTCGAGGGCTCGAGCTATCCAATGTTGCACCGCCTAAGTGATAGACCACACTATTAGGCGAATAATAAACCTGGTAACTGCGCAGATGCAAGCGCCAGCACAGATCAATTTCTTCTTGGTGGGCAAAAAACTCGTCGTCTAAGCCTCCCACTTCAAGGTAGCAAGCTCTTTTGATAAACAGTGCCGCTCCACTGGCCCAAAATACAGGAGCAACTTCATTGTATTGACCTTCGTCCTTTTCTACTGTAGCAAACACTCGACCTCTACAAAATGGATAGCCATACTTATCGAGCAAGCCGCCAGCAGCTCCAGCATATTCAAAGTGTGTTGTTTCTCTATCTGAAAGCAACTTAGGTTGTACGGCAGCTATTTGTGTATTATTTTTTAACAGGCTCAGAGGCTCATCCAGCCAAGCTTCACTAACTCGAACATCTGTATTGAGAAGCACTACGATGTCGCTATTGCATTGTCCAATTGCCTTGTTGTACCCCTCGGCAAAGCCCCAATTTTTGTCAAGCTCCAGGCATTCGACCTGAGGGTAGTTTTCCTTTAGAAATGCAATTGAATCATCTGTCGATCCATTGTCTGCAACAATTACTGTAGCTTTATCTGATGGCGTATGCGCCAAGACCGAAGGGAGATACTCTTCGAGAAGAGCTCTTCCATTCCAATTCAACAAGATAACACTGCAAGAAGGATTCATAAGCTAATCACACTTTGGTTTTGGATATCCCTTTGCAAGCAGCTCATCTGAATAGCCTGCATCTGGAAAATCTGAAGTAGACTCCTTCCAGCGACGATGGCTCCAGAGCCATAGAGCAGGATTGCGCATAATTGTCTGCTCCATATAGCGGGCATAAAGCTCCGTTACGTCGAAGGGATGTCCCGAGTCATTCGCTTTTTTCATCAACTCAAACCGCACTTTATAATGGTCGCGACTAAGCGCAAATACATCGGCATAAACCACAGATAGATCAAGTTTTTTTGCCAATCGCTCTGCACCAGTAAAAAACGCAGTAGCTTGCCCTAAAAACTCGGTCCAATAATGCACATTCTTACCTCTTGGGGTTTGATCTGCAATAAAAACGAGCAATGCAGTTTCAGGAGAGTTTTCGTCACGGCAGAGCTTTATGAGAGTTCGTCCCACATCATTTTTGGCAACGCCATAGGAGCCAAAGCGCTCTCGAATACGTCTGAACAAATCGTCTACGGCTTTCGATCGAAGTGGTCTATAGATCTGATGTACACGGAAACCTAATGGACCCAAAAACTGCTGGCTTGCACTCAAGTACTCCCAGTTGCCAAAGTGTCCCATCATGAGTAATATAGGCTTGTTCCCTTCTGCTTTCAACCTTTGGAGTAACTCGACGTTTTCAAAACTGATATGTTCCTTGAGCTCTTCGGGCTTGAATGCCAGCAATTTGAATGTGCTTATTATCTGGTAGCAAAAGTGTCTATAGTAGCTTCGTTCGATCTTCTTGATCTCATCGAGACTTTTGTTGCTAAAAGAGGCATTGAGATTGCGGCGAACGACCTTTCGCCTATAACGAAGTAGGTAATACACAACGAATGCAAGCAGCTCGCTGATTACTCTCAACAATGGGAGTGGCAGCAACGATAATGCGGTAACAAAAAAGTTCAATGTAAACTTTGAAATACTTGAATTTGACATCGATGTTCGTTTTATCTAAGTCGCATTTATGAAGTATAGATCAGAGTTTCTACGTCGTCGAGGCTTTGCAGTTGTACTAGCTCTACCTGCCCCAGCAGATTCTTATCGAAAGGCTTAGCCACACGTATATAATTGTCGGTAAAGCCCAACATGTACTCCCCTTTTCGATTCTCTTCCCATAGCACGGCACGTTTTTCTCCCAAAGAATCCCGATAGAACTTGAGCAGCTTTTCGTCCGAAAGATCCAGTAAGATTTTACTTCGTCTTTGCTTCTCTTTAGTCTCCACTACGTAAGGAATTTGTAAGGCTGCTGTATTGGCTCTCTCCGAATAGGAAAAGACATGTAGCTGGCTAAAATCTTGTCCTTGCAAAAATTGATGACAAGCCTCGAAGTATTCGGGAGTTTCTCCCCTACTACCTACTATCACATCTATGCCGACAAACGCATGCGGCATAGATTGTTTAATACGTTGCAGTCGCTCTCTAAATAGCTGGCTATCGTAACGTCTACGCATCAATTTCAGCACTTCATCTGAGCCACTCTGTAGCGGAATATGAAAATGGGGGGCTATACGTTTTGCGATTGCACAAAAGTCTATGATTTCATCGGTCAAGAGGTTTGGCTCTACCGAGCCTATCCTAAATCGCTCGATACCTTCTACATCGTCGAGAGCCTTTAGCAAATCCAAGAAAGTTTCATTTGTACTCTTGCCAAAGTCGGCTATATTTACTCCAGTTAAAACGATTTCCTTCCCTCCCTGCTTTGCAACCTCTGCTGCTTGAGCCTGCAAACTCGCTATCGTCCCATTGCGGCTTCTGCCTCGAGCAAAGGGGATAGTACAATAGGAGCAGAAATAGTCGCATCCGTCTTGCACTTTCAAGAAGTGACGCGTACGATCGTCTGCCGAGCATGCGGGCACGAAATGCACCATTTCTTTGTATGGAAGCGGCGTCTGCTGTAGGTCGGACTTTTTGTTTAGTAACGCATCGATATAGGCATCTATATCGAGCTTTTGAGAGGCAGAGAAGACATAGTCAACACCCTCAATTTGAGCAATCTGCTCAGGCGAAAGTTGGGCATAGCAGCCCGTAACAATCATGATAGCACCAGGATGTTGGCGGTGTAACTTGCGTATTGCATTGCGGCATTTTTTGTCTGCAAGATCCGTTACCGAGCAGGTGTTTACCACACAGAGGTCTGCCTGCTCCGATACTCTTGCCTGCCTAATACCTCGTGCCAGCAAAGCCTTAGCTATAGTTGAAGTTTCGGCAAAATTGAGTTTACAACCAAGAGTAGCAAAAGCCACCTTACGATTCTCAAAAATAGAATTATCAATCATGGTTGCAAAGTTACTGTATAAATGAGACTAATTGAGTAAAAAAACGCTCCCTATTTATACAACTAATCGGTAGCAACTCGTCCTGCAGACTCAATTCCAGGATGCTTTCTAAGTGCGGCACACACATTATTAATTTCGCCTACATTATTGACCATTACACCTATAGTACCTTCGAAGATGCCGTCTTTTGCCTTAGCCCTCAGGTCACTGATATCAAGCTTTATCTCTTCCGAAATAATCTTTGTTATGGCATAGATAACCCCTGGAGCATCGATACCTTTGAGGTGTATAAAAGCTTCGAACGAAGAGAATCCATGGTGAGCCCACTGAGTAGAAACGATTTGCTCTCCAAACAAACTTTTCAGCCTATTTGCATTGGCACAATTGCGCTTATGAACTTCCAAAACTCCATCTCGTACGTATCCGAATGCATCATCACCAGGGATTGGCATACAGCAAGTAGCAGGGATATAGTTGCGAGCATATTCAGTTTCGGTGAGGAGATAAGTCTTTTTATTGTCGACCTTTAGTTGCCCTAGCGAAGCTGGATCAAGCTTCTTACTTTCAAGTTTCTCTAGGACTTCGCCTTTTACACGTGGTAGCACTACAAAGGCAGACTCGTTGCTATCTCTTTTTACACTTTGAATGAGGCCATACAAATCGTCGGGAAGGGTTACCGATTTTAGTCCCAAAGAATAGTAAAACTCTTCTAGATCCATAAAACCGAAATACTTGGACAATCGTTCTTTGTCTGAATGTAATATTTCGTAAGGAGGATCGAGCAAGCAGACATCGAGCAAAGAACGCCCGTTGTTGAGCAGTTGGTTGCGTTTTCTACGCAGATACATGTCAATCTTCTGTTTGGCATTGGCCGTACGCACTAGGCTAAGCCATTCGGGCTTAGGTTCTTGATTGCTTGCTGTAAGTATCTCTACCCTATCACCCGACTTCAAAATATGGCTTCGAGCCACTGTATTGTGATTTACTCTTGCACCGATACACTGATTGCCAACTTCGGTGTGTACCGAATATGCAAAGTCCAAAACTGAAGCTCCTTGGGGCATTTTCTTTAGGTCCCCCTTAGGTGTAAATACGTTTATCTCTTCGGCTTTGAACAGCAGGGTCATATAGTCGATAAACTCCAGCGAACTAGACGATGGGTCTTTGAGTATCTCTTGGATCAGCTTAAGCCATTTGTCAAACTCGGAATCTTCTTCAAAGTTATCGCCTTTGTACTTCCAGTGTGCTGCCAATCCTTGCTCGGCAATATCGTCCATTTTTCGGCTTCGTATCTGCACTTCTACCCAGTCGCCATGCGGTCCCATCACTGTTAGGTGAAGAGCTTGATAGCCGTTGCTCTTGGGTGAGCTTATCCAGTCTCTATTTCGCTTCGGATTTAGTTTGTAGAGTTCAGTAATAGTAGTGTATATTTCCCAGCAGCGGTTTTTATCTACGGTGTCGTTTACCGAGTCGAAAACAATTCTAGCAGCAAAGATGTCATAAATCTCTTCAATAGGAAGGTTGTCTTTCTCCATTTTCTTCCAAATCGAAAATGGCGTCTTCACTCGTGCCTTTATTTCGTAGCCCACCCCCATATTATCGAGCTTCTCTCGTATGGGAGAGGCAAATAGCTCGAAGAGCTGCTGCCTATCTCGCTCAGTGCTTCTTAGCGAGGCCTTGATGAGTGCATACTGCTGTGGATGGTCATATTTAAAGCAGAGGTCTTCTAGTTCGGTTTTAATGGTAAATAAGCCCAGTCTTTCTGCCAGAGGGGCATAGATAAGCTGCGTTTCTCCCGAGATCTTCAGTTGTTTGGCAGGTCTCATCGATCCCAAGGTACGCATGTTGTGCAGTCGGTCGGCAATTTTTACTAGCACCACGCGCACATCATTACTAATGGTACATAGGAACTTACGCATATTTTCGGCCTGCATAGACTGTATCAAGTCTGGGTCTATTTGATCTCTCGAGATCTTGGTGAGCCCATCGACTATCTGCGCTATCTTTTTACCAAAGATTGCTTCGATATCATCTACCGTATAGTCGCAATCTTCGACCACATCGTGCAAGAGAGCCGAGCATATAGAGGTAGACCCTAGCCCCATCTCTGAGCAACAGATATGAGCCACGGCAAGAGGATGAAGTATATAGGGCTCTCCCGAGTTGCGCTTCTGCCCATCGTGAGCTTCATAAGCAAGCTTAAAAGCCTTCCTTATTTTTTCAATACGTTTACGATGATTGGACTGCAAATATTGTTGCTCCAAGTCGTTGTAAATTTCCATTACTGGCCTATGCTCCTCGGCAGTAATCTTGTTGCTTTGTTTTATTTCCAGCATGATAGACAGTGTTTATTACAGGTAAAAAATATAGGGATACGGCTAGTCTTTGCTTAGGTCTTCGAGAATAAGCGTCTGAGTATTGGGCCAGTACTTCGCGAGGTAATCTTTCAGATAGCTAAGAGTATCTTCTCTGATAAAAGGATCCGAAGCGGGATAATAATTAAATAGCAAGTATTTCACCTCGATTCCATATGTCTTACAAGCATGCAAACTCAATAAGGTATGATTGATACTACCCAGCCTACCACTCGTAACCAAAGCCACTGGATACTTACGTTTGGCTATAAAGTCTATTGTAAGATAGTCCTTCTGCAGTGGCACCATAATACCTCCTGCCCCTTCCAATAGGATACACTCGTAACCCCTGCTTAGCAACTCATCTGTAGCTTGGTCGAGCTTCTCAAAGTCGAGTTCGACATTATCTATCTGTGCAGCAAGGTGTGGCGATGCTGGATAGCTAAGTATATAAGGACAGGTGAGACCCTCTTTATCGACATCGAGCAGCTTCTGCCCCAGCAGCTCTCGATGTTTCAAGATATCTTCGGACTGCTCTTTGCATCCCGTCTGAATCAGCTTCTGAGTAATCACCTTTTTCCCTTGTTTGGCCATCAAACCAGCAAGGGAAGCTGTAGCGAAGGTCTTACCAATATCTGTGTCTATGCCTGTTACGAACAGTATTTTCTCGTCGTTTAGTGTTTGCATTATCGTATTACGTTCAAGCTGCTATAATCCTTTAGCTCCAGAAGCCTTGCCTACTAAGAGAGCCTAAGCAATGATCGGTCAGTAGAGTCGGACAATTGTTTGGCAGATCGGATGAAAACAAATCGGCCAATCATTTCCTACTTAGCAGAGTAGGAAACAAGTGGCCGATATACATATTGGAGCAAATGCTATCCTACTATTTTCTGAAAGGCAATTTTACTATTTCTGCCTTCAATAGCTTTCCTCTTACAATGATGGCAATCTCGGTGCCTAGCTTCGAGAATTCCTTCTCTACATAGCCCATTCCGATTCCTTTCTTGAGCGATGGAGCCATCGTGCCCGATGTTACTTCGCCAATAACGCGACCATCGGGAGCAGCAATTTCATAATGCTGACGAGGGATACCTCTGTCGATCAATTCGAAAGCCACCAGCTTGCGTGTAATTGCCCCAGCTTTGTGCTCTTCCAATACTTTACGGCCTGGCATATCTTCCTTGCCGTCTACAAGCTTGGTGATCCAACCTAGACCCGCTTCGATAGGACTTGTCTCTTCCGAGATGTCATTGCCATAGAGGCAGAATCCCATTTCGAGGCGTAGTGTATCGCGAGCTCCTAGGCCTGCTGGCTTAATGCCTTCTGGCTTACCAGCTTCGAAGATTGCATCCCAAATCTTCTGGCCGTGTTCGGGATAGAAGTAGAGTTCGAATCCTCCAGCACCCGTATAGCCTGTACATGAAATAATAACGTTTGGACATCCTGCAAAGGTTCCTTCTTTAAAGGTATAGTAAGGAATAGTAGAGAGGTCTACTTCTGTTAGTCGCTGCAGCACCTCAGTAGCCTTTGGCCCCTGCACTGCCAAGAGAGCGATATGATCCGAAGCGTCTTCTAGCTCTGCCCCCATGGTGTTTTGTTTCTGACACCAAGCCCAGTCTTTCTCCAAGTTGGCAGCATTGGGCACCATCATATACTTATCTTCGCTATAGCGATAGAGCAAGAAATCGTCTACGATACCACCCTTTTCGTTTGGGAAGCAGCAATACTGTACCTGGCCAATAGCCAACTTCGAAGCATCGTTGCTCGAAACTTTCTGCAAGAATGCAAGCGCATTGGGACCTTTTACCCAAAACTCGCCCATATGTGAAACATCGAATACACCCACGCCATTGAGCACGTTCATGTGTTCGTCGTTGATACCACTATACTCAATAGGCATGTTATAGCCAGCAAACTCATGCATTTTTGCTCCAAGGGCGATATGCACGTCAGTAAAAGGAGTCTTTTTCATTTAACTTTCTGATTTATCTTTATTGTATTTGTTAATTAGCCAATCACTGTACTCCATGAGACCTTTGTGAAAAGCCCCCCGCTGCTGCGTTATGGCAGTAGCAGCTGCAAGCCGAAGTACAGTACAAATATACGCAAAAAATACACAAGTAGAGGACTTTGAATTAGGGAGCTTAGGGGCTGCGACACTTAGAGCCACATAGCAAAGATGTTTATGACACAAAGATCTCTAGATAAGCCACTTGCGACAGGGCACAATGATCTATCGTTCTCTATAATGCGGTTCTTTTTATCAACATCTTGCTTGATCCAAAATTTTCACCCCTATGAAAACTTATTTTCACCTAGGTGAAAATGTATTTTCATACGGTTGGAAATGTATTTTCATCCCTATGAAAATATACTTCCACCGCATGAAAGCATTTATACTACCTATTTGCAGCAGTAGGTAAGTGCAGTGTCCTGATTTTGGTTGACACTTCTGAGTGCCCTATTCCTGATCTGCTTTACATATCATTAACAGGGCACCTCTGAATAAGCTCTGAGGTCTAAAGTCCAAACAAATTGAGTTGAAGACGAATGCATAGGCCAGAATCTTCGGCAAAGTTGTAGCCACCATAGAATATTCCTAAGCGCATCAGACCTGCTAAGCCAATCGAATAACCTGCTTCGAAGTATGGTGCCAGATCATCACGACTTTTACTCCAATGTGCCTTGAGGTGCAGCCTTTCATCGGATGAATTGCGAGCAAGGAAGGGAATGTAACGCAAGAGCATCTTGCCTCGCCCGTATTGGCTGAAGAAAAGCAAGTTGCTGGATGAAAGTTTGCTATACACAGGCATAGTTAGAAATTCGCTATAAAAGTGTTTGTTACTCAATAGGTAGGGGCTATTAAAGCTCTTTAATTGAATTGCATCGGAAGGATTGATTTGCTCATCGCGCAAGAAAACATTAGCTTGCAATCGATAGTAGAAGTGGCTACTGTAATTAATATGGTATAGCTGTGCTACAGAGGCAGAGAGCAGCGAATAGTCGCTATCGTTTATCCGCCCCATTGGTATGCCCTGGGTATAAGAGAGGGAAAAGAGCGGACTGCGAACGCCCTGCCCATCGTACACTTTGCGGCCATTGCCTGCTATGCGATAGTATGGCGTCGGATTGTACTGAAGTTCTGCCTTTAGAGTGAGACTACGTTGGGGGTCGATCACCGTACTGAGCCAGTCGTTTTCCTTTGCTGCGTTAAAGCTTAAAGCGTTGGTAAATAGCGACTTCTTATTGAAGCCCCACACCCGAGTGAAAGCTAAGGCTTCACGCTCGAAGTAACTGGCCGAGGCGTTGAACTGTAGACCTGGTAGGAGATCTATTTCGTTCTTGACGCTCAGATATTTATTGTCTACAAGATTGAGTACACCACGTCCATCCATAAGCGTGGCAAACATATTTATAAAGCGGATGCTTCCACTGTGATCCTGTTGCATCTCGTCGCTCCTACGACCAGCCGATAGAGAGAAACGCCCCTTTGACATCGGAGCATAGAGCACATCGGCATCTACCTGCCAGTACACCATGCGTCGCTTGCTGCTATAGTAAACAGATGGGGCTACATTGAACTCAATAGACTTAGACGGCGTATACTTCAGATGGAAGCCCTGCCCCATCCATAGAGCATCGCTATAAGTATAATTGTGCAAAGCACCCCACAGCAAACCTTCAAATCCGACACTCAAATTCTTCTTCGGCTTATATGTGTTTCCTAATAGCAAGTCGGACCAAAAGCTGCCATTTCCTTTTCGTTTGCTAAGATTTACTGGGATAGCCAAGCGCTTCTTATCGAGAGCTTTGCTGATCGAATCTCTCTGATTGTAACTCTCCTGCTCTTCGTCGCTAAGAGGCATCGTCATGATCGACTGCCAATAGAGCGAGTCTCTGCTTGTAGCCAAGCTATCTGTACTAGTATCGATCTTGCTCCAGCTATCGGGTAGCAAGTATTTATCGGACAGATTGTAGCCCAACGTATCTAGGCGGCTCTGCAGCGTTTTCACCCGCCTTTTCACCTCCCTATTGCGCTTGAATAGAGGGGTGTTTTGAGGGGCTTGTAGCGCAAGCACTTCGTCATTGAGCTTCATATTGCTATAGCTAAGCGATGAATAGTATTGGAAGTCTAGCTTTAGGCCCATTACATCGGCCGAGAAAGCATAACTATAGGTAGAGGGCATAAAAACACCATCTTGTATGGGGAAGAGTGAAGACTCTAACTTTTGGGTAAGTGCTCCTTGCATGGTCGATTGTAGCTTGATATACTGCAAGCACCAAATACTATCGATTACGATGAGCTCGCCCGAGGTATTGCCCGTGTCTTTGCTCCTGTAGCTAATCAGGTAGCTGAGTTGATTGCCTTCTCGGATGGTTTTCTCGAGCTTGAAGTTATAATTGCTCAAACTAGCATCGCGGATAGGATTGGGTATGACACCAAAATCGCCCAAGCCAATCATTTTGCCATAAAGATTTGTAGCAATAACAGACATAACCCCGCTCGAATCTCTAAACTGCTTAGGCACCGAGCTGCGCATGGCTTTTACATGCTGTTTATACTTATTGGGAGATTCATACTCCATCGCTACCTGACTTTCCAACACATAGCGCTTACCTAGATATTCCTTCATGGGTACATTATCGACCAATACCGAGCGAAAGAAAAAAGGGACTTTATCCACTCGCATAGAGCCTTTGTTGTACACTTCAGCGTTGTACGAATCTAGCATGCGTTCGTAAATTGGCGTGCGAGCTATCAGCTGCCTCATGATCCGATAGGCTGGATCTTCCTTGCCGCGCTTGGCAGTTACTTGCACTTCGCTCAAGGTGTACTCGCTAGGCTTCAATTTATAGATCTGTATTTCAGAGGGCGTATGGCTATCAATGACGAGTTTCTGACGAAGACTCTGGTAACCAATCGATCGGATTTCGATAGTATATGTAGCTTCGGGCAGCTGCAAGATAAAACGCCCGTTCTCGTCGGCTACCACCCCAGTACGAGTTTCATGTATATTGATCGATGCATAAGGCACTGGTTGATTATCGTCTGCAGCGAAGATTTGACCTTGAAAGCTTCTTTGTGCAAATACAGATCCTATGGTACAAAGAAGAATAAAAAGAGAGTATGCAATTCTATTAATCATATAAGGAGACTTACTAAAGGAAATTGAAAAGAAAAAGGGTAAACAGGAATAGTCGATTCACCTATCCTGTTTACCCTTAGTAAATAATGTTGAATTGGGTTAATTACTGATGTCCTTCTGTGCTTGCTTCGGGAGCAATCTTCTTTACTAGACCTTGAAGCACCGAGCCTGGGCCTAGCTCTACGAAATGCTTAGCACCATTGCTGTGCATTTTAAGCACAGACTGCGTCCAACGAACGGGTGCCGTTAGCTGAGCGATCAGATTCTTTTTGATTTCTGCTGGGTCGGTAACTGGCTGAGCATTTACATTCTGATAAATAGGACAGCAAGGGGCTTTGATCTCAGTCTCTTCGATGGCCTTTGCTAGCTCTTCACGAGCAGGCTCCATCAATGGAGAGTGAAACGCTCCACCTACAGCAAGCTTGAGTGCGCGACGAGCTCCAGCTTCTTTGAGCTTTTCGGCAGCTAAGTCGATACCTTCTATCGTACCCGAGATTACGATCTGACTAGGGCAATTATAGTTGGCAGGTACCACTACGGTATCTGTTATACTGGCACAAACCTGCTCTACCACCTCATCATCGAGTCCTAGCACTGCTGCCATCGTCGATTCTTGCATTTCGCATGCACGCTGCATAGCCATAGCACGTTTCGACACGAGTCGCAATCCATCTTCAAACGAGATTGCTCCAGCGGCTACCAAAGCCGAAAATTCACCCAGAGAGTGTCCAGCCACCATATCAGGTTTGAACTCAGCACCCATTGTTTTTGCAAGAATGACCGAATGCAAAAAGATAGCTGGCTGAGTTACCTTAGTCTGTTTGAGCTCTTCGGGTGTACCTTCGAAGAGAATGTCTGTAATACGGAAACCCAGTATTTCATTGGCCTGCTCAAAAAGTTCTTTGGCTTGGCTGTTATTGTCGTATAGGTCTTTGCCCATTCCTACGAATTGGGCTCCTTGACCAGGAAAAACAAATGCTTTCATCTGAATATGATATTAATTGATAAGAATAGATTTTAGATGCGTTCCAACACCAGCTTGAGGACATCCCAAGTACGTGCTACCGACTCAATATTCACTCGCTCGTCTGGAGAGTGAGGGAACTGAATCTCGGGACCCACCGAGATCATATCCATATCGGGCATAGCTCCTTGGATAATACCACACTCTAGCCCTGCATGCATAACCAACACTTCGGGTTTCTCTTCGTAATACTCTTCGAATACCTCGGCCATTACTTGAAGTATGGGCGACTTTATGTTGGGCTCCCAGCCATTGTATGAGGCATCGAACTCGACCTTGGCTCCAGCCAGAGAGAATGCGCTTTCGATACTCGAGGCCACCCACATCTTACGAGACTCTGACGAGCTACGCACCAAAAACTTAGCCTCTGCCATACCTGCACCCATCCTTACCACGGCAATATTGGTCGAAGACTCTACTGTGCCAGGGAAGTCTTGGAGCATGGATTGTGGTCCATTGACGCAAGCCTCGATGGCATTGATCATACCATCTTGGATCTCTTCGGGCACCAAATGAGTGGGTTTATCTACACGTTCTGCTTCAAACTTGATCGACGTTTCGATACCCTTGTACTCTTGCTGATAAAGCTCTTGATAGTCGGCTACGAGTTCCCATAGACCAGAAGCATCGTCTTCGTTAATCGCAATGATGGCAAAGGCCTCACGGGGAATAGCATTGCGCAAGGAGCCACCCTCTACCCAAGCCAAGCGTGCACCATGATACTCAACGGCTTCTTTGAGGAAGCGGAAGAGCAACTTATTTGCATTGGCTCTACCAATGTGAATATCAACTCCAGAGTGACCTCCCTTTAGTCCTGTAAGAGAAAGCTTTACAGCAATATCCTCCTCGCCAAAAGTTTGTTCGTCTTTATACTCGAGCGATACATTTACATCAATACCACCGGCACAGCCTACAAAGAGCTTGCCTTCGGCTTCCGAATCGAGGTTGATAAGGATATCACCCTTTGAAAAGCCTGGCTTGAGAGCATTGGCTCCCACCATACCGACCTCCTCGTCTATAGTAAATAGAGCTTCTAGCGGACCATGTTTGAGTGTCTTATCAGACATAATAGCTAGTGCATAAGCAGCACCAATTCCGTTGTCTGCTCCCAGTGTTGTTCCGACTGCTCTCACCCACTCACCATCGATCACAGCATCGATCGGGTCTTTGCTAAAGTCGTGCACCTTATCGGAGTTTTTCTGTGGCACCATATCCAGGTGAGACTGCAGCGTAATGATAGGTCTATCCTCTCTGCCAGGGCTTGCTGGCTTACGCATGATCACGTTGCCTACACTATCCAGCTCGGTTTCTAAACCAAACTCTTTGCCTTTTTCGAATACGTACTTACAAACCTCATCCATCTGGTCCGTAGGACGGGGGATTTGGGTTAGATCGTAAAAGTACTGCCAAACTGATTGTGGGTTTAGGTTTTTGATTTCTGATGCCATAATGATTTGCTTTATTCGTCGTGAAAGATTTTAGAGATTGGGACCGTCGCCAATGCGCGAGTATCCCTTATTAATGATAGGTAGAGCGATGATAGCCAAAGCTCCTACCAAAGTGGTCCAGATTGTTTGTGTAGTATGCACTACGAGCGCAAACGCTCCGGCATCGTCGCGCGAAACGCCAAACGATACCAACGATGCTATCACCATAAAGTGCCATGGGCCAACCGCCCCTTGCACAGGTACAGCTACGGCTATGCTACTCATAGCAAAGCTAATGAGACCTACCTCAAAGCCCAGATGACGTGTAAAGTCGAAGGCGTAGAAGGTAACATAAAAGAAAAAGAAATAGAGTACCCACAGCAAAACAGTGTAAAGGATGAAGAGTCCGTTGTGCTTCATACGCCATATGGTACGGAAGCCCTCGAGCATTTTCTCCACCATCTCAATAATTTTCTTTACAATCTTGA
The DNA here is from genome assembly GCA_964535945.1 of uncultured Porphyromonas sp. Classification (GTDB taxonomy): domain Bacteria; phylum Bacteroidota; class Bacteroidia; order Bacteroidales; family Porphyromonadaceae; genus Porphyromonas. Next base: position 39,497 of record CAZHWP010000007.1, read on the forward strand.
CATGCGATAGGTACCTGTATGCAATAAAGGCTAGAAGCGCTAAGCCCAACATGCCCACGTAGAGCCAAATGGAGCTAAAAATAACTAAGAATCCCTGAGTAAGCTGGGGATTGCGTTCGAAGAAGCTTGTAAAAAAGCCTTGAAATCCAAACATGATAGTGGCAGTAATAAGGCCTACCATCACTACATCCATGATACGATCCATAAACAGAGTACCAAGTAGTTTGGTGAAAGGGATTTTTTCGTAGCGCGACTCTTCGGCACAACGCCACAACTCGCCAGCTCGAGGTAGAGCCATATTCACTGTATAATTACCAAGGGTGGTAAGTACGGCATTGATGCGACGAGGCTTAACCTCTACGAGGGGTTCGATGAGCAAGTGCCAGCGTAGTCCACGCACACAATTGGCAACGAGCCCAAATAGCAGAGAAAAGGCTATGATGTAATAGTTGACTCCGTCTTTCACCACCTTCATTATAGTAGTTAGATCCATTTTGCGGTACACTAACCATATAAGTAAGGCGCCTATCAATAAAGGCAGAACAACTTTGGCAACTTTCAGAAAGGGCTTTTGATCCTTAGCAATAGCTTTAGCAACAGCTTCCGTCTCTTTATGCTTATCTTGTATTTGAGATTCCATTAATGGGATTCAATGTAATAAAAAGGGATGCATATGGGTAGATCCTTAGCTGCAAAAAATGGATTTTAGCTATGAAAGTAGTACCTTAGCATCCTAAACAGCACAAATATAGATATTTTTTTCGATGATTCAGGTAAAAGCTAAGAAAGCATTAGGGCAGCATTTTTTGAAAGACCTCGATATTGCCGAGCGTATTGCATTGAGCATTAGCGAGTACAGAGCATTGCCCACACTAGAGCTTGGACCTGGTATGGGGGTGCTCACACAATTTCTGCTAAGTCATGGACACGACTTAAAAGTAATTGAACTAGATAAAGAGTCGGTAGAATACTTAAAAGTAAACTTCCCTCAACTCGAAGGTAGAATTATCGAAGGGGACTTCCTGAAGCTCTCGCTCGATGAGTACTTCCCCATAGATCAGCAGTTTTGTCTGATAGGCAATTACCCCTACAACATATCGAGTCAAATCTTCTTCAAACTATTGGAATATCGAGAGCAAATTCCATGTTGTGCTGGCATGCTTCAAAAAGAGGTTGCCGAACGATTGTGCTCTCCTCCAGGCAAAAAGGCATATGGAATATTGAGCGTATTGCTTCAGCTATGGTACGATGTAGAATATTTATTTAGCGTTGGGCCAGAAGTATTCAATCCACCCCCAAAGGTTCAGAGTGGCGTGATTAGAGTTACACGAAACGAAAGGAAATCACTGGACTGTGATGAAGCTGAATTGAAGCGAATTGTGAAAGCAGCATTCGGACAAAGGCGTAAAACGATGCGTAATTCGCTCAGGACCTTTGCAACCTCGCCCGAACTGCTAAAAAACAGCATTTTCGACAGACGCCCCGAGCAGTTAACTCCTGACGAATTTATTGAGCTCACTCTATTATTGAGCAATAACTAACACTGTTACCACTGGATTTACTATGGAATTTTCAAAGAAATACCTCCAACAGCTACGCGATGTAATCGAGCATAAAAACGATCTCGAAGCATTGGCCTTGATGGAAAAGCTTCACCCCGAAGACATTGCAGATCTTTATAATAAGCTGAGTCTCGACGAAGCTATCTATCTGTACATGCTTCTGGATGGCGAAAAGGCTGGTTTGGTATTGATCGAACTCGACGAAGACGATCGAAATAAGGTTCTCGAGCGAATACCAAGCGAAACCATTGCGGGCAAGTTCGTAGATAACATGGATACGGACGATGCGGTAGAACTGATTCGTGAACTCGATGAAGAACAGCAGGAAGAGATCCTTAGCCACGTAAGCGACATCGAGCAGGCTGGCGACATCGTAGACCTGCTGAAGTACGACGAAAACTCTGCTGGTAGCTTGATGGGTACTGAAATGATCGTGGTAAACGAAAATTGGAGTATGCCCAAATGCATCGAGGAGATGCGAATGCAAGCCGAAGAGGTGGACGAAATCTATTACGTATATGTAGTTGACGACGAGGAGCGACTCAAAGGGGTGCTACCGATTAAAAAGCTTATTACCAGCCCTTCGGCCTCGAAAATCAAGTATGTAATGAAGGGCGAACCGATCTCGGTGAAGGACAATGACCCTATCGAAGAGGTTTCTGAAATCATCAACAAATATGACTTGGTGGCAATTCCTGTTACAGACAGTATCGGGCGATTGGTCGGACGCATCACGATCGACGACGTGATCGATGAAATTCGCGAACAACACGAACGCGACTATCAGTTGGCATCGGGTATCTCGCAAGACGTGGAGACAAGCGATAAACTACACGCTCAAACAGCGGCTCGCTTGCCTTGGCTCCTAATTGGTATGGCTGGTGGACTTGGCAACTCTGTTCTGCTAGGAGGATTTGACTCGCTCTTTGCTTCCAACCCCAAGATGGCGTTATTCATACCCCTTATCGGAGGTACAGGAGGTAACGTGGGTATTCAGTCTTCGGCTATCGTAGTGCAAGGGCTTGCCAATAATAGTCTTAAAGATGTGAAAATATGGGGCATGATACTCAAAGAGTTTATCGTAGCTCTCATCAATGCCTCTATACTTAGTTTGGTGGTTTTGCTCTTCAATCTGTTTTTCCTAAACGATCCGCTCGTAATGGCATCGGTATCCATCAGCCTTTTCTCTGTAGTGCTTTTTGCCAGCTTGTTCGGCACAATCGTACCGATGACTCTCGAGAAGTTTAAGGTAGATCCAGCCATTGCTACTGGTCCTTTTATTACTATTAGCAACGACATCATCGGTATGATGATCTACATGCTTGCCACTACCCTGCTTTCTCAGCTATTCTAAAGCAAAACAGACACGATCTGCTAAGGTCATATGGGCATTATCCAGAGACAAAGTATCAAAGCTACAGCAGTTAGCTTGCTTGGAGCCTTTATTGGTTTCCTCACGACCTTCTATGTCATCACCAAGTTTCTCAGTGCCGAAGAGATTGGGCTCACTCGAGTGATAATAGAAGGAGCTACCCTACTTGCCAGCTTTGCTCTGATGGGGCTAAACTCTTCGGCCTACCGATTTTACCCCTACTTCAAATCGAACACTGCCAGCCAAGCTACTAGCAAGATCAAAGACAATGGTTACTTCTACTACCTCTGTATGGTGGCTGTGCTAGGTGCACTTATCGTTATCCCCCTGTACATTCTTTTCAAAGACAGTTTCATCGCTGCCTATCAAAAGAATAGCCCCCTCTTGGTCGATTACTTCTACTGGATCATACCCTTGAGTTTGTTCATGCTATTCTGGCTGGTATTCGAGCTCTACTCGGCACAGCTTATGCGCATTGCAGTACCAAAGCTAATCCGCGAAGTTGGTCTCAGGCTTATACTACTACTTGTCTACCTTAGTTATGCATTTCACTTGGTGTCGTTGCCCTTATTCATCGCCCTCTTCATTGGCGCCTATGCTCTATGTATGCTCGCCATGGCAGGTTATATCAAGAAGATAGGACAGATAAACTTCAGACACGATCATAGCTTCTTGAGTCCAGAGCTAAAACGCAACTTTCTGCGCTACACACTCTTCTATGTAGTAGCAAGCATTGGCAGCAAGTTGGCAAGCAGGTTAGATCTGTTTATGGTAAGTGCTATAGATATAGGAGGTTTAGATAGTGGTGGCATCTTCTCAATAGCGTTCTACATGGTAGCTGTTATCGAGATCCCATCACGCTCACTATTGAGCATTTCTTCGCCACGTATGGCTGAAGCCATCAAAGAGGGCGACTTCGTGCGGGCCAATGCACTATTCAAGAAAGTGTCTCTACACCAACTGATGGCTGGAGGCTTGCTTTTTCTGTTTATCTGGATCAATATCGACAGCGTATTTGCTATCCTTCCAAATGGCGATAAATATGCAGCTGGCAAATGGGTTGTTCTCTTCCTTGGTTTGGCTAAGCTATTCGAGCTAACACTCAACTATGGCAATACGGTGGTGAGCTACTCGAAGTATTATCATTGGAATCTGTACTACACTTTCCTCGTTACGGCAGTTACCATTCTTACCAACCTCTGGTTAATTCCTCACTTCGGCATTAGTGGAGCAGCCATTGCTACCCTCATCTCTATCTGCTTGAGCTATGGGATTCAACAGTTCATGATTAGCTTCAAGATGAAGGTGTCTCCCTTTTCCCCTCAGATGGCCAAGCTAGTTCTTTTGCTTATGCTCGGCTATGCTGCCAACCAGCTCATCCCCACTATTAGCAACCCTTGGCTCGACATGATACTGCGCTCCATCCCTATTGCTGTAGCTTTATCGTTAGCGCTCTTTGCGTGGAAGGTTTCACCCGAATTCAATGCCACACTGCAGCGAATCATGAAGAAGTAACGAAGGATAGTCTATGAGTAGCAAAGAGTTTAGAAGCCAGATATACCGAGCGATGCCCAAGCGTATTCAGTACCTAATTTCGCTTTTCAAAAAGCAGATTAGACGCTACGGAAGCGACAGAAAGGCAATCGAAAAGCAAGGTGCTCTTATCCAAGATAAACTAAAACAACTGAAGGGGAAGCGCAGCCTGAAGGTGCTGTTTTTGGCTATCTACGATAGCATGTGGAAATACGACTCGATCTATCAACAGATGCTTGTCCATCCACAGTTTGAGCCACAGCTACTGGTCTGCAAAGCCCAGCATTTATCGTGCGAAGAGGCTCTCAGGCTGCAAGAATCTACGATGAATTCTTTCAAGAGCAAGGGCTACAGCCCAATTGCCGAGACAGAATTGCTACTTGCCGATGAGCAATCCCAAGCCGATTTTGTATTCTACAGCAGCCCCTACGAAGAGCAATACAGTCCAATACTTAGGCAAGCGAACTTTCCTCAAGCACTTAGCTGCTATGCCTTATATGGCTATCCGCTCGAAGATTATAGACAGTGGTACGACCTACTCTTTCACAATAGACTCTGGCGTTACTTCTTAGTATCCGATTACGATCTGCAAAGCTACAGAAGGCTCTCTCGTACGAAGGGTAGCAACGGCTTTGTAAGTGGCTCACCACACCTCGATGCATTCTTGAGCGACCAAAGAGTAATGCCAAAGCAAAGCGGTGAACTACCCTTGGTAATCATTGCGCCACACCACTCCATCGAAGCTTGGGGATATAGCCTTTCAAACTTCCTGCACTACCACCAAACATTCATCGATTTGTCCGAAAAGTATCGTGGGCGCTTACGCTTTGCGTTCAAACCCCACCCTGTGCTAAAGACCAAACTCTACAAACTAAATGATTGGGGGCAAGAGCGAACAGACGCTTACTACAGATATTGGCAAACTCAAACACACTGTCGCCTCGAAGAAGGTCCGTACATCGACCTATTTCTTAGCTCCGACGCACTCGTACATGATTGCAGTGCTTTTACTGCCGAGTATCAGATTGTGGCCAAGCCAGCACTCTTTATGCGTAAAAACAGACGTTTACCAAAGGGTCTGAATCAAGCGGCCAAAGAAGCTTTTGCCCTGCACGAAATGGCAGATAGCAGCGGAGATATCGATCGTTTCCTCGAAGCTATTGCAACGCGCAAACCAGACCAAAGATACTTGTCTCGTATTGACTTTCAAAAGCGACACCTACTGCCCCCTAATGGAACCTCGGCAGCACGAGCGATAATAGATGAGTTGGTGGCTGCATGTCAATAAAGCCATAGCTACTATCATTGAGCAAGCACTATCGAATGCTTCCGCACATTGATAACTCTCGTTGTATTCAACTAATTAGTCCCCAATTCTCATCCTTGGGGTAGAGATACTCCAGTCGCTCTCGAAGCACACGATTCTCTTCTTTACTTAGATTGGGGTCGGCGCTCAAAGTTCTCTCTGCCAAATCGCGACAGTACTGTACCAGCTGGCTATCACGAGCTGGATGTGCTATCCGAAGCATTACAAACTGCCCACTCTGCTGCGTGCCTTCAATGTCGCCAAAGCCCCTCAGACGCATATCTTCCTCTGCAATTTCAAAGCCATCGTTAGTCTCTACCATCACATCGATGCGTCGCCTCGAGTTTTCGCCCAGCTCCCTACCACTTACTAGTACACAGTAGCTCTGTTCGGCACCTCGCCCCACTCTGCCACGTAGCTGATGCAACTGTGAAAGCCCAAAACGCTCAGCATTTTGAATGATCATCACCGAAGCATTGGGGACGTTTACTCCAACTTCGATTACGGTAGTTGCTAGCAATATCTTTGCCTTACCTTCCACAAAGGCTTGCATTCGAGCATCTTTATCTCGAGGTTTCATCTTGCCATGTACCAAAGCCAGTTCGTAGTTGGGAAAGATCTCCAACATCTGCTCATATCCTCGCTCCAGATTTTGCAGGTCGCTACGCTCACTATCTTCTATCATCGGATAGACTACATATACCTGCCTACCTATCTCGATCTCTTGACGCATAAATTGATAGACGGGTCCCATCTCATCTTCATACTGATGTAGAGTCTCTATCGGCTTGCGCCCAGGTGGGAGTTCATCTATCACAGAGATATCTAAGTCGCCATATAGCGTCATAGCGAGCGTGCGGGGGATCGGGGTAGCACTCATGATAAGAATATGTGGCAGCGTGGCACTATTCTTTTCCCATAGGCGGGCACGCTGCTGTACACCAAATCGGTGCTGCTCGTCGATGATAGCCATTCCCAAATGAGCAAACTGCACACCCTCTTCAATGAGGGCGTGCGTGCCAACAACAATTCTAAGTGATCCGTCTGCCAAGCGAGGAAGCACCTGCTCGCGCTCTCGCTTCGTATTGCTACCTATGTGTAGCCCCACTTCTATCCCAAGTGGTGCAAGTGCATCGGAGAGGCTTTTATGATGTTGGCGTGCTAGAATCTCTGTAGGAGCCATCATACAGGCTTGGCAGTTATTGTCGAGTGCAAGAAGCATAGCAAAGAGTGCTACTAACGTTTTTCCGCTTCCTACATCACCCTGCAAGAGTCTATTCATCTGATGCCCCGTGAGTGTATCTTGTCTGATCTCTCTGATCACACGCTTCTGAGCAGCAGTTAGTTCGAAGCCAAGATGCTGAGCATAATAGCTATTGAAAAGTTCGCCCACCTTATCAAACACAATCCCCCTAAAGCGTTGCTTCCTATCCAGCTTACTACGAAGCATACGCAACTGAAGGTAGAAGAGTTCGTCAAACTTCAGCCTGTATCGCGCTGCTTCTAGCTCCTTCAAGCTACTCGGAAAGTGTACATGCCTCATGGCTAAAGGATAAGGCATCAATCGGAGCTGATCTACAATGTGCCTGGGCAGAGTTTCAGAAAGTTTACCTTCGACTATTTGCAACAATTTAGCCATCAGCTCACTAAGCTGACGAGTTGCTAATCCCATCGTTTTCATGCGTTCCGATGTATAATAGACCGGCATTAGTCCAGCTTTTAACTCGGGAAGCTTTTCGATGGGCTCCACTTCGGGATGAGCCATTTGCAGACTCGCTTGGTAACGATTGGGCTTGGCAAATACAACATACTCCTTACCCTCTACTAGCTTGCGTTGGATGAACTGTATGCCTTTGAACCACACCAAATCGATCGATCCCGTATGATCACAAAACTGCGCTTCCAAACGCTTTGTTCGCCCCTGCCCAAGCTCCCTCATCCGGCGGAGCACCCCCACTATCTGCACATGTGGCATGTTGGGATGCAAGTCGGCTATAGCATACACCTTACTCCTATCGACGTATCTAAATGGATAGTACTGCAATAAGTCTTCGTAGGTACGCACAGAGATATCACGCTCGAGTTGCTCGGAGCGTTTTGGCCCTACACCAGTAAGATATGAAATATTCGTCTGAAGCAGATTCATATCGAAAGGGATGAATTTGTCACTCCTGCACTAGTACATCTATGATGACAAACAGTGAGTAAAAGTCCATAAGGAAGAGCGTATAGATCCATAGAGTAAGGAATAACTAGCTTACTGATCTACCTTCAAACTTTCTGCTGCACCCGTACGTGCATTATACTCGGGAGCATACGAGCAAGCGATTCGTGCCAAACCTGGCGCAAATACACCTGCATGCGACACTCGCGATCGGAGCTCAAGCACATAGCTACCACTACGCAACATGTCGAAATACATGTTCGTAGCAGCATCTTTGATCTCGCAATAGTAAAGCGTGCCTGCAGCATAGTCGTAGTACGAGCTAGCAGCCATTGGCTCGAGGCAAGCCGAGCGGTCGTCGCTTAGCTTCACGAAGTCCATGTCGCGCTCTAGATCGATTTCGAATCGGCTCAGCAATACCTCACCCACTTCGAGTGTAGCACCCAGCTCGAGAGGTTCGAGATAGACCTTGCCATCTTTGATCTGCTCGCGGTAGAAGCGTTTTGTAAGGCTTATACCATTGCTTGTGGCACGAACAGCATGACTAGGCACTACGTATTCGGCATAGAAAGCAGCCCAAGCAAAGCCTTCTCCATCACGATCTACCCTCGCTGTGATATCGCCTTGTGGGAGACTCTCAACGGGGAAGATATGCGTTCCTTTTGAAGCACCAAACTCCAAGCTTTCATCCTTACCCGGCAGCCTTAGTGCGAGTGTAGTCTCGTGGCTCACCAGCTTAGCTCCCTTACCTAGCAGCAAGCCATAGATGGCGTCGGTAGTGGCTGGAAGGGCTGGCCATAGCTGTGTACGCTTTTGGTTTAGGAGCCAAGCCTGCATCTGTTCGATGCGTTCTTGATCCTGCTGTTCATTGCTTGCGACTAATGCCTCTATACACTCGGTCTGCAGACCATAGCGTGCGTCACGCCAGTAATAACCCCTATTGGGTAGGTTGAAGTGCAGATCGCCATCGGGCCCTGGCTTGAGGTGTTCACGCAAGGACTGACGGAACTTATCGGCATGAGCTTTATGCCCAGCAGCGTCTAGAACGATGGCTGCCAGCGGCATTTCTTTGAGGGCAATATGGCTCAAACTATTGAGCAATATCCCGAGGAAGTACGTGCAAGCTTCATTGGCTTTGCTTGCTGGCGTACGCTCTGTGAGCTGCAAGAGGTAGAGGTAGTTGAGTGCCTGCGATGGTAAGGTCTTGACCTTCACATTCGAGCGTTTCTGATACTCTTGCAAATCCTTCATCAGCTCGACGGCAGAAGCATCGGCAAAGCCCCAAGCTTTATTCTGGATGGCAGCGAGTCGATTTGAAACCGCTACACCATGGCTCAACTTGTCGAGTCGAGCAAAAAGCCTCAAGGCATACTGCGTTAGGTAGGTCGATCCGCTCATGCGTGGATACCAAGAGAAGGAGCCATCGGACTGCTGAAGCTTGGCAATCTTATCGATTAGCTTTGCTTCGTTGATAGGGAGCGAATCGGATTGGATGAGCTGCTTTAGTCGTAGCTTATTCTCGTGCTCCATTTGGCGGTATCGTTGCCACGGATCGGTATTAGTATGCTCTAGTTTTGTGGTTGGATTCGCTTCAAAATTGGCTATCCAAGCTTTTAGAGCTGGGCTCTTCGAAAGCGTTTGAGCCAGATGGTTGCAATAGAGTGCCGAAGCCAAAGAGACCAAGTCGTCGTCGCTCGTATCGATCACCGTAGGCATCGCTTCGAGTGCCACCCATAGCGGGTTAGCCACGGCTTCGAATCGGAGCTCGGCATGAGCAGGCCTGCCCGAATCGTGTGGGAAGAGCTTGTTGAGATCTACCGTCTGCGATTCGCCAGCTTTGACATGCAGCGGTATAGACTCCGTAATGTATTCTGTGGCGGGCAGTAAGGGAAGCAAATGTTGCTCGCCATCGCTAAAATGTGCCGACTTGGCTAGCAGCCTTATGGCAACAGCGTCGTAGCCATCGATCGATTTCAAGGGAACTGATACTGTGCTCGTATTCTTTGCTTTTACTTCGAAGGGAACTTCATCTTCAAAAAGCACTTGCTCGGTATGGGGATCGATCAGCTGCATGCTCAGCACTCCTAGCTGCTGGCTATCGCTTTCGTTGCGAATGCTGATGCTTGCAACACCCTCATCGCCCTGTCTCAAGAAGCGTGGCAAATTGGGCTGGATCATAAAGTCTTTCTTCGCCTCTATCCATTCTGTTCGTTGTGCCGATTGCAAATCTTGCCCCAAGGCAAAAAGCTCCAAACGCCAGCGTGTAAGACTCTCGGGCAGTGTGAAGCTCCAGCTCACTTCACCCTTGCTATTGGCAAGGAGACGAGGATAAAAGAAGGCTGTTTCGGCAAAGTTGCTACGCAATGCAGCTGCTTCGTCCTTTTGCTCTTCGGGTAGAGATGCTTTCGATTCTGCTTCTGCTTCTGCTACATCCAAGGCTATAATTTGCTTCGCTTTTTCCTCCCTGACTGCCATAGAACGCTGCATCTTAGGTGCCCCGCCATATCCAGATACTACATTATCGAGTTTGGAATCGAAGAAAAAGTCACTATACAGGAAGCGCTTAGGATCGAAAACAACGCTCGTTATACCAGGCAGATCAAAGCTTATGCTGGTCCAGTTGGCGTTTAGATAGACCTCGTTGAAGGATCTCAGCAAGCTGTGATGTGAAACAGGGTAGCTGAGCGAACTTGCAAGTGGCAGCTTAGGCTGTGGCGTCACTAATGCATCGAGCGATGCATCGTACATCCATGCAGCCAAGATAGAGGGGCGACTTAGGGGTTTTCCCTCGGCATCGCGTATCTGCAGGCTCCAGGTCTCTTTGCTCCCTGGCTCCAACTTGTCGCGGAAGCTCGACCATACAAAGCTGTATCCGCGCTTGGCTTGCTTGCGAGCGAACTGATGGGTGCTTTGCTGCAATTCGTTATTGGCTACGAAATAGAGCGTGAGGGTCATATTCTCGGGCAGATCAGCTTTTCGTGCAGCGAGCTTGAGGCGAATGAATCTCGAATCCTCTACGGGGATCATCTTTCGCTCGACGTAGCCGCTGGCATCGCTCAAGTCGTAGTAGAGGTAGCGCTTAGCTTGCGGGCTTCCTAATGCCAGCAGCACTTCGGCAGGCTGTGAGGCATCGAATTCGCTCTCTATCAAGTAGCTCCACAGTTTATTAGTACCCTTATACTCGGCATCTTTCAGCGAGAAAAGATAGATCTGTTGGTCTTTCCAGAGGGCGCTGTCTGCTTTGTCCTCGGCTAGGCAATAGCTTAGCAAGTACTCGCCTGAAGGGAGCTTGGCCCATTCGGCGGGAGCCGCTATGCTACTATCGCTCTGCACTTGATACTCGTGGATAAGGCTCTTGTCCCTGGCGTTTAGCAAGCGGTAGCAAATAGTTTTTTCCACCGATACACCTTTCATATTCAAAGCCTCAAACCTGAGCTGTGGCAGAGCTTCCTTTTGCCAGTCAAAACCTTGAGGCATACGAAGCTCTAAGTTGATCGGCTCCCTACCAAGGGGCAAGATGAGCTGTGAAGAATGTGTCTCACCATTGGGGCCTGTTACATCTGCTTCGAGTACAACACGGTAGAATATCCATGGGGAATTCTCTATTTCATCTTTATTCTGAGCGTCCAAACTTACAGGGATAGTAAAACGCCCTTCGAGGTCGCTTTCAAGATTGCCCGAGCTCAAAATCTCGTTTTCGCCAGACGAGAATCGCCAGAAGCTGAACTTGCTGAGGCTAAGTCGATACGAAACTTGGGCCTTCTGAATGGGGAGACCAGAATAGGCAATAGCCGATCCGTTAATCTCTAAGCGGCTGCCAAGTGAATAGGATTCGCTAGGCTCTTCGAGCTTGACCTTGAAGCTAGGACGTTTGTATTCTTCGACCTGTACGTGACAAAAATCGTTCTTATTCAAATCGACCACACTGTAGCTTCCATTGAGCTGACCTGTTGGGATCTCGAAGCTCCCATCGAAGCGTCCAAACTCATCGACTGGGCATTCTATGCGAGCGATCTCTTTAGCACTGGGATCCAAAAATAAGATCGTCTCGCTAGCTCCACCCTCTACCTTTGCATCTTCAGCTCGATAGCCGATGCTATAGCGCTGACCAAAGAACTGCAGGCGCTGTCCGGGCCTATAGATAGCCCTATCACTAACGATAGCAAGCTTAGTGAGGCGTCGAGTGCGGTTTAACTTGGGGATATTGCTTCCATGCGAATTGACCAAGAAGTGGTGAGCGTCGCCGTCTCTGAAGGGATAATACTCAAAATAGCCTTCGGGCAAATAACACCTACCCGAATGATCTGTCTCGACACGGCTATGAAAACGATCGTTGCTATATAGGTTGACAGCTGTAGAACTGCTTGCCTTACCGCTATTGGCATCGAAAACCTGCAGCTCATGTCCACGCTTTGGGCTATAACTTCGAAGCACAAAGATGTCCGACACACTGATCAATTGAACTTCCCGAACATTTCCAGCCAAGCTCTTTTGGGAGCTTGTTTTAGCCTCTGCAAGTCTGATGACATACATCCCTTTTTTGAGATTCGAAGTAAGAAGCAGGCTATCCTGCACTTGCTTCATCGAGGGAGAGGGACTGAGCTTAAACTCCTTACGGAGAAGAGCTTTGCGCTTAGCTTCGCGATAGGGTTTGAGCTGCTGGTACACACTATTCAACGATGCCGCATAGGGATCGATATGATGGGCTTCGTACAGCTCGATGATTACAGATTCGACCAAACGGCTATTTACCTTTAGGTATAGCGGACCAGTGCTAGTCAACTGATTAGTAGCCCTAAAGTCCAAGCTGGGAGCCAGTAAGCGCCCCTCTTTCAGGCCGTGCAATACGTTGATGCGATAGTATTGGGGATAGCGATTGATGTATTCGTCGAGCAGCGACAAAGCTGTGAGGTACTCTTCTTGGTTGATATAGTTTTCGGCCAGCTCTGAAACCAACTCTACAACGCTAGGCTCATGCCGATACTTATCGATAAGTGCCTTAAGCTCGACGAAATACGCTTTGCTGTTTATCTCATGCTGATGCAGCCTAAAGTCTAACAAATGCTTTTCTAAGCACATTCTATCAGCAGAAGCATCCAACACAGTTGCTGCCAAACGGTATTCATCGGCAATAGTAGGACAGATATTGAAAAACGAATCCTTGCTGAGCGTGTTTACCATCGCCATGTAGAGGCTAGACTTCGAATGATCTATCGGATTCGCTTTCCCTTTTTTCTTGAGATCGAAGAGGGGTTTGTAGCTCAGGGCAGACACTTTGAGCAAAGCCTCGCGATGGGCAAAGAGCTTGGGCAGCAAGGCTGCAAGCACCTGCTCATATTGGGCACGGGTCCATTTACCTAGATCGTTGCTAAAACAATCGACTGAGTCGAGCGTAGGTGTTGGCGATTGGGAACTGTAATCCAAATGGCTCAAATCGTAAGCTGAGGAAATAGCTGCAATACGGATGAATAGCAGTGTGGCCTCATCGGTGGGACTAAGCCACTTGCTCTGGCCAATGCGAGTGATATTGCCGAGCAATTGCTCGATAGGCTCGGTGCTCCAATCAGAATTGGCCGAATAAATCATCATTGCCGCATTGGCAGCATGGCTAAGCTTGCGATTCTTGAGCCCATAATCCATGATCTTTTCGGCACACTGGCTGGCAGACTCGGGGCGCCTATCGCTTTTGTAGCGATCGTACTGCTTATAGAGCAGCTCTAATTCTTTGCTCATACTGTTGTTTTGTGCTACAAGTGAATGGGATGAAATGAATGCTAGCACAAGGATAGCAAATAGTGTGGATAGACTCTGTATTATTTTTATCAATGTGTGATTCATAAGCTGTCGAACTAAGTTAGATGAGAGTGAGCTGTGAAATAATTGTAAACTACTACGAAATTAGAATTCCTCTTTTCAAAGGTCTCTATCATTCTAAGGTCTCGAAAAGACAAATATACACATAGCCCTCAAACAATGCTACTATTTTGCAGCATTATTTGAGGGCTATATCAAAGGAGTCTTATTCTGAATTATCTTAAGAACAGGCCATTTATTGCTTCTTGCTGAGCGAGCTAATGCATGCAATAATGCTCTCGGCATCGGCCTTTACACTTTGCTGCTCGCCACTATGCATATCTTTGATATTGACTATACCTTGCTTCAACTCTTCGGCACCCACTAGTGCTACAAAAGGATGATCGAGTGCATTTGCAAAAGACATCTGCTTCTTTATTTTGGCAGAGTCGGGATAAAGCTCGCAGCCTAAGCCTTGGCTTCTAAGCTTCTGCAGCAATGGTAAGAGAGCCGTAGCCTCGGCCTCGCCAAAGTTGATGAATAGAAGCTTGCTTGCGCTGAGGTCATCTTTGGGGAAGAGGTCAAGTTCCATCAGCACATCGTAAATGCGGTCTGCCCCAAATGAAATCCCAACGCCCGACATCCCTTCGAGACCAAATATGCCTGTGAGGTTGTCGTAGCGACCACCCCCACTGATACTACCAATAGCCACATCGAGCGCTTTCACCTCCAAGATGGCACCTGTATAATATGATAGACCACGTGCTAGAGAGAAATCTATTTTAAGTTCGGCACTCATATCGAGAGCCTCTACTCGATCGAGGATAAAGCTCAGCTCTTCGATACCCTTGAGACCTTCTTCGGATGAAGCCAGCAAAACCTTGAGTTGCTCTAGTTGCTCACGATTCGATCCCGATACAGATATCAGTTCTTCAAGCTTCTTCAAGCTCTCTTTGCCAAAGCCCTTTTGTTCGAGCTCCGCCATCACCTTGTCCAAACCAATCTTATCGAGTTTGTCGATAGCCACTGTAATATCGATGATGCGGTCGCGCTCGCCAAGCACTTCAGCCATTCCACTCAGCACCTTGCGATTGTTGAGTAAGATACTCGTGCGTATGCCAAAGCGTTTAAATACCTCGTTGATCACAGCTATCAATTCTACTTCATTGAATAGCGAATCGGAACCGATCACATCGGCATCGCACTGATAGAACTCGCGGTACCTACCACGCTGTGGCCTATCTGCTCGCCAAACGGGCTGAATCTGGAAGCGCTTAAAGGGGAAGCTAATATCGTTTCGATTCATCACTACATAGCGAGCCAGAGGCACAGTGAGGTCGTAGCGCAAACCTTTTTCACAAGCTTTGGCTGCAAATCGTATCGAATTCTTTTCCGCAAGCTCCTCGTCGCTAAACTTCGACAGCACATCGCCCGAGTCTAGCACTTTGAAGAGTAGCCTATCGCCCTCCTCGCCATACTTACCCATCAGCGTGCTAAGCATCTCCATAGTTGGAGTCTCTATCTGACGGTAGCCATAGAGCTCATAAACGGCACGAATGGTATTGAATATGTAGTTTCGGCGTGCCATCTCTACGGGCGAGAAGTCACGCATCCCTTTAGGTATACTTGGTTTTTTCATCTTTCTTTTGATCTACTTGTATTGACAAACAGCTTCACGGATACATGCACCATATGGTAGCAATTGATATGTGTAGTGTGAGCTATTACTTCTTTCTCGTATAAACAATCAATTCCGATGCATAGGCATTCTTCTCGTCTGCATCGAAGTGTCCCACATGGTTTTGGTCCCACTCGTTGGAGTCGAACTGGGGGAAATAGGCATCGGCATCGGGAAACTCGGCCTTTACATGCGTTATTATCATCTTGTCGCAACGGTCTATACTTGCTTTGTAAAGCTGAGCACCACCTATGATGAAGGCTTCTTCTTCGCCAACAACGGCCGCAATAGCTTCGTCGAGGCTCGGATACACCTCAGCTCCAGGCAGCTCCTTGACGCTTCGGCTCAATACGATATTTCTTCTATTGGGCAAAGCACCTTTGGGTAGCGAGTCGAAGGTCTTTCTACCCATAATAATGCTATGGCCAGTCGTGTATGCTTTGAATCGTTTCAGATCGTCGGATAGACGCCAGAGCAGATCATTGTCTTTGCCAATGGATCTGTCTGTGGCCATCGCTACTATTATACTTAGTGTCATTGTGTCTATAAATTAATGCTAATCAAACTGCAACTTCGGCAGGGATATGTGGATGAGGGTCGTAACCCTCGAGCTGGAAGTCTTCGTATTGAAAGTCGAAGATATCCTTCACTGCTGGGTTCAATCTTATGGTTGGCAAGATACGAGTCTCACGCCCAAGCTGTAGCTTGGCCTGCTCGATGTGATTGGTATAGATATGGGTGTCTCCAAAGCTGTGAATAAACTCGCCAGCCTCGAGGCCACAGACCTGTGCCATCATCAGCAGCAGCAGGGCATAAGAAGCAATATTGAAAGGGACACCCAAAAACACATCGGCACTGCGCTGGTATAGCTGCAAGCTAAGTCGCCCCTCAGCTACATAAAACTGAAACAGGCAGTGGCAGGGCGCCAAGCGCATCTCTGCTAGCTGAGCTACATTCCACGAGCAGACGATGATCCTGCGGCTATCGGGGTTATTCTTGATCGTATCTACCACTTCGGCAATCTGATCGATCACTCCTCCCTGATAGTCGGGCCAGCTTCGCCACTGAGCTCCATATACTGGTCCGAGCGAACCATCGGGAAGCGCCCATTCATTCCAGATGCGCACCCCATGCTCTTGCAGGTACTGTACGTTGGTATCGCCACGCAAAAACCAGAGCAACTCATAAATGATCGATTTGAGATGCAGTTTCTTAGTCGTTAGCAAAGGGAAGCCTTGGCTGAGGTCGAAACGCATTTGATGCCCAAAGACACTCCGTGTGCCAGTGCCTGTACGGTCGCCCTTGAGGGCACCCTCGTCTAGTATGCGCTTGAGTAGCTCCTGATACTGCTTCATATCTACATCGATTATCTTATTGCTGGTATAAACTGCTGTTCTAACAATGTTAGAATGCAATTGCAAAGTTAAGCCCTTTTTCTCAGTTTTCGGGTTCTTCAATGAGTATATTATATAGCTTTATTAGCTCCAACAGACTCGGCGAGAGCTAATCGAACCCGATAATTTAGACATTCATAGGTACCATTATAGCACTAATAATACAAAATCAGTCCAGCAAGCTTCCTTAGTCCCAACGATCTACTTATCTTTACCTACACTTTGGGTAATAGTATTATAAACAAGCTAAAGCAATTATGGGTATTTCACTAGAAATCATTGGGAACCATACGCTGCCGTTCGAAGGCAGAGAACTGCAAGATGTAGAGGATGTACTCAACAAGTTGAACGCCTTGAACTTGCAATACTCAAGCTTCCTCAAAGAAAGTGTTATGCAATGGTTTGCGCCAGAGGATAGTGGCAGCGATTCCGATAAATCTAATGATCGTAAGCGCTTAGAATATGCCTTAAAGAAACGTTCTTGGACAGTGCACGAATTCATAGAAGAATTTGCCCATACCGAATCGCTCGAGTATTACTTTATGGCTCCATTCGATCTCGATCTGTACATTACAAAACATTTCTTAGATTTTACCATACGGGTAAACCGTTATTACCAATGGTTCATCAAGCATGACGACGAAAGCTTTGCTTGGCGCGAAAAGTGGCGCATGTATATCTATCTGGTATCGCAGGCGCTGGGAGGTTCGTATGTCATGTATTTCCCCGATCAAACCTTCGACTTGTGCCGTTACTCGCCCACTGAGTATGACTTTCCTGTCGGTATCAACAAGAAGTTTAAGTGCAACATTAAGAATCTAAACGAATGGGCAGAATATGTTGACCATCACTACGGCATGGCAATCAGCCTGAGCGAAGCCGACAAAGACTATCCCAAGCGAGGAAAGTCCCCTTTTGTGATCGATTATTTCGACGACCTCGATAAGTCAATACAGATATTCTAGCCAATCACAATTAGCTTGAGAAGCGGATAAACCCCATTAAGAAAACCTACCAATTTGTTTCTAACAGAATTTCTATACGTATTGCCAGAGCACCCCATGCGCCGAGTAGCCGAAGACTTTAAGTACCTTTCAGTTCGAAAAGTCCCTCAGCAAATGGAGCTTGGCGGAAAGATCTTCCTACTCTATAGAAAGTCGAAAAAGAATCCTCCTGGCATCATAGGATATTGTGATATTGCTGGACCAGCAATACGGGTAAGGGATATCCCCAAAGAGGAACGCCATCTTTGCTACAACAGATCGCTCTGGCAAATCCCTGTCAAAGACATTCGTTGTGCTATTTACAACATAATAGACGAAAAGACGCTCTATGCGCTACCAGGCTTGAACGAGTGGGGAAAGTATAGAGTGTATAGAGCGTGTTCGATGATAGACACCATTGCAATCGAGATCAGTATGCAAGAGCGTTCACCCTTCTGGCCGATATGGCGAGCTCGACGGTCGCAGAAAGAGCTCGACGAATACAATGAACTATACGTTCACCTCTCAAGGGAAAAAGATGTTCTTGATCACAAGATCTACTGCCGACTAATGGCTGGTGTGAATAAGTGTGCAAAATGCGGGTTTACACATCCCGAATACCAACCCTACACACCCGAATTTTTCGAGCTACACGAGCATAACGTAGCACCCATAACAACGATATACCAGAAAGTGGACAAGAAAAACCTCATTCCTCTTTGTCCCAATTGTCATAAGCTGGCACATGAAAAGATGCTAGCCCAAGCATTTGCCGACCGCGAATATGGCTACACCTGGAGCGATGCTGGAATATGTACAGGCTGGAATGTCGAGGCCTTTAAGGATCAAATTGAGTAGCTCTTGATAGATGATAATGACACCAAGCTGATGCACAATCGGGATGAGGCAACTTGACGCCTAAAGCAGCTCCACAAAAGACTTGGGCAGCACAATATTATCGACTTGCCTAGCTTCTACAAATAAGGGGGCAATTTGCTTGGCACTAAATCCTGCAATGCCACAGCCGATAGGGGTTACAAGGAAGACGAACTGCTGATTCGCTCTAGCAAAGGTTATGAACTCATCGACAAAAGGACGGATGGTCTCCACACCGCCCTGCATAGTAGGGATGGCATACGATTGCCCTTGCAGCCCTACCCCAATGCCCCATTTGGCACCAAAGCGTTCGTGAGCAATTCGAGCAGCACCACCCATATGCTGACCAGACAAATTGCTACCAAAAACAAATACCTCACCCCGCTGCAAGAAGTCAATCCGTTCGGGTGTATATCGGGGTATTACGTATCCTCTCATCTTATTCAGTTTCTGCTTTTTTTATAACTATTGATTAAATGCACTCACGAACAAAGATAGCATTATATCTCTTCATCAACAACATATAGTATTCAAATTCACATTGTTAGAGCGTAGATGGCTACCGCTATTTACTACGATTGAGAACGGACTAATACTCCGAGTGTTCAGCTATTGAACCCCGTTTAAGTATATTTGCACGAACAGAACATAGACACTCAAGATAATATGGCAGGGAAATACGACTACAATCAGAGAATGGACATCAAGTATGGCCATCAAGAACTGATAGACGTGAACCAAGTAGTAAGCGAATGCACAGACAAGTGGTTCAACCAAACGCTGACGAAAGTAAACGGAAGCGTGGTGAGAATAGGAATTGTGGAGGGCGAATACCATTGGCACAAACACGATGAGGACGACGAGTTCTTTTTCGTCCTATCGGGAAAGCTCTTTGTCGATCTAGAGGACAAAACGATCGAGCTGAATCCCAACGAGGGAGTTACCGTCTCGAAAGGCATTGTACACAAAACTCGTGCACCACAGAAAACTGTGATGCTGATGGTGGAAACGGACAAAATAGACCCCATAGGAGAAGAAAAGTAGAAGGGAGTACTCAAGCTCTATTCAAGACATTCCAAGAGCATCAAGCTGACCGGAATAAATTCCCATCAGCTTGGGAATGCATTCCCACAAGCTCGAGAATGCAGTGTGTATGTATATGCCCTATATTTTCATGCCTTTGGCAAATAGTTGCCAAGCTGATGGCAATACATTTCCAAGCTGATGGCAATAAGTTACCATCAGCTTGGAAATATCGTAAACTCAAACAAACAGATTCTGAACTGAAGGATCGCATACTAAGAGAAGGGATAAGACGATGGAAAATATGCTGAGCGAATACGAGAAGGAGAAGCTGGACGAGCTATTCCTAGCGATCTACTTCAACGACCTAGAAAGGGTTGTGAGCTTCAAAGAGCAGTACCCCGAGATCTTCGAGCTGCGCCATCGCTTTCTGACAATTGAATGGCGACAGTTCGACTTGACCGACCTAACAATCCTCAACCAAACAGTTTGGTTTTCTGACGAATGGGAGAAATGGTACGAGGAAGTCGACATGCCCTTCGTGATGAGGCAAAGAGAAGGAACAAAAAGGATGCTCGACTTTTGGCGCTATGAGCTTGAGCAGGATAAACTAGTCAGGCAGTTCGTCTATAACGACTACTACATGAGTTTTCGATGTTCGGACCCCGACGATTACGACGAGATCATTACAGATCTCATCTCCCTCTATCTAGAAAAGGGCTTTCGCGAAATCGATTTAAGGCTTTACAACCGTGTACAGGCATTTGACTTTGCAGCAGTAAAGAGACTGCTTGAGCAGGGCGCCAATCCAGATGTAATATTAGACGAAGAGAACCCAGAGAGTAGCTCCTATTTGAGCATCCCCTATCCCTACTGGTGGCTAATGAGATACGTCAAAGCGATATTCGATAAATTTGAATCCAAAGCTTACGATCAGGAATTCATCATTTGGCGTACTTTTGGCGATCTACTGGGTCTTGCTGCCCACGTCGAAATGCACCAACTACTCAGCAGCTATCACAAGGAAGAATAGCCCCTACCCTTTTGGATACAATTTACAACACCATTATAACAGCGTTTAAACACCATTTGAATGGTGAGTTCTCTTGGCGGAAGGGAAAATGCCATCCTCTTCCCCTTCAAAGCCTAATGGGAGTCCTATTCAAATGAGCTCTAGTGCTAGCGGTTTACTATTGACGCTCCATTGCCATTTGAGCCAATCGCCTCATAGTATTGGCGTTCCTCACTGTTACTTTATATTGTGCCGTGCTACTCAGCAGTTTAGACCAGTTCGTTTTAGAGAAGGTCTTAATGGGCGCCGACCAATAGATCACTCTGCCAAAAAAGGCTACTTGCTCTAGCTCCGCATTGACGGGACCAATCGCTCTTATTATCTCGCTGCATTCGTAGGGATGAAGTGCGAAGATGGCATTATGCTTCTCTTCTTCTGAAGAGCCCCACCAATCGGGACGATTATCAAAAGCCGAAAGCAGATCATCGAGCGAGCAAATGCAAACATCAATATCGAGAGAAAAATGACTGGCGATTAAAGATTTAATCTCTGCTTGCAATTCTACAGCATCTTGCTCGTGAGCGCTAAACAGCAAATTGCCACTATTGATATAGGACTGAGGGTTGACATATCCATGGTCAGCCAAGGCTTGCTTGAGAGCAGCCATGGAAATTTTGTTTCTCCCCCCTACATTGACAGCCCTCAGTAGGGCAAAATAATCCGTCATCGCTGTTTCAATCATTCAAAAAAAGAGACCTTTGCATAAGTATAGAAGCCGAATGGGCTCTCAAATGCAAAGGTCACTTAATACTACATATTTATACCGAAGACTTTACACAGACTCGTTGAAGCTAAGCATCCAACTGATGCCAAACTTGTCGGTAAGCATCCCGAAGTAGTCTCCCCAAAACACATCGCTCATTGGCATATCCACCCTACCACCTGCCGATAGTGCTGCAAAGATTCGATCGGCATCGGCTCGGCTATCTGCGGTGATTGAAACGGAGAAATTATTGCCCATCTTGAATGCTGGCGACATTTGAGAGTCCACGTCGCTTCCTAATAGTAAGGACTGCCCAATAGGCAAACCTACGTGCATGATTTTGTTTTTATCGGCTTCAGACACTTTGTAGTCTTCACTCGGAGGCATTTCGCCAAAACGACCGATATAGCTAAATTCAACTCCAAACACAGACTTGTAGAAGTTGAATGCTTCTTCGCAATTGCCATCGAAGTTTAGATAGATGTTTGTTGTCATGACATTACTTGTTTTTAGTTCTTAGAAATAGCATTACTATAGCTGTTGTTACAATTCCCATTGCGAGCGCCCATATAGGTCCTTGAGTTGCATAGTTCTGATAGTTGAAATATGCTTCCGCCTCTGCTATACTAGAGTAATAGCCCAGCTCGACAGAGCGAGGAATAGCGTTGGAGAAATAATGTGGCGTGATAATATAGGATGTAATATACTGTGTGAGTGGGCTCAGCAGGGCTATGAACAAAGAAAGTATGGTTCCCGATACGAGCCCCTGGAAATATGTAATGGAACCTTGGTAGTCGCGTTTTTTCTTCTCTTTAAGTGCCAATACCATCATCCAGATAGCCGGGATAGCATATAGGTTTGTCAAATAGGGATGGTAGTCGATATACTTGCCATGCAAGCCTGTGAGGCGCTCAAGGAGCATCCAAAGCAATCCAACCGAAGAGAAAATTAGCGCCCATTTGATTTCTGTTTGTACTTGTTTCATAGGTATTAGAGTTTTTATTCATTGAAGCCAAAGCAAGCCATACTTTATTCAAGCGTCTAAGTTTCAATGATACTAGTGC
This sequence comes from uncultured Porphyromonas sp., assembly GCA_964535945.1. Taxonomy (GTDB): domain Bacteria; phylum Bacteroidota; class Bacteroidia; order Bacteroidales; family Porphyromonadaceae; genus Porphyromonas. The sequence continues at coordinate 62,020 of CAZHWP010000007.1, forward strand.
TTATACCTATAACAAGTACCCTACACACTTGTTCGCAGCAGCTACTTGAGCTAATGATAAATCTGAAGAATGCATCTCTATAAATCCTTGTTCTAATAGCGACTTTAATTTATTTGAACGATAGTTAGCTTTATGTGATAGACCTAGTCTGTTTGTATCTCTTGTCTATTTATTTCTTTTTCCAGTATCCAAGTTTTTTTTGATTTGCTCGGTGACTTGGTCGGCAACTTGGTCGGATGCAGGAAATATCATTCGTAAAAAGTTCTCCGTATATATAAGCCATTTTTCCGTAACTTCTCAGAATGCGAGGAACCCCTGAACCCAAGTGTTCTACCAAGTCCAAATCTCTAAAGACACGCATTAATTCTTTATTTCGTGGCACCGAATAACCTTCAAAGAATTCGCTTTCTGTCATACCTTGCGGCAAACATCCCAAAGAAGTGATTTCTATCCAGTCAACAAAGAATTCAAACTTTGGTGGTAGTTCCGAAGTATAATCGTTGTGAACGATAGCACTAATCTCGGCTTCGCTCCAAGATACCATTCCACTCGAAGCTGAATAGCCGTGATCTGCAGCCTTCCACAAACAAAAAAATCGCAGTAATACATAATGTACTACTGCGATTTGACTATTGTTAGTTATCGTTGTTTAGAACGATATTACTTCACTTCTTCGAAGTCGACGTCGGTAACGTTATCACCCTGGTTGCTTTGAGCAGAGGCATCGCCTGCTGCACCTGGATTGCCTTGAGCAAAGTCTGCTCCTGGCTGTGCACCTTCGGCATTCTTGTAAAGCTCTTCACCAGCTGCCGAGAGCGCTTGTTGCAGTTCGGCCATGCTACTGTCGATTGCTGCAAGGTCCTCGGCCTTATGAGCCTCCTTAAGCTTGGCAAGTGCGGCATCGATAGGCGCCTTCTTGTCGGTTGGGAACTTATCGCCCAAGTCCTTCAGTTGCTTTTCGGTCTGGAAGATCATACTGTCGGCTTGATTCAACTTATCGATCTTCTCCTTTGCCACCTTATCGGCTTCGGCATTTGCCTGCGCTTCGTCCTTCATACGCTTGATTTCATCGTCTGAGAGACCGCTAGAAGCTTCGATACGGATGTTCTGCTGTTTGCCTGTTGCCTTATCGAGCGCCGTAACGTTTAGAATACCGTTGGCATCGATATCGAATGTAACTTCGATCTGTGGCACTTGGCGAGGAGCAGGAGCAATACCATCGAGGTTGAAGCGTCCGATGCTCTTATTGTCGCGCGCTAGTGAGCGTTCGCCTTGCAACACGTGGATCTCTACCGAGGGTTGATTATCTACGGCTGTGGTAAATACCTCACTCTTTTTGGTAGGAATCGTTGTGTTTGATTCGATAAGCTTCGTCATCACTCCTCCCTGGGTTTCGATACCGAGCGATAGAGGAGTAACGTCGAGTAGAAGTACATCTTTCACCTCGCCAGTCAATACCCCACCCTGGATGGCAGCACCAACAGCAACCACCTCATCGGGGTTTACACCTTTCGATGGAGCCTTGCCAAAGATGCGCTCTACCACCTCTTGGATAGCAGGGATACGTGTCGATCCACCTACAAGGATTACCTCGTCGATATCCGACTTGCTCATGCCAGCATCTTTCATTGCCGCCTCGCAAGGAGCCACACAGCCTTGGATAAGTTTATCGGCCAGCTGCTCAAACTTGGCACGCGAAAGCGAAGTTACCAAGTGCTTTGGAATACCATCCACAGGCATGATATATGGCAGATTGATCTCGGTAGAAGTAGAACTTGAAAGTTCAATCTTAGCCTTTTCGGCAGCTTCCTTCAAGCGTTGCATAGCCATAGGATCCTTACGCAGGTCGACACCTTCTTGCGAGATAAATTCTTCGGCTAGCCAGTCAATAATAACATGGTCGAAGTCATCGCCACCGAGGTGTGTATCACCATTGGTCGATTTTACTTCAAAGACGCCGTCGCCAAGCTCGAGGATTGAAATATCGAACGTACCACCACCGAGGTCAAATACGGCGATCTTCATGTCCTTGTTTGTCTTGTCGAGACCATAAGCAAGCGATGCTGCTGTAGGCTCGTTTACTATACGACGCACTTTGAGGCCAGCAATTTCTCCAGCCTCTTTTGTGGCCTGACGCTGCGAGTCGTTGAAGTATGCTGGTACAGTAATCACAGCCTCTGTAACTTCCTGACCGAGATAATCTTCGGCTGTCTTCTTCATCTTTTGAAGCACCATTGCCGAAATTTCTTGTGGTGTGTACATACGTCCGTCGATATCGATGCGGGGCGTGTTATTATCGCCACGTACTACCTTGAAGGGTACACGTCCACTTTCTTTTTCAACCTGATCAAAAGTTTCACCCATGAAACGTTTGATCGAGTAGATTGTTTTAGTGGGGTTAGTAATAGCCTGACGCTTAGCTGGATCACCAACTTTACGCTCGCCCCCGTCGACAAATGCTACTACAGATGGTGTAGTGCGCTTGCCCTCGCTATTTGAGATAACAATAGGTTCGTTACCTTCCAAAACAGACACGCAAGAGTTTGTCGTGCCTAAGTCAATTCCAATGATTTTTCCCATAATTCTATTTAGTGTTTAGTTTGTTTCTTTTTTAAGTCTGGCTTATGTCTTGTGATACATAAGCGTGCTTCGCAATAGTTAATGCAATTACTATGCCAGAAATAAGAATGAAACTAAAAATCAGAAAGACTGACATTATGACACGATCAAAGCAATGCAATAGCCAATAGATTATATTGAGCGTATTTCATTCGTTGCTCACTATAGAAACAGCAAATGCCTTTCACTTTGGCGAGTGAAAGGCATTTGATAGAATCACACTACAGCAAAAAATGCTGAGTGGGTACTTATTAGTATGGTATATGTGTTATCCTATTGGATAATTCCTCAACTAGTAAATACTAGGATTTTTAGGTTCGAAGTATTGCTGTCCATGTACACATGCTGGGCACTTAAGAGGAGCTTTCTTGCCTTTGTGCACGTAGCCACAGTTGCGGCAGTACCACTCGATTTCTTCTTCGCGCTCAAATACAGTACCAGCTTCTACGTGAGCCAACAAAGCCAAATAGCGTTTTTCATGCTCGTATTCGACTTTTGCTATCTGACGCATTGCTACCGCAAC
>CAZHWP010000008.1:0-58869 GCA_964535945.1 uncultured Porphyromonas sp.
AGCAAATCACGTAGGAACGCTCGGGCAAAAAAAGAGTTTCGATAAATCAAGCGCCAGCACAGCGTGTTGAGAGCCTTGTATAATGGATGCAGATCGAGGCGACAAGTGGGAGCTTGACGGGAGCAGACTCAAGTCTGTGACCGAAAGCGAATCACGAAGGCAACGAAGATCTGCGCCATTAGACAAGGTTCTCATTAGTACGGTGCCGTACTAATGAGAACAAAACGAAGGGAGAAAATAGGCAAAAAGAGCCCGCTCTTTGCGTTATTTGCGTGCGAAGGCACTCTTGCACCAAAATAGCGCATTTACAGAAATAGTTGATTATCAGAAGAATAAAGAAAATCGCTGCGGAAAGAATGCAAAAAACCCAGGGAGATTCACCAAAAATGGTCGGAGAATTTGAGAGAATCTACGGAGAACATTTTCAAATCTACGGAAGATTCAAAAAAATCTTCCGTAGATTTCATTTACACATCGAAACTAGCGAAAACATGCTCTCTAGTTTCAAAAAGATACAGATTCCGAAGCAAGAGCAATTAGTACGAAACTACACCAAACAAAGCTTCACAAAAGTACTACAAGAAGCAGTCAACTGTAGATAAGAAGAAGTAGAACGAATAAAAATAAACTATATTTGCATATCATTAACAAGAAAACTCTTATGAACAATCAAATGAAACCATCAGGATCAGTCATTGCCGGATTGGCCGTCCTTGCCATTGTACTAATAGCAGCCTTTATGTTTGGCCTACCAAAGTATTCCGTTTGGCGAGCCGAGCAAGTTGGAAAGGCAGAATTTGCTAAAGCCGAACAAAACAGAAAGATCAAAATCGAAGAAGCTAAGGCCAACTTGGAAGCCGAGAAGCTCAATGCCCAAGCCGAGATCGAACGCGCAAAAGGAGCAGCCGAAGCCATCCGCATCGAAAACGGAAGCATCACACCTACCTACATCCAATATCTATGGGTGCGCCAGCAGAGCAATCTGGGCGATAAGACTGTCATTTACATCCCTACCGAAACCAACCTTCCTATACTGGAAGCTGGACGTGGTCCGCTGAATTTAACCGAATAAGATCACAGATTAAGCCAAGCTAGCACAGGCTTAGAAAGCAAGCCATATACCATAAGGCTCGATTAATAATAGAACGATCCCCCTTCGTCTGAATGCAAGTGATTCAGATGAGGGGGGATTGTCAGATAAAACATGCCCTTATGCTAGGTGTCAGCATTAGACAGAGCACTATTGAGGCTATATGCCATTACCTGCTTTGTCGCTTACGCTCGATCTCGTCGAGGATAATCTTGCGCATTCGCATGCTTTTTGGTGTAATCTCGACATATTCGTCGGCCTTGATATGCTCTAGCGCATCTTCGAGACTAAAAACTCGTGGTGGAGCCAAGCTCACCTTATCGTCGCTCCCCGAAGCACGCATATTCGTCAGCTTTTTACTCTTGGTTACATTTACACCAAGGTCGCCCTCCTTATTATTTTCACCTACCACCTGGCCAGCATATACATCTTCTTGGGGTGAGATAAAGAAAGTGCCACGACTCTGCAAGTTGTTAAGCGCATAGGCGTAGGCTGTACCAGCCTCGAGTGCAATAATAGAACCATTATTTCTACGGTCTATCTCGCCACGCCAAGGTTGGTAATCGAGGAATCTATGAGCCATCACTGCTTCGCCAGCAGAGAGCGTCAAGACAAGATTGTTGAGCCCAATGATGCCACGCGATGGAATTGTAAACTCGAGGAATGTGCGGCCATTTTTACTCTCCATCATTGCGAGCTCCCCTTTGCGACGGGTTGCCACATCGATTATTTTACTTGCCACTTCATCTGGCAGGTTTACAGTAAGCAATTCGATAGGCTCATGCTTCTGTCCATCGACCTCTTTGAGCAAGACCTGAGGCTGCCCCACCTGTAGCTCATACCCTTCGCGACGCATGGTTTCGATCAGCACAGAAAGGTGCAGCACGCCACGACCATAAACCATCCACTGATCGGCACTATCTGTAGGGAAAACCCTAAGAGCAAGATTCTTATCTAGCTCGCGCATCAGGCGCTCGTAGATATGTCTGCTGGTAACGAATTTTCCCTCCTTGCCGTAGAATGGCGAATTATTTATCGTAAAGAGCATACTCATGGTAGGCTCATCTACATCTATAGTCTTGAGCGCTTCGGGCACCTCGGGGTCTGCCACCGTCTCTCCGATTTCGAATCCCTCAATGCCCACTAGTGCACAAATATCTCCCGAGCTCACCTCCGAGACTTTGCTACGCCCAAGACCCTCGAATACATTTAGCTCCTTGATTCGTTGCTTCGAGATGGATCCGTCTCTTTTGATCAGAACGATATCCTTGCCCTCCTTTAGTGTACCTCTATGCACCCTACCCACAGCGATTCGGCCGAGGTAAGAGCTAAAGTCTAGCGATGTAACTAACATCTGCACTGGCCCTTCGAGCTGCACTGGTGCAGGTATATGCTCCACAATAGCATCGAGCAGAGGAGCTATCGAGTCTGTGGGATTATTGTAGTCTGTACTCATCCACCCCTGCTTGGCCGAGCCAAAAATTGTAGGAAAATCGAGCTGATCTTCTGTAGCATCGAGGCTAAACATGAGGTCAAAAACCATATCTTGCACCTCCGAAGGGCGACAATTGGGTTTGTCTACCTTGTTAATGACTACAATTGGCTTTAAGCCCATTTCGATCGCTTTTTGAAGCACAAATCGAGTCTGTGGCATCGGTCCTTCGAAAGCATCGACGAGCAGTATGCACCCGTCTGCCATATTGAGCACACGCTCCACTTCGCCACCGAAATCGGCGTGACCTGGAGTATCTATGATATTAATCTTGGTGCCTTTGTATCTAATGCTGACGTTCTTTGATAGAATGGTAATGCCTCGCTCACGCTCCAAGTCATTATTATCTAGGAATGTATCTACTTCGGCAGCTTTGTCGTCTCTAAACAGCTTTCCAGCCAAGAGCATCTTATCTACCAGTGTTGTTTTGCCGTGGTCAACGTGGGCAATGATGGCTATGTTTCTTATTTCTTGCATTCTATTATTGATATCTGGCTGCAAAATTAGCAAAAAACGAGCGTTTTTCTACTATCGGCACGATTTCACTTTGGCCAAGTCTGGCATGTAAAGAGCTTCACCGACTGTGCTTGGCACATCATCGGAGGAGGCACTTGAATGGATAGAAAGTGGATGTCTAGCCATCTGAAGCAAATGCGGCAAAACCAAAGGCCATAGCCCATTGGATCGACAATCGCCATACAGAGACACCATTGCTGCAATGGGGGATAGCGATGTCAAGCAGCAAGAAAAATAAAAAAAACAGCGTAAAAACTATTGCAGGATCCGAAAGAATTCATATCTTTGTGATATCATTTTAATATCAACACCTAAAGATTTTTGATTATGAACAACGAGACAAAACAAGTAGGAAACGAATATGCCTATCGTGGAATAACGATGAATGGCTTTTTGGCGATTGCAATTTTAGTAGCTATGATAGTAGCTGGAGCCTTCTATCTAAGCACACTTGGTGATGCATACAGCTTTCTGAAATTACTACCCGCATTAATGTTTTGGATAGCATGCGCCATCTGCGTTCCTGGATTCACCTTACTCGAACCTAAAGAGATGTACGCATTCCTTTTGTTTGGTAAGTACAAGGGTGTAGTAAAACGCGATGGATTCTTTTGGGTAAATCCCTTCCTAACGAAGCGCAAAGTTTCGCTCCGAGCCCTTAATCTTGACGTAGATCCGATCAAAGTAAATGACAAAATGGGAAACCCAATAATGATAGGGATGGTACTAGTGTGGCGTGTAAAGGACAGCTATAGAGCTTTGTTTGAGATTGAGATCGGCTCCTCACCCAACAAGAGCGCACGTATGAATGCCTTCCAACGCTTTATCTTCATCCAGAGCGATGCTGCCCTACGCGAAGTGGCTGGCCGATACGCCTACGACAACAATGAAAACCGCGAAGAGATGATCACCCTAAGAGATGGTGGAGACGAAATCAAAATGGACTTGATGAACGAGCTCAACGAACGACTATCCATGTCGGGACTGGAAGTAATCGAAGCACGCATCAACTACCTAGCTTATGCGCCAGAAATCGCAGCGGTGATGCTACGTAGGCAGCAAGCCTCTGCCATCATCTCGGCACGCGAACTAATTGTAGAAGGAGCTGTAGGAATGGTACAACGCGCCTTAGAGAAACTTGAAACAGAGGAAATAATCGACCTCGACCCCGACAAGAAAGCCGCAATGATAAGCAACTTACTAGTAGTACTTTGTAGCGACAACAACGCTCAGCCAGTACTAAATACAGGTACTTTATACAATTAGGAGATCCTTTTTTGTATCACACGGACACATAGTTGTAGCCTTCTGGATTAGGACTCTGCCATTTAAAGCAGTAAATGACAGAGTCTACATCCCGATACAGATGCAGCGGTTTGCAATAAAGACATTGCACGATCTAAGCAAATACAGAAAAGCCTCAAACACAAAACACTTTGGGGCAAAAATGCAAAAGCATCTATAAGGAAGAAGGCAAAAGCTATACTAATAGAAAGGAAACATATGGATAAGCCCCCAAAGAAAACAAGCACGGACAGAAAAGAGAGAAGCACAACTCGCAACTTTGCGCTACGTCTCGATGCCAAAACGATGGAGGCGATCGAGCGTTGGGCAGCAGACGAGTTTAGAAGCGTCAATGGCCAGATTCAATGGATGCTAAATAAAGCGCTCAAAGAAGCAAAACGTATTGACTGAGCTTGAGCTACTAATGCTTGCCCCTTCGACTCTAGACGCAGAAAGAGAAAGTCAACTGCAGACTTCACTTGCAGTATAAAAAAAAAGAGCAAGCACTAGCTCTATCCCCATCTACTTGCCAATAGGCATTAATACTCAGGCTAAATCGAAGAAAGCTGTCGGTTTTTTTTGAGCTACGATCTTTGACATTCTTCATACAGAGAAAGCGCTGTGTCGAAATGGTATTACGACACAGCGCCATTCTTTACATAAAGAATATCCCGATGAGGGGTGGCGAAACAAAAGAACGCCAACACCTCATCGGGATAGCACTGATTACAAATCTGCTTTTGCTAGAGCATCGAAATACACTCTATTGTAGAGAGCTGTAATGTATAATAGTATAGTGTTAGTAAACTAGCTTTACCGAAGTCTTACCAACCTGCACGATATAGGCACCACGCAGCCCCAAAGCAACGCTTAGCTGGCTTGCGCCAGAATTGTCGGCGTAGAGCACCTTTCCATTAAGATCGTAAATTCTTACAGCTTCGTGCAAGGGGTTGTTGATCTGAATCTGACCATTGACTACCTGCACTGTAGCATTTGCCAGACTAACGGCATGCTCGATAGACGTAGGATCTGGGCTTGTACCGATAGACTCGAGCGCAGAGTATGGAGTCACCTTGTAGCCTTGATACTGAACAGGCTGTGAGCCAGTCTTGACGGCAGCCACCTGGTGAAACATTTCGCTTCCATATACACGTTCGGGTACCGTTACGTCGCAAGAGTTTGTTTCGAGGTATCTGCTGAATAGGAATGGATCCATGAGGCTCTCACCCTTCTTGTACTGCTGCGTGATAGTAAGGTCATCGATATAGAGATTTTCGGGAGCATATACAGCGTAGATACCAATTACCGAGCGGCTCGTACCTTTGGTAAGTTGTACATTGAAGAGCTTCCATGCATCTACCAAGCCATCTTCTTCGGTGATGTAATGTAGCTCGGCCTGCTCGAAATCGCCCTTCTCTTCGTTGAATACGAATAGAGCAACAGCAGCACGTGTGTACGAAATACCATCGGCGCCATTGTGCTTTGCAGCATGCAACTTCACAGTAAGGTCGATTTTACCGCCATCCTTCGAGAGGTCAAGCTCTGGAGAGATAAGGCCAGCATCGCCGTTGTTGTTCATGTAGTGGTATGCATCTAGGCAGATATAATCTGTGTATGGAGCGTAGTGTGTACCCTTCCATCCAGCTTGAGCCAACGCCGAGATGTAGAGTTCGTCGTACGAATTGTAAGAAGGATCTTCGAGAGTCCATCCTGTAGGATTGCCGTATGCATCGACTACACCATCGAAATTTTCCTTTGTTACATTAAACAGGCCATCTTCTGCAGCAATACGATTGAAGCGGGTGAAGTAATTGTAACGCTCTGCGCTTGGCACATTAGACCATGAGGCAGTGTATGTAACGTTGTTTTCACCTTCAGTGAGGTTCGTTACAGGGTTTAGCACGGGGATTTCAAGGTCGAATACTTCGTATGCCTTCGAAATGATTGAGCTGTGCTGTCCCTTGCGCGACTTCACCTGGTAATAGTATGTTGCACCAGAGACCGTATTATTTACGGTAAAGCTTGTATCTGCCACCACCTGATTTTCGAGCAGAAAGTCCTGGTTGCCGTCTTCCATCGTATAGACATCGAGTAGGTAATCTTCGGCAGCATCTACTTTGCTCCAGTGAGCCACGAAGCTCGTACCCTTATAGTCGGTATGAGGAAGTGCAACAGGAGTTGCCACATGCTGATCGATCAGGAATACTTCGAAGTCATCGACATAGATTGCATGATCGAATGCCACTAGGTTGAAGATCGAGTACGAACCCCACCATAATACATCACTTCGTAAGTCTGCCATTCTGGACCTACTTGAGGAATTGGCATGGCACCGAGTATGGTCCAATTTGGAGCCATATTGTATGTTTCAGCAGCTTCGATCAAGACGTTAGAAGCATAGCCCTCTGCAGTACGGGCTTTGAAGCGTACGAAGACAATACCACCATGAGCCGACACATCGAGCATGGGTGTATTAAGGTGCGAGAAGTTTTGTCCATCTGCATTGAGGCAGATCGTTCCACCTGCTTGCCAAACATTTTCTGCACCCCAATTATCCATATTAAGGTATCCGGGCTTGAAGTTTGTCCATGGATACTGAGCCTCGCCAGGATATGGCAGAGTAAGGATCGTATTGAGGTCGGGGTTACCTACCGAACCATTTGGTAGGCCAGTAAAAGGCTCGTTGAGAATACTCACTTCCGTACCATAGTCGGAAGTGGCTTTCGACACGAAGAGGGCATTATTGGCATCGGTTTCTTTTGAGAAGCGATAAGCCGACTGTGAGCCTTGGTTTTCTGGAGCCGTTCTGATAGTGAACTGCGCCGAAGCTTGTACGATAGCCATCAACGAGAGTGCAATCGTAAGCATTAAAGAGGTAATTTTTCTAGACATGATTAGATTATTGGCCAGATTTTAGGTATTTCATTAGGATAACCTGTCGCTCCAAATCTGGATTAGAGCAAACAGGAGTATGTTTTCACACTGCAAAGATAAAAAAACAATCTGTGTCCTTGATAATGTAGTTTATTCTTTCAAATGCTGGAGTTACTGTCAGCTTCATGTAGCATAAAAAATCCAGATATCAGATAAACCAAAAAAAAAGATTAAAAAAAAGTAATTCAGACACAAAATCACATAACCCTGCATATCAAGCACTTAGACATCATACCAAGTGGCTGTCAAGAAAAAAATCGAAGAATTATGCAAAAACAGAGCAAAAAGTTTGGCAGATTGGAAATAATCGAATACATTTGCAGTGTACTACATAACTAACACAGTCTGAAAAAACTAATAAAAACAAGATATAGATCATGAAAATAGCAAGAACAATAGCCACACTTCTACTAATATTGACAACGACAAGTGTGTATAGCCAAGAGAGTGACGAACGGGTTAATAGCAGTAGGGAACAACTACTCGAAGCTGCCGAAAAAATCATCAAAAGCTCTGAGAGCAACCCTACAAAGCTCCATGCTACGACAGAAGCACTACAGCTATTTCGCAAAGCACAGGAAATATCTACTAGCGAATCCTATGGTTTATCGGCAAGCGGAAGCTCACTACTAATTGCTGCTAAAAGTGTTCGTGTTAGCAATGTCGAGGGCATGACTATCGAAGCTAGACTACTTATGGCAAAAGCTAATGCCCTACATGAAGCGTATAGTACAAATAATGACACACTAGCTGCCCTCTCTAGAAAACAGGAGAGCACACTAAGCAAATAATAGGACTAAGCAAGAAATGAGATCCATTGAAATCAGATAAAATAACCAAGAAGCATAAACAACTATGATCACAGCAAGAAATATCAAATTCAGCTACCCTCGTCAGCGTTTCCTTTTCGACGCACTTTCATTGGAACTGCCTCATGGAAGCATCACAGGCTTATTAGGTCGCAACGGCGAAGGTAAGACCACACTACTAAAGCTCATCGCAAGTCAATTGCTGCGTCAAGGAGGCGAACTAGTTGTCCTCAACGAAGACCCCAAGCATCGCTCGGTGAAATTCTTACAAAGCATCTTCATGCTACCCGAAGAAGTGAACTGTCCAAACATCAGCATCCGAGAGTACTTCCGCATCATCTCGCCCTTTTACCCCAGCTATTCGCACGAAGTAGCCGAGGAGATAATCCAAGCTTTCGACCTTAGGTGGGATATGAAGCTAGGTAAAGTTTCGCAGGGGCAGAAGAAAAAAGCAGTCATAGCACTTGCCTTATCCCTGCGCACACCGCTACTACTGATGGACGAGCCTACCAACGGGCTCGACATCCCTTCGAAGAGCGCCTTCCGCAGATTGATGGCACGCTACATTAGCGACGAGCAGACCGTCATCATTAGCACCCACCAGGTCCGCGACCTCGAGCAGATAATCGACCGTCTGGTGATGCTCGACAATAATAAGATCGTATGCAATGAAACCGTAGCAGATCTAAACAGCTTGTTTGCCTTCCGCACCGTCGAAAAGCTAGACGCAGCACTCTACAGAGAAGGTTCTCCACTCGGTGAAATTGGCGTATTTGCCAATACAGAAAACGAAGACACCCCCTTCTCGATGGAGCTATTCTTCAATGGTATGATCGCCGAGCGAGAAGCCTTTAGTAAGATTATTAACGAGCATAAAAACAAGTAAAGATGAATACAAGCATCTCAACCTCTAAGACAAATAACGCTTGGCAGCGCATTGGCTTATTGCTCGGCATGGAGTGGGCAGCACAAAAGAGGAACATCCTTCTACTAAGTGGCATCATGCTATTAGTATCGATTACACTTACCGAGTTAATTCTAGCGAAGGGAGGCAGCAGAGAAGGTGGCTTTGCGCTATTAATCTTCTTTACAGGGCTCTTCTTCTTTGCACTTAGCACATTCGTCTTTTGGATGGGGCACAAGCGCTTCAATCACTCCGATACGATTACGTACACACAAGTACCAGCATCCTCGGCAGAAAAATTCACCACCCTTCTGATCGAGTATGCCCTAGTAGTACCTTGGACCTTGATTCTCGCATTGCTATACTTTGCTATCGAATTCCTACTCCACCCCTATCTGAGAGAAACCTGGACGGTCATCAGTGAGATTCATTGGCAGATCAGTGATGACCTAGATGGAGGTATATACCTTCGTAATGTGATGCTCATAGTGCAATTAACTTCGATAGCTGTTACAATAGGAATTGCTGCACTTGTAACAATGCGGTTCCGAAACTTCGTACCAGCACTCTTTGCCTACATAGGCATTAGCACCTTGGTAGGAGTAGGTAGCTCGTCGATATGGATTACTCGTATGCTAAGAGGCTTGAATGAACTTTCGAGACACAGCAACGTTAGCGAAGAGCAAGTCAAAGAAATCTTCCTCCTCGACATCCCTTGGGAAGGGATGATTATCTTCTACTCCTCAGTCTCTATAGCATTCCTCGCCTTTGGCTATTACTCACTCAAAAAACGTCAATTAATATGAGCCATACATCAACGACAAACACAATGCCAAGAAGGATCAAGCTACTGCTACAGATGGAGTGGAGCGTAAGCAAGCGCAACCTGCTCGTCTCAATGGGAAGTATCTTGGCAGCCCTACTGACCTTTACGATCTTGACCCAGACGAATACGCATATCGTTAGCGATTATCCATTTCGGTACTCATACATGATTGGGATCGGTAGCAGCATTACTTACCTTGCTATGGCCTTCATGCTCTTCTGGATTACCCATCAGCGCATAAACAATTCCAACACGATTACATACACCCAGCTACCGAGCACCACGCTCGACAAGCTGATCGTAATCCTCATCGAAGGCTTGCTGCTCTTTGCAGCGACGATCTTGATCAATCAATTGGTATATTCAATAGAGGTATTGCTCTATCCGAGCATACTCGATATAAGCAAGCAACATCTCTACGAAAAAAGCCTCCAGATTGGCAACACTGGCTATCAAGTACTGCTACCTTTCATGCCAAGCAGCTTTACAACAATTGCTATTATGCTATTCTTTTTGGCTCTTGCACTCTTCTGTGCCATCAGATTTAGACGTTTCGCCACCGCGCTTTTCGTCTTTGTATTTTGCTTCTTACTGTTGATATTGGGTATAGACGACTTGGGTATGTCGACATTACTAATGCACAGCGAAAGCAATATCGATCTGATGGACAAGATCTTCACTGGACTTATCTACCTAACTGACTTTGCACTGATTGTAGCTTCATACTTAGTGCTCCAAAAACGACAAATCAAATGAAGCAACACATACTAAAAGCACCTCACAAGCAAGAGTCAGCAAAATCCGACCCTTCAACCATTAGTACAGAAAGGAACAGACCATGAGCAAGCTACAAGCACAATCCATATTCATACAAATCGCCGATACGGTCAAAGACCGCATACTCGATGGTACCTATCCTGCCGATGGGCGTATCCCATCGGTGCGTGAATTGGCCGAAGAGATGGAGGTAAACCCCAATACGGCTATGCGATCGATAGAAAGACTTCAACAAGAAGACTTGATCTACAACAAGCGCGGCCTAGGATACTTCGTAAGTCCATCGGCCAAAGCCACGATCGAAAGTGCCCGCAAGGAGCATTTTATTGAAGAGGTCTTACCTGCCATCTTTCGAGAGATGCAGCTCTTGGAGATCCCGATTGAGCAGCTCACAGCCAGCTGGGAAAAGTACCAAGCAGAGAATTAGCCTCTAGGACCTCGAGCAGAAAAACATCTTGAAAATAAACTTTTCACTATACTGTCTCTCTAGAAAGAGTCTAAACGGGCAGTAGGTTTGGCAGCCATAAGCCTGCCGAACCTGCTTGCTCTGACTCTATCAAAACAAACTCAATCACTCATTACTTAATAAACAATTCTACAACACTAAACGATGATTCGAATTATCAACACCCTCTTACTAATTATTTCCATCTCGATGGGAGTAGCCGCTCAAAACGGCAATGGGCAGATCAAGATTAGCGGGAACATCAGAGACAGCATCAGCAACGAGGCTGTGCCCTATGCTACTGTGCAAATTCTACCCCAAGACAGCAGCAAGCCTTATAGTCAAATTACCGACCACAAGGGGCAGTTTGCCATCAGACTACCCCAAGCTAAATCGTACAAGCTAACGGCAGCCTTTGTGGGCATGCAAGCTGTGGAGAGAACCGTCGATGGACAAGGGGCAAAAGACATTGACTTAGGAGCAATCGGTATGGCAAGTGAAGACAAAGAGCTCGATGCCGTAACGATCGCAGCAGCCCGTCCACTAGTAAAACTAGAGGTCGATCGCATTGCGTACAACATGAAGGAAGACCCATCTGCAAAAAGCAAGTCGCTCCTCGAAATGTTGCGCAATGTGCCCTTAGTAACTGTAGATGGACAAGAAAACATTCAAATCAAAGGATCTTCACAATATAAAATCTATTTGAATGGTAAGCCCTCTTCGATGGTATCGAGCAACCCCAAAGAAGTACTACGCTCAATCCCAGCACATACCATAAAAAAAGTAGAGGTAATCACCGATCCGGGTGTCAAGTACGATGCCGAAGGTGTCAATGCCATACTAAACATCGTAACGGACGAAGGTAGCAGCCTACAGGGCTACACGGCCAACCTAAGCGCAGGGGTATCTACTGCTGGTCAAGCCAATGGCAACGTATTCCTAACGACCAAAGTTGGCAAAGTAGGACTGACTCTCAACTATAGTAACTGGCAATTATTTGGCACAAAATCGCCCTATTTCAACGAGCGCATAACACCTAATGCTCACTCTTTGGACGAAGGTTCGATGATCAACAAATCGAAAGGGCATTATGGTAGCGCACTGATTTCGTACGAAATCGACAGTCTCAGACTATTCAACATTACTGGAGGCATCATGCTATGGAATAGCAATGTAAGCAACAACACCCTATCGCAAGAATGGGCTGCTGGCAACCTCATCAAAAAGATGAATCAAAGCATCCTTACAAAAAACGACAACGGATCTTGGGATTTGGGTGCCGACTACCAAAGAAGCTTCCGCAAAGCTGGCGAACTCCTTACAGCCTCATACAAATACACCAACAACCCCAACAATCAGCTTACACGCATCGAACAGGATCTAGAAGCTCTGAAGCGCATTCCCTTACGAGAGATCATGCACCAAGCACAAGAGTCGGAAGTGAAAGCTGGTATGGAAGAACATACCGGACAGCTCGACTATACGACACCGCTCGCACAATCGCACAGCATCGAAACAGGACTAAAGTATATTGCACGCCGATCGAAGAGTGACCCCATGCACCAAATGCTAGCCTTCGGATCAGACACTTGGGTACCAGGGTCTATCTATGGCAACACAAACGATATGGATCAATTTAAGCACAATCAAGATGTACTATCGGCCTATCTCGGCTACAATTACCGCAGCATGAAATACTCACTGCAAGCTGGTGTGCGTGGCGAATACGACTGGCTAACAGCCATCTTCCCAAATAGTAGCGATGCCAATTTTACACACAAGGCATTCAACTGGGTACCACAGCTTACAATGGGCTACAACATTGATCCCATGACTCAGATCAAGCTTGCGTACAACTACCGGATCTCTCGCCCAAGTATCACACAGCTCAACCCATTCAAGCTACAAACAAATGATTATACCGTAAACTACGGTAATCCAGCTTTGAAGGCAGAAAAGGGACACGACGTTTCGTTGTCACTGAGCAAGTACTCTCAAAAGTTAATGATCAACACCTCGCTCAGCTATGAATTTAGCGACAACGAGATCGTAGGCTATTCGATGGTCGACCCCACAAACCCCAATATTCTCAATCACACCTATGGCAATATTGGTAATACCAACAAGTGGATCATGAACGTTTACACCATGTACACGCCCTTTGCTTGGTTGCGTACATACGCCAACCTGATGGGTACATACAATAAAGAAAAGGTCAAAGAGTTAGCGCTCGATCACAACAGCTTTGGATACATGCTCTTTGCAGGAGCGCAAGCGACACTGCCCAATGACTGGGGCTTTAACGTGAATGGGGGCTACTACGACTTTGGACGTCAGTTGCAAAGTACCATGTCTGCCAACTACCACTTCGGCTTGGGAGTGAATAAGTCTTTCTTGAACAAAAGACTCACCGTAGGGCTACACCTCAATGAGCCATTCAGGAAATACATGATTTTCAAGAATACTACGGAAGGACCAGGATTCAGCATCAAAAACGAATCATCGTATATGGGACGCACTCTGAAACTAAGCGTAAGCTACAGATTTGGCGAGATGAAGGCACAAGTACGCAAAGTACAGCGCAGCATCAGCAACGACGACCTCAAACAAAGCAGTTCGGGTTCTGGTGCAGGCGGTGGCACGGGCGGTGGCAGCAGTACAGGTGCTGGCGGCGGTAATTAAAAAACCTTGAAAACACTTTTCTATTTGGAGATAAGGGCTGATATCTGCTTTCGATATCAGCCCTTATTCAAAGATGGCATCTGAGTACCGATTAGAAGCGTATCTGATCCAGCTAGAAGCATCGGAAAATAATCTTCGTAATTATGCATCGGCATTGGCTTAATATTGCGATATTTGTATGTGCAGAAAGCTGCAAAACACAAGACTTGGGCAAATAGGATACATGACTTGATATTCGAGAGCACCTAGCCCCACACATTGACCCGATTAAGAAAAGAAAAACAAAATGGCAAAAAGTGCATTAGAACTAGCGCGATTCGCATACGAGCCCAAAATACCCCATACACTAAAGGGATTTGTAAAACTCATTGAAGGCGAAATTACACAAGCAAGCAAAGACGAAGACTCGATCAGATACTACTTTCCAAATAGCTACAAACAGCCGTTGATAGAAATACAAACAGCCGAAAACAAGTGTAGCTACCCCGAAATGAACGCTGCCGTGATATTATCTGGAGGTCAAGCACCAGGTGGGCACAACGTAATAGCAGGGCTATACGATGGGCTCAAGCTGCTAAACCCAGACAATCGCCTATTCGGCTTTTTGATGGGGCCTAATGGCTTGCTTAAAGGCGAATACCGCGAGCTGACGGCAGCCATTATCGACGATTTTAGAAACACAGGAGGATTTGACATGATAGGCTCGGGACGCACCAAGCTAGAGACTCCTGAGCAATTTGAACAAGTGCGCGAAACCCTCGAAGGGTTAAACATAAAAGCTCTAGTAATAATAGGCGGCGACGACTCAAACACAAACGCCTGCGATATGGCAGAGTACTTCCTAGCTACGGGAGCAGATATCAAAGTGGTGGGCTGTCCTAAAACGATAGATGGCGACCTAAAAAACGAATACATCGAATGCTCGTTTGGATTCGACACAGCATCGAAAGTATATAGCGAACTTATTGGCAATATACAGCGAGACTGCAACTCGTCGCGCAAGTACTGGCACTTCATCAAACTGATGGGGCGAACAGCTTCGCATATCACTCTCGAATGTGGCCTACAGACACACCCAAACGTCTGCATCATATCGGAAGAGATCGAAGCAGAAAACTACTACCTCGACGATGTGGTATCGTACATTGCAGACATTGTGGCCCGCAGAGCCGAGCTAGGCATGGACTTCGGCACAGTACTTATCCCCGAGGGCTTGATAGAGTTTCTACCGGCTATGAAGCGACTCATTGCCGAGTTGAACGAATTTTTGGCAAAGTATGAAGAAGAGTTTGACTTGATAAAGAAATCGGCACAGCTTGCCTATATCACCAAAAAGCTTAGCCGAGAAAATGCGGCCTTATTCTGCAGCTTGCCCAATGAAGTAGCCCGAGAGCTGCTCCAAGACCGCGACCCTCACGGCAACGTACAGGTATCGCGCATTCCCACCGAGCAACTGCTGGCAGACATGGTGGCAGAAAAGCTAAAGACCTGGACCGAACAGGGCAAATATAAGGGCAAGTTTAGCACCCTCACACACTTTTTCGGTTACGAAGGTCGCTGCTCTATGCCCTCAAACTTCGATGCCGACTATTGCTACAGCTTGGGTCGAACAGCTGCCATACTACTAGGCGAAGGCAAAACTGGATACATGGCTACAGTAAGCAACACTACAGCTCCAGCTAGTGAATGGAAAGCGGGTGGTGTGCCCCTAACTGCAATGATGAACATGGAACGCAGGAGTGGAAAGATGCGACCCGTGATTCGTAAAGCGATGATCGACCTCGAGGCCCGACCCTACCAGATACTACGCGAGCGCCGTCGCGAATGGGCTCTCAGCAATGGCAATGTCTATCCTGGCCCCATCCAATTTTATGGCCCAACAGAAATCTGCGATGCACCTACCATTACATTGCAGATCGAGCAGCGCAAGCAAAATCCATAACGAAGTCCTCCCACTCGTGCTTAGCTCTGCAAGGATCCTAAGCACGAGCGAAGGGGGGGCATCTGATTACCAAACCTATTATTATGCACGATCAAAACCATTCAAACCCATCCAAGTGTATGCACGAAGGGCATGAGCACCCAGACAATTGCGAGGGTAAACTCAGGTCTGTAGCTCATACAGATGCTCACAGCCACTGCGCTGGTCATCATCATCATCATCATCATCATCATCATCATGCTTCAGGCAACCTACTATTTGCCTTCTTTCTAAACCTATTCTTTGCTCTTATTGAGCTTATCGGAGGTATCTATACGGGTAGCGTGGCCATCCTTTCCGACGCCTTGCACGACTTTGGCGACTCCATTTCGCTAGGAGTAGCTTGGCGGCTCGAAAAATACTCACAACGGAAATCGGATGCTCGCTTTACCTACGGCTACAAGCGTTTTTCGCTACTCGGGGCTTTACTCATCTCAATCATTCTGCTCGTTGGATCATTCTTTGTAATAACCGCTTCGATAAAACGACTCATCAACCCAGGCGAACCGATGGCAGAGGGCATGCTAGTATTAGCCATCTTTGGGCTAATCGTAAACGGAGTAGCAGCACTCCGACTCAAGTCGGGGCATAGCCTCAGCGAACGAGCCGTGATGCTTCACCTCATGGAAGACGTACTGGGCTGGGCAGCTGTATTGGTCGTTAGTATCGTCATGATTTTTGTCGATTTGCCCATACTAGATCCCATCCTATCACTTGCCATTACTGCTTGGATATTATTTAATGTATATGGCAATCTAAAGGCAACCATGAAGGTGCTATTGCAAGGCGTTCCCGAGGGGGTGAATCGTGAGCTACTCACAAAGGCGATTGTGGCCATCGAAGCAGTAAGCGATGTACATGACATGCATTTATGGTCGCTCGACGGAGAGAACCACATCATCACGATACATGTATGCTACAACTCGCAACACTATCCCGATGTAGAAAAGCAACAAGCACTCAAAGAGCGTGTTCGCCAGCTCTGTAGTGAACATGGCATTGCGCATGCCACCATCGAACTCGATCCAGACCATCTACCATGCAGTATGGAGAATTGCACGGATTAAAGATTTGCACAAGACGAAACATTAACATATCTTTGTGGTCTTTTCTATACCACAGATAGTACTCGAGCATCGAATAATCTGCTTTGAATGATTGCTAACTGATATACAAAAGAGGTTCTGACAAGGAGATGCTCAAAGCAAAAACGAGCATTTCGATTAAGAATGAATTTTCTATACCAGTCTGCAATTAGTAGTTGGCAGCATCGCCCTTCGGGATCGGCTTAGTTTACGACAAAGCACAAATCATCAGCCCCCCCCTTTGGCAAAGCTAAAATCATTTGCAGCTTACTCACCTTCCTCATCGATCGATGCAGTCTCAACCTGTGATTTAGACCGAAACAACATGAACTATTAAAAATGAATTGCTCAATGAAAAAGGATCGAAATCGATCGGAATCAACGGCATTTGCGTGCAAGATTGAGAGCATAAGAATTCAAGAGTCCGCTCACATAGGGCATCTAATTGGCTCTGCTTGCATACTAGCATTGCTGACTTTGCTGGCGTTTCAGGGTTCGAAACTCAATGCCCAAAGCTCATACTCACTCGAGGAGTGCAGGCAACTAGCACTTGCCAATAATAAGCGCATAGCGATTGGTCAAGAAGCTATTACGGAGGCAAAGGCTCAACGTAGCGAATACTTTATGAACTTCTATCCCGTAATCCAAGCAACTGGTGGCTACCTGCACATGCAAAAACGCCTCCAACTAATCGATTACCAAGGATTGTTTGGCCCTTTGGCACAATACATTCCTCAGAGTATACAAAGCCTCACTTCGCCCGACACAAAAAACATCTACCTGATGAACTTCTCACTGATGCAACCTCTATTTGCAGGTGGGAAGATAATAGCGAGCAACCAGATGGCAGACCTTGCTGTAGAGCTAAAGCAAGAGATGTTGAGCACAGAGCAGCAAGAGTTGGTATACGAAGTAGATCAAGCATACTGGCAAGCTGTATCGGTAGAAGAAAAGGTAAAGCTAGCTACCGACTTCGTGGAATTGCTAAAAAATAGCGACAAAACAGTACAGGCTCTCATAGCGGCAGGTGTAGCTACCGAGGCCGATGCGCTTAGCATTGCCGTGAAGCTAAACGAAGCTGAGATGGCACTCATGAAAGCAAAAAACGGCATGGTACTTTCCAAGATGCTGCTAGCCGAAAAATGCGGCTTAGCAGCCGATGCCATTACAACTCTTAGTGACAACAACGAAAGCCTTAGCGCCGAGCAAACTACTCTGCACAATTCTACAATGGAAAAGCATATAGACCAGGTCGTTGCAGGTAGGAGTGAAACCAAGAGTTTGATACTTGCCGAAAAGATCTACGAGAAGAACAAGAGTATCGAGCGAGCTGCCGCCCTACCTCAACTTATGTTTATGGCAAACTACACGCTGATGAATCCGAATATGTTCAACGGCTTTAGAAAAAGCTTCGATGGCACGTATAGTGTGGGCTTGCTACTTCAGGTACCGCTCACCAATGTACTGAAAGCCTCCTACAAGCATCGTGCAGCCGAAGCGAAACACCGCACAAAGCAGCTAGAACGCGCTCAAGCTGAAGAGCAGATGAGTCTACAGATCAGACAAGCTCAATACCTACATAGCGAAGCTTACAAACAATACGAAGTAGCTAAGAGCGCACAAAGACAAGCCGAAGAAAACCTCCGAAAGGCACAGCTAGGTTACAACGAAGGCATGATAACTCTATTGCAAGTCCAGCAAGCACAGACCGCTTGGCATGCAGCCAAGAGCAACATCATCGACGCAGCAATCGCACTAAGACTAGCAAAGAGCAAGCTAAAGCGAGTGGGCTTAGACTAAAACGATCAAACATTACAAGCAATAGTTAGCAACAGTTTAGACCGTAATCGGGGATAGAATCCCGCTGAAGGCAATCAAAAACAAAAAGCAAACAACAGATAATATGACAGCAAAAAACGTAGACGGAAAGCTTTCTGCCAATAATATGCTCTTGGCATTTGTAGCGCTGATAATCATCATAGCCTTAGTGGCACTGGCAGGCTTCATACTCTTCAGCCCCAAGGAAGATCCTGTACTGGGCTTGGTAGAAGTAAAGGAGCTTCGCATCTCTGGCAAGGTGCCAGGACGCATTGTATCCTATCGAGTAGAAGAGGGACAGCGCGTTAGCAAAGGCGATACGCTGGTGCTCATATCAACACCAGAAGTCGAGGCGAAGCAAACTCAAGCTCAAGCCCTACGCCGAGCAGCCTGGGCACAAAGCCGCAAGGCTGATCTTGGGGCAAGAGCCGAAATGAAGCAAGGAGCTTATGAAATGTGGCAAAAGGCCGTAGCAGGTGTGGAGATAGCCAAGAAAAGCTTCGACCGTGTAGCAAAGCTTCACCAAGAAGGAGTAATACCCTCGCAGAAATACGACGAAGCCGAGGCCCAATACAAAGCCATGCAGGCTACAGAACGAGCTGCAAAAAGCCAGTATGACATGGCTGTAAATGGAGCACAAAGAGAAGACCGCATGGCTGCAGCAGCTCTTGTAGACCAAGCCGATGGGGCTCTCGAAGAGATCGGTTCGTACCTCAAAGAAGGCGCCTTGCTTTCTCCTATCGATGGTGAAGTGGCAGGAATCTTTCCACTGGTGGGCGAATTGGTTGGTACTGGTGCACCCATCATGCATATTGCCGACACGAAAAAGAAAGAAATCATCTTTAGCGTAAGAGAAGATATGCTGCCCAAGCTTGATCTTGGTGTCATACTCAAAGCGTATGTCCCAGCCCTTGCCGATAAAGAGATTAGCATGAAGGTAAGCAAGATGAAGGATTTGGGGTCATATGCTGCATGGAAGGCTACCAAAACAACTGGAGAGATCGATCTACGCACCTTCGAGATTACAGCTGTACCCTTAGAAGAGATTCCTCAGCTTAGAGCTGGCATGACAGTCGTATTACACAAAGGTCAGCTCTAAATAAATCTGTATCCCTAGAGCCCGATCAAGGAGTTTATAGAAGCATGAGACTAAGCGAAGCAATAGCAATTATTGCAAAGTTGACAAGACGCGAGATCAATCGCATTACGGCAAGACCGATCTATGCCTTTTGCATGATCATTGCACCACTATTCAGCACCTTTTTCTTGCTGTCGCTGATGGGGCAAGGTCTGCCTTCGAAGCTACCGTTAGCGATGGTCGACGAAGATGACAGTCCTGTATCACGATCGCTCATACGCAACTTAGATGCATTCGAACAGAGCAACATTGTGCTACGAGACCGCTCGTTTAACGAGGCTCGTCTGGCGATGCAGCGAGGCGATGTGTATGGTATCTTCCATATCCCACGCAATTTCGAAGCAGATCTTTACAACAACGCCCAACCCAAGCTCACACTATACACAAACAACGCCTATCTAATGGCGGGCACACTGCTCTTTAGAGATATGCGCACCATTGCCGAGCTGGCATCGGCCAAAGTGGGCCTACAATACGGACAGGCAAGAGGTCAAAACGAAGCTTTGATCATTTCCGAGATTCAACCCTTGCAGCTCAAAACCCACTTGATGGGAAATCCCTGGCTAAACTACTCGGTATACCTCAACAATATGCTCATACCTGGCATCTTGCAGCTGTTTATTTTCCTCGTTACCGTCTACGCCATCGGTACGGAAGTAAAATACAACAGCTCGCGCGACTGGTTATCACTAAGCAATGGAGGTATTGTGCTGGCCCTGCTGGGCAAATTGCTCGTATACACCTTGGTTTTCTTTGCCGTTGGGATGGCATGTCTCTCACTTATGTACGGCTTCTACGCCTTCCCTCTCAATTGTGGCTGGACTCCAATCGTTATTGCCCTTCTATTACTAATCCTAGCATCGCAGGCACTTGGGATACTCTTCATTTCCCTCTTGCCTACCCTCCGCTTGGGACTTAGTGCAGCTAGCCTAATGGGGATGTTAGCCTTTTCGATGACAGGCTTCTCCTACCCAGTCGGAGCCATGTACGCACCATTCCGTACGCTCACCTACATTTTCCCACTACGCTACTACTACCTGATCTATTCCGATCAGGCTCTCAACGGCCGTCCCTTACAATCGTCTTGGATTGTCTACGTAGGCTTGGCTGCTTTCGTCATACTACCACTATTGAATCTACGCAACCTCAAGTACTCCGTGCTTAAAATCCGCTACAAACCCTAATGGAAACGAACAATACAAAGCAAGAAATCGGGCTACTGGGGCAGATCAAGGAAGGTTTTAGTGATACGCTATACATTCTGAAACGCGAGTTTGCTTCCGTCTTTAGTGATATAGGAGTAATGATATTCTTCTTTATCGTACCCCTCGTATACCGAGGTGGTACGAAATGCCAAAATTGTGGTTGTAGATGAAGACCATTCTCCTCTGAGCCGTTCGATACTACGGCGTTTAGACGCCAGTCCCGAAGTCGAGATAGTCAATCAGACACTAAACCTCGACGAAGCCCGTACGCTACTCGACAATCGAAAGGCCTATGCCATACTGCGTCTCCCAAAAGGAATGAGTCAAACGGTTTATCAAGGCAAATCGGCCGAGATGGAGCTCTATTGCGACCTAAGCAATATGCTCTATTACAAATCCTTTATGCTCACCTGTACAGAGATTAGCTTCGACCTCAATCACGAGATACGCCAGCGTCTGCATCCCGAGATGACCGACCGAGAAGAGCTTGTCAAACTCAGACCCATTCGCAACGAAGCCGTGGCTCTTTACAATCCACAGGCAGGATTTGCCACATTTCTCTTGCCCCCCATCTTGATGCTACTCTTGCAGCAGACGCTTTTACTAGGCATCTGCATGCTGGCAGGCACCTCGCGCGAAAACAATCGCTACCACAATTTAGTACCGACTGCCAACACGCACTTTCGAGGCACACTCCGTGTGGTCTTGGGCAAGAGTCTGTGCTATATAAGCATCTATGCCGTCGTAGCCATCTGGGTATTGATCGTAGTGCCTTGGATCTTCTCCCTACCACAACTAGCCGACCCAGTGCTACTTATTCTATTTTTAATCCCCTACTTGCTGGCTTGCACGTTCTTCTGCATTTGCATTTCGGTATTTATCCGTGCACGTGAAGATTCGATGCTCATTCTTGTATTCACCTCGGTCATTTTCCTCTTCCTTACCGGTGTATCATGGCCCGAGCATGCCTTACCAGGCTTTTGGAAAGCCTTTTCGCTACTCATACCCTCTACCCCAGGTGTACAAGGCTTCGTAGGTATAAACACGTTGGGTGCAGCTATGAGCGAAATCAAAGCGCAGTATCAACTTTTGTGGTTACAGGCTGGAGCATATATGATCCTCGCCGTCGTTTTGTATCGTTATCAGATTGTATTGGGGCTCAAGAAGCAAGAAAAGCAAGCCACTGAGCAAGGCAAGGATAGCGAGAATTAAGTCAATAGCCACCCCCATTTACCCAAAGATACGAGAGATCGTCGAGTGTGCTTTCTCTACACAGCACAGCCTCGTCGGTCATTCTTAGTACGCTTCGCTTATACAGCAATTATTTCACTTCAAAGCCTCGAGTCCTTCGTTTCACTTGAGCCTTAATAAGAGGTCTCGCAAGTCGCTATATTGCCATCGGCTTGGAAATAGATTGCCATCAGCTTGGAAATAGATTGCCATCGGCTTGGAAATAGATTGCCAAGGGATGAAAAGACTCCCTGCACCGACATGCATTGTCAAAGTCAGAAAACATCAAGTTAACCGAGCTACTTCAAGCTCCTCTTGCGTGAGCAAAATGCAGGGCTAAAATGGCCAGCAATTCAAGGATTTTTACTAACTTAGCGCCTTGGATTGGAGCTCTTATTGCATGAGCAACAGACATGAGCCTAATCTCTATTTTTTATTTAAATAGCAGAACAAACAACTGAAGGCAAAGCCATTTGAATACAGACCTTGCTGAGCAAGCAATGTCCTGGGCTGTGCTAAAATTATTAATAAAGTAAAGATGATAAACCCAGAAGATAGGATTATCGATATTAACATCGAGAATGAGATGCGCACGGCGTATATCGACTACTCTATGTCGGTGATAGTATCACGTGCATTACCTGATGTACGTGACGGATTTAAGCCCGTGCACCGTCGTGTTTTATACTCGATGAACGACCAAGGAAACGTATTTACTAGCGCTCACAAGAAATCGGCAAAAACTGTTGGAGATGTGATCGGTAAGTATCACCCACATGGCGACATAGCCGTATACCATACGATGGTGCGTATGGCTCAGCCCTGGAGTTTGCGCTACACACTCATCGACGGACAGGGCAACTTTGGTTCGGTAGATGGCGACTCGCCTGCAGCCATGCGTTATACCGAAGCTCGTATGAGTGCAATCGCCGACGAAATGCTACGCGATATCGATAAGAATACGGTAGACTTTCAAAACAACTTCGACGAGACGCTCAGAGAGCCCAGTGTATTGCCAGCTCGTATCCCCAACCTTTTGATCAATGGATCGTCGGGGATTGCAGTAGGTATGGCAACCAATATGGCTCCGCACAACTTGAGCGAAAGCATTGACGCCATAGTGGCCTATATCGACGCCAAGTCGGAAATCGAAATCGATGAGCTAACCCAATATATCAAGGCTCCCGACTTCCCTACCGGAGGTATCATTTATGGATACGCAGGTGTAAAGGAAGCATTCGAAACTGGACGCGGACGTGTAGTAATACGCAGCCGTGCCGAGATAGAACAAATTGGCAATCAAGAACGTATCATCGTAAGCGAATTGCCTTACCAAGTAAACAAAGCAGACCTGGTAAAGAACATTGCCGATCTAGTATCGGACAAGCGCCTAGAGGGCATCTCTAATATCACAGACGAATCGAATCGCCAAGGCATTCGAGTAGTTATCGAAATCAAACGCGATGCCAACGCCTCTGTTGTCTTGAATAAATTATTCAAAATGACAGCTATGCAGAGTTCGTTTAGCGTCAACAACATTGCTTTAGTGAACGGACGCCCCATGCAGCTCAACCTCAAGGATCTGATCCGCGAGTTTGTAGACCACCGTCATGTGGTTGTAACACGCCGCTCACAATTTGAACTCGACAAGGCTCTCGATAGAGCACACATTGTAGAGGGGCTGATCATTGCAGTCGACAACATCGATGAAGTAATACGTATCATTCGCTCCTCACAGACCGCTGCCATAGCTATGGAGAGACTGCGCGAGCGATTTGAACTCTCCGAGCTACAGGCTCGAGCCATCGTCGATATGCGACTTAGGGCTTTGGTTGGTCTAGAGCACGAGAAGCTACGCCTCGAGTTTGAAGAGCTAATGAAAACCATCGAAAGACTTCGCGCCATCTTGGCAAGCATCGAATTGAGGATGGAGATCGTCAAAGAAGAACTACTCGAGATAAAAAACAAATACGGCGACGAGAGACGGAGCGAAATCGTGTACAGCTCGGAAGAATTCAACCCCGAAGACTTCTATGCCGACGATGATATGGTTATCACCCTCTCGCATATGGGCTACATCAAGCGCACACCGCTAAGCGAATACCGCTCACAAGGACGAGGAGGTGTGGGAGCAAAGGGATCGGACACTCGCGACGAGGACTTTATCGAGTACCTCTATTCAGCCTCTATGCACGCCACACTTATGCTCTTTACAGACCAAGGCAAGTGCTACTGGCTCAAAGTATATGAAATCCCCGAAGGGTCTAAAAACTCAAAGGGACGAGCTATTCAGAACCTGCTCAACCTCGACACCGATAGTCGTGTAAACGCCCTCATTCGCATCAAGAATCTAACTACAGACGAGGAGTTCGTCAATAGTCACTACATATTCTTCTGTACCAAGCGAGGTATTGTAAAGAAAACCCTACTCGAAGCATTCTCACGCCCTCGAGCCAATGGAGTAAGAGCGATTGACCTACGTGATGACGACAAAGTAGTAAGTGTAAGGCTCACCAATGGCAACTGCGATATAGTGATTGCCAACCGCAATGGACGAGCCATCAGATTCCACGAAGATAAGGTACGAGCATCGGGACGTACATCGATGGGTGTGAGAGGAATGACCCTCGACAATGATCCCAACGACGAAGTTGTAGGCATGATTTGCATTAAACATCCCGAAGAGCAGAGCGTCTTAGTAGTAAGTGAGAACGGATTTGGCAAGCGCTCCCTGATCGAAGACTATCGCATCACGAACAGAGGAGGCAAGGGTGTAAAGACATTGCAGATAACACAAAAAACAGGCAAATTAGTTGCCATCCGTGCTGTTAGGGAAGAAAACGACCTGATGATTATCAATAAGAGTGGCGTAGCTATACGTATGAGTATAGCAGGACTTAGCATACTAGGCAGAGCTACTCAGGGAGTAAAACTCATCGACCTCCAGAAGCGCGGCGACGAGATCGCATCCGTTTGTAGCGTTGCAGCCGAAGAGGAAGAAAACGAAACCGAAGTATTAAGTGACGAAGCAAATGTAAGTGCAACGGACTTAAGCTCGGAAGAAATTGAAGGTGACGAAAACAATAGTAACGAAGAATAATAGAGCTAATAAAACAATTAGATCAGAAACATTATGAAGACAAAATCACTAATGACAGCAGCGCTTTTTATGGCTGCCAGCTTCTTTGCAGCTGCCCAAACAGCCAATGTAAAAGCAACTGAAAGCATTACTAAAGACAAAAACCCAAACTATGGTGAAGCGCGTAGCCTGATCAATGAGGCGATGCAAAACCCCGAAACAAAAGACGACGCAAAAACTTGGTTTGTAGCAGCATCGCTCGAAAACAAGCAATTTACAACCGAAAACATGAAGCAAACAATCGGTCAGGAGCCTAATAGGGCATCGATGAACGAAGCTTTGCTACGCATACTGCCCTACTTGATCAAGGCCAACGAGCTAGACAATGCACCAAATGCAAAGGGCAAAGTGAAACCTCGCTTCGAGAAAAAAATCCCCGAAATACTAAAAGTAAACCACCTCTACTACATCAATGCTGGTGGCTACTATATGGAGCAAAAAGACTATAGGAAAGCTCTCGAAGCATTCGACCAATTCCTAGCTATTAAGGAGTTGCCTATGTTTGCTTCGGATCCAAGCATTTCGGCTAAGGACTCAAACTCAATGATGGTAGGCTTCTTCTCGGCTGCTTGTGCTTATCAGACTGGCGACCGTGCCAAGACTCTCGAAATCGCTCAGCGTATCAAGAACGACCCTTATCGTGTCGACGATGTTTACCAGCTTATAGCTACAGTGTATAACGAGCAGAAAGACACTCTGAACTATATTAAGACTCTTGAGGAAGGTATCAAACTATTCCCTAAGCAGCCTTATTACTTGCTCAACCTTATCAACAACTACATTGGAGTAGGACGTACAGACGATGCCATCAATATGCTTAACATTGCAATCACCGAGGAGCCAAACAACCTCCAGTATTACAATGTAATGGCTAAGCTTTACGAAAACTCAAACAAACTCGACAAAGCCGAAGAGTGGCTCCTAAAGGCGATGGCAATCAGCACTGAAGATGCAGCCATCAACTACGACTTGGGCCGTCTCTATTACAACCGTGCAGCAGAGCTAAAGAGTGCCGACAAAATCACAGCTCAGATAGAAGCTCAAGCCAAAGAATACATGAACA
Organism: uncultured Porphyromonas sp.; assembly: GCA_964535945.1. Classification (GTDB taxonomy): domain Bacteria; phylum Bacteroidota; class Bacteroidia; order Bacteroidales; family Porphyromonadaceae; genus Porphyromonas. Next base: position 26,419 of record CAZHWP010000008.1, read on the forward strand.
AGGCTCTGCCTTTGCTCGAAAAAGCTTACAAGATCAACCCAGAAGAAAGCTGGTACGTGCTTCGCAATGTGTACTACAACCTCAAGATGAACGACAAGTACGAAGAGCTTACTAAAAAACATGGCAACTAAGCCTCGAAACAAAACGGTTTAAGACCTCACACTTGTAGAGCCTTTCCTCACAAACCGAGGAAAGGCTCTATTTCTATTGCCTAGCACAGAAACAAAGCCCCATGCATTTAGAAAAATACTGTCAGGAACAATTAGCTGAACTAAAGGCTACAAACAAGCTGAGACAGATAAACAGCCAAGTGAGCCAAGGACATTATATCATTGACGAAGTGGGCAATAGCCTGCTCAACCTTTCGTCGAACGACTACCTTGGACTGGCTGCCGACAAGAATCTTCTGGCAGAGTTTTACCAAATCTGCCAAAGCAAACTCACCCCCCTCGGCAGCACTGGCTCCAGACTACTGGGCGGGAACTACCCAGCGCTAGACCTACTCGAGTCAAAGCTTGCACGACTATATAATAAGGATGCCGCACTGGTATTGGGCACTGGATTCCAGCTAAACCAAGGTTTGCTAAGCGTACTCGCCGAGGCAGATACACTGATATTAGCCGACCGCTATGTTCATGCCAGCATTATCGACGGCATCAGGATGAGTAGAGCAAAGTTTCAGCGCTTTAGGCATCAAGACTACAGACAGCTGGAAAAACTAGTAGCAGAAAACTATCCCCTATACAAGCAGATCATCATCGTCGAAGAGAGCATCTATAGTATGGACGGCGACTGTTGCAATCTTCAAATACTCATCGACATAAAAAAGAGATACCCCGATAAGATACTCTTGTACTTAGACGAAGCTCATGCTGTGGGTGTTAAGGGAAGCTTAGGATTAGGACTTGCCGAGCAGCACAATTGCATCCAAGAAATAGACTTTCTGGTTGGAACTTTTGGCAAAGCCTATGCTGCTATGGGAGCATTTGTGATATGCAAACAGATTTACAAAGACTACTTTGTCAATCGGCTCCGACCATTTATCTTTTCCACTTCTATCTCGCCTCTACTTACAGCATGGATAGACTTCATTCTCGATCGCATGCCCAAACTTCATTCAAAACGAGAGCGTTTAAAGCAACTATACCAGTATCTAGGGAGCAAACTGAATGAACTGGGCATAGAAACTGCACCAAAAAGCCAAATCGCACCTCTATTGATAGGCGATGAAGCTAAAGCGCTTGAGTTTTCATCCGCCCTTCGTCGGCGAGGTTTTTACGCCTTAGCGATTCGTTACCCAACGGTAGAACAAGGAAAGGCTCGCATCAGATTTTCACTAAGGGCCGACTTCGAAGAAGCAGAGCTGGATCGCTTAGTCAAGGCTATAAAAATAATTTCGACCGAACGTAATATAGCGCTTACCACCCCCCATTCTCAAAAATAGCATCCGACACAAAAACATGGTCTTACAGATTATTTACCTCATCATTTCTCTTACGCTCATCCTATTGGGTGCCAATTACCTTACAGACGGCGCCTCGTCCATTGCAAAGCGTCTGCACATTTCGGAACTTGTTATTGGACTAACTATCGTTGCCTTTGGCACATCGGCACCCGAGCTAACAGTAAGTCTTCAAGCGGCCTTTTCTGGAAGTGACAGCATAGCCTTGGGCAATGTTGTGGGGAGCAATATCCTCAATATCTTCCTTATTCTTGGGCTCACTGCGCTCATTAGTCCGCTGAAAGTGGATCGAAACATGGTGAAAGTTCAAATGCCAGTCTGTATCTTGGCTACCGCTGTGCTAAGCATTATGTGCTTCGATGGTTTCTTGGTGGGCCGTAGCCCAAATGGTCTGGATCGTATTGACGGCCTCATACTACTAGCATTCTTTCTTCTATTCCTGGCCTACACTTTTTCGATAGCACGTAGCAATGACGAAAGCACTCTCGATGGCACAGCCGTCAAACACCTTCCTATCTGGCTCTCTTCACTCATGATCGTGGGCGGATTGGCAGCACTCATCTTCGGCGGGAAAATCTTCGTCGGCTCTGCTGTTCAGATAGCCACAGCACTCGGCGTCAGCGAGTCTATCATAGCGCTAACCCTCGTAGCAGTTGGCACCTCCCTACCCGAGCTTGCCACGAGCATTGTAGCAGCCAAGAAAGGTAAGGCAGATATAGCTATTGGCAATGTAGTAGGAAGCAACCTATTCAATATCCTATTCATCTTGGGAGCCACAGCAAGCATTAGCCCTGTTAGTGCTGCTGGCATTCGAAACACAGACTTTATAGCCCTTATTAGCTCGAGTGTAATGCTTTGGATTGCATCACGCTACTATGGCACCGAGAGCATCAAGCGCTTAGAAGGCTTCATCTTCCTAGCGTTCTACGTGGCCTATATATTTGTTTTGCTACATTAAACCTCGCAAATAGGAGATATTGAGTAAAAACTGACCCATTATTGGGCGTACTAATAAAACGGCTCCTCACCATGCTACAAAAGCAAGTGAGGAGCCGTAATTATAAGCGACTAATGGTCTCTAGTTTCTACAAGCCTTTTTCGATCAAGAAGCGCTCGGCTTCGATTGCCGCCTTACAGCCCGATCCTGCTGCAGTAATAGCCTGACGGTAGTGAGGATCTGCCACATCGCCTGCAGCGAAAACTCCAGGAATATTTGTTCGTGGTGTACCATCGAGCGTTTTGATATAGCCCACCTCGTCTAGTTCGAGATACTTGGCAAAGATCTTGCTATTGGGTGTATGGCCGATAGCCAAGAAGAAACCATCGATAGCGATATCGTAACGCTCTTCGTCGGTCTGCCCCATACGTTTCACCACATGAGCTCCCTCTACTCCATTGTCTCCAAAGAGTCCTACCGTGTTGTGCTCAAATAGTACGGTGATATTCTCTGCACCAAACACACGTTCTTGCATCACCTTCGAAGCACGCAGATAGTCCTTACGTACAATAAGGTAAACATGCTCGGCGATCGATGAGAGGTAAAGTGCTTCTTCACAGGCTGTATCGCCACCACCTACTACAGCCACTTTTTTCTTACGATAGAAAAACCCATCGCACGTAGCACAAGCCGACACTCCCATACCTGCATATTTAGCCTCATCGGCAAGTCCCAAGTACTTGGCAGCTGCACCGGTAGAAATGATCAGCGTATCTGCTGTAATTTCCTTCTCGCCTTCTATAGTGATCTTATAAGGAGCAGCGCTAAGGTCTGCAGCAGTAGCAATACCAGCACGAATATCGGTACCGAAACGCAGAGCCTGCTTGCGCAGGTCTTCCATCATCTCAGTGCCAGTGATACCCTCGGGGTAGCCTGGGAAGTTTTCTACATCGGTAGTAGTAGTCAACTGACCACCAGGTTGAATGCCTTCATACAATATGGGCGATAGATTGGCACGTGAAGCGTAAATAGCCGCTGTGTAGCCAGCTGGGCCCGACCCAATGATCAGGCAGCGAACATGTTCTGTACTCATAGTTTTTTTATCTTTATCTGTTTATGTCTTTGTTCCGATTTGCTTTCCCGGCTAAGGTTTAAGCCCTCACCTGTTATACCAACAAGATATATCGGCTAAGGTTTCACAAAGATACAAGACTAGATTAAATAATCGACACAATGAGAGCATCTGTATCCACTACTAACTCAGATCATCAAAGAGCAAAACATTTGCTATCTCTGGCTTAGACTCGCCTCGTTCGATGGCGTGAATCAACTCTATCGCCCTATCATTGTATGGTGTGGGCACCGCATGCACACGCCCAAGCTTCGAGACAACACCATTGATGGCATCGACCTCACAAAGGCGTCCCTTCTCAAGGTCTTGTAACATACTAGCACGCAACGACGCATGCTTCTTTATTACAATCGGAATGAGCTGATAGACTAAATATTCTTTCAGGCGATTATTATAGTCGAGTAGCTTACGAATGTTTTTCCCTTGCACAGGCTCTATCGTGATACCCGCCCTATCGGCCACATCAATACATTCTTTAATAAGCCTCTGTATGCATCGGCGCGACTGCTTGTGGCGAGCAGCTTCGCCAAAGCTACAGCCAAGCACTGCCGACATAGCGCTGAAGGCGCTATTAATAAGCAACTTAGACCAGCGAGCCCCCACAAAGTTCGGCTCAATAATTGTCGGGCCCATTTTTTTCAATACAGACTTTATCTCTTCTAGCTTCTTGACATTATGGCCAGGAGTGCCAATACTGAAAGTCAGACTATCTGGGCTCGAAGTCAGCTCACAAACGCCATCTCCAAGCTTGGTTGCGCCCCAAGCGACAGCAGAACCGAATGTTTTTTCCTCGCCCACCAATTCTGCAAGCATCAGCTCGGGCATCCCATTCTGAGCAGTGCAAATTACTCCGCTTTCGCTCAGATGAGGCAGTATACTTCTTATTGTATTCTCATTATCTAGCTGCTTTGTCATCAGGAAGACCAAGTCATAGTCCTTTTGCAGCTCATCGGGCATAAGGGCATGGACAGGCTCAAGCATCTCTACAGTGCCAATTATCCTTGCACCATGCTTTCTTAACGCTTCGATATGAGATCGATCCAGATCGATTAGGTCGGGCTCAAGACCAGCTTTGGATAGAAAGGCACCCAATATAGTGCCCATCGATCCAGCCCCACATATTGCTATATTCATAGGTATAATAGTCGCCAACCCCAATAGGAAAGGCGCACAGAGTATTATGCGTTATCTTTCAGCGACTTACGATTAAAGAAATAGCCTACTACCAAGAGCACTACACCTAGGATAGCTACAGCCGTAGGTGGCTTGCCTGGTGAGTTGAGGCGCACTATCATGGTAGCATAGATAGAAGTAAAGCTTTCGATGAGACCAATGCTAAGGATCAAACAGGGGATCCAGTTTTGTTTTGATCGTGCAAAATTGTACTGCATCAGCAATACAGCTACCCCCGTAGCAAAATATCCACCTGCAGCCACTCGCATAAGTGCCAAGATAAGAGTTTGCATACCAGCATCGACCGCTGCCCAATCGCTCCCTACAGCCACACTATGGTAGGGCATAAAACTGTTTTTGAAAAGGTATACCGCTCCAAAAATGAGCATAAGAATACCCGCGAAATAATTCGAAATACAAGCCAATTTTTTGTTCATATCATTAATAATTAAAGGGTTATGCATGGAAACAAATGGAGCGAGGAGCAACAACAAGAATGTCGAAACTACTAAACAAAATGGCGCAACAAAACAATCGAAACGCTAAAGAGCTGCTAGAAATCTTGTGCAAACTATAGCACACAAGGCTAAGAGCAAGCCAAACCCTCAAAATCCATTCGATTGCAAATATAGAATAATTGCAGAAAAAAACGTCTATCTAATTATTAGAAAACGTAGCGAATCAGGGTAAAGCTCAGTATCCATAGCAAAAGTGCTACCTGGATGACCCTATCGCTATAAATGACATGTGTCGGACTTCCCGACTTCCCCAAAACAACACTCAGCTGCAAATAACGCAATAAACTCAGCAAGACAAACAGAGCTGTTATATAAAGAGGTTTATCTCCAAATATACTTTGTACAGACGGAGATACCGTATACATAATATACGACAGCAATAGCACTGCACATAATAAGCCTATGACCAGGTCCAAAAACTTCAGATTGTACTGCCCAATACTTTTACGCATCAAAAGTCCAGTCTCTTCCAGTATCAAAACATCATCGCGTCGTTTAGCAAAAGCCAAGAAGAGACTTAACAAGAATGTCATAATGAAAAGCCACTTAGATATGGGGATATTGCTTGCTAATTGCCCGGCATAGACCCGCATAACGAAACCTGTAGCGATACAAAAAACATCTACTAAAGCCAGCTGTTTGAGTTTAAAACAATAAGCAACATTGAGCAGCCAGTATGAGAGTAACAAAAGCGAAGCCCAAAGTGGATGAGGTACCATTGACCCCAGAAATGGTATGGCGAGGGAAAGCAGTAGCAAAATGAATAGTGCTGAGAGCGCCACTCCTTTTGATAAGCTACCAGAAGCAATGGGACGTTTCGACTTCTTGGGATGCAATTTATCCTCTTTAGCATCTAGCAAATCGTTGAGCAAATATACAGAACTAGCTACTAAACAAAAGGCTACAAACATCTGCACGCTCGCATACAGAGCCTCAGGGTCGAAGATATGACCACCAAAAAAAACAGCAGCAAAAACAAATAGATTCTTGATCCATTGTTCAGGACGCATTGCTCGAAGCAGAGAGACTATCGATGTTGCAATCACTATACAATTATTAAGTTGGATTACAAATTTACTAATACTTGAATAATCCCCAAGTCGTATAAGCATATTTCAGCATTCTTTACTAGAAAACTCATCAAGAAAAAGCACATTTCCAAGCCCTTGTTACAAAAAGAGAATTTCCTAGATTGCTTTAGTACAGTAAAAATATTTAGTAACTTTGTGGGTAAAATAGACAGCAGCCACACTCGACACAGATTTGTGCGCTTCAGTTACTACAAGATTAATCCAACAAAAACACTTAAAAAACAGAATAATCATGGAATTACCTTTCGCAGAATCCTACCGCATCAAAATGGTAGAACACATCCGCAAGAGCACTCGCCAAGAGCGCGAAGCTTGGATGAAAGAAGCTAAGTACAACCTCTTCTTACTAAAGAGCGACCAAGTATTCATCGACCTATTGACCGACTCGGGCACAGGCGCCATGAGCGACAAGCAGTGGTCTGAAATGATGCTGGGTGACGAGAGCTACGCTGGTGCTAGCTCGTACTACAAGATGAAAGATGCTATCAAAAACATCTTAGGCTTCGACTACTTCTACCCTACTCACCAAGGACGTGCTGCTGAGAATGTACTATTCTCTGCCATCGTGAAAGAAGGCGATGTGCTACCTGGCAACTCACACTTCGACACGACGAAGGGACACATCGAGTTCCGCAAAGCATTTGCCCCAGACTGCACCATCGATGCAGCTTCCGACACACAGCTCGAAATCCCCTTTAAGGGAAATATGGACCTCGAAAAGCTCGAAAAGGTATTGAAAGAGAATCCTAAGGAAAAGATCCCTTGCGTGGTGCTTACAGCTACCAACAACACTGCAGGCGGACAACCCATCTCGATGAAAAACATCCGCGAAGTAGCCGAGCTAACCCATCGCTATGGCATCAAGCTACTACTCGACTCCGCCCGCTTTGCTGAGAATGCCTACTTCATCAAAACACGTGAAGAGGGCTATGCCGACAAGAGCATCAAAGAGATCGTGAAGGAAATGTTCTCGTATGCCGATATGATGACCATGTCGAGCAAGAAAGATGCTATCGTGAATATGGGTGGATTCGTTGCCTTTAAGGAAGAAGAAATGTGGCGTCAGTGCCAGATGTTCTGTATCATGAACGAAGGCTTCGTTACCTATGGTGGTATGAGCGGCCGTGATATGAATGCTTTGGCTCAGGGTCTAGACGAAGGCACCGAGTTTGACACACTCGAAACACGTATCAAGCAAGTAGAATACCTCGGTGCTAAGCTCGACGAGTATGGCATCCCCTACCAGCGTCCTGCCGGTGGCCATGCTATCTTCCTCGATGCTAAAGCAATCCTTACACATGTACCCAAAGAAGAGTTTATCGCTCAGACTCTGGGTGTAGAGCTTTATCTCGAAGCTGGTATCCGTGGCGTTGAAATCGGTTCGATCCTAGCCGACCGTGACCCCGTTACACGCGAAAACCGCTATCCAAAGCTCGAGCTATTGCGTCTTGCAATACCACGTCGCACATACACCAACAATCACATGGACGTGATCGCTGCCGCTGTAAAGAATGTTTACGACCGTCGCGAAAGCATCACCCGTGGCTACGTAATCAAGCGCGAAAACCCTGTGCTTCGTCACTTCACCATCGAGCTAGACAAAGCATAATTAAACGCAGCAAAAGCTATATTAGGAGACGGGAGCTGAAGTTCATTTCTTCATCTCCCGTCTCCATTTATTCGAACATAATATGGACAACTTTGCAGCGATCGACTTCGAAACCGCCAATAACGAGCGCAGCAGCATTTGCTCGGTAGGGCTGGTAGTGGTACGCAATAGGCAGATAAAGGAGCGATACTACTCGCTCGTCCAACCCGAGCCAAACTACTACAATTTCTACTGCCAACGAGTGCACGGACTCGGCCACAGCGACACAGACGAAGCGCGCATCTTTAGTCATGTATGGCAAGAGATTGAAGGGCTAATCGGCGAGTTACCTTTAGTAGCACACAACAAGGGCTTCGACGAAAACTGCCTCAAAGCTGCTTTTAGGGTTTACCAAATGGACTACCCCGACTATGAGTTTCATGACACACTTATTGCCGCTCGCCGTGCCTTTCCTGAGCTCCCCAACTATCAGTTACAAACCGTTGCAAGCCTATGTAACTACGAGCTCGAGAGGCATCACCACGCCCTTGCCGACGCCGAGGCTTGCGCCATGATAGCTTTTAAAATTCTTTAATGAGATAGCGATGCTATACAAAAGCACTTAGCAAGCTCTAGGACTACAACAGCTTGCTAAAAAGCACTATCTTTGCGGGAAAGTTCTAACGAAAAGATGCCAGACAACATACTTAGCTTCCATCCTAAGCAAGACTTTACGTTGCAAGATGTAAAGGATCTACTGTCGGGGCGAAAGACCCTGCAAATAACTGCTGCTACAAGAGCCATGCTCGAGGAGTCGCTGCAATTCTTACGGGAGTTCTCGGCAGACAAGCTTATATATGGTATCAATACAGGCTTTGGGCCCATGGCTCAGTATCGCATCGAAGACAAATCGCTCATCCAGCTCCAATACAACATCATTCGCAGCCATGCTACTGGGGCAGGCACACCCCTAGATGAGCAATACGTACAAGCAGCAATCTTGGCTCGACTAAGCACTTTTCTGCAAGGCTACTCGGCCGTGAGCACAGAGCTGATAGACCTGCTACTGATTTTTCTCGAAAAGCGCATCTCTCCACTCATCCCCGAACATGGTGGCGTAGGTGCAAGTGGAGACTTGGTGCAACTTGCTCATATGGGCCTCGCTCTGATTGGAGAAGGGGAGCTACTATACGAAGGCAGATGGAGAGAGAGCAAAGAGCTCTTCGAAGAACTAAAGCTAGCACCTCTTACCATGAAGCTCCGTGAAGGGCTTTCCCTTTGCAATGGAACATCGGTAATGACAGGCATCGGACTGATCAACCAGATAAAAGCGATGCAGCTACTCAAATGGGCACTGATAGCGTCGTCTATGATGAACGAAATTGCCGCCTCATACGACGACTTTGCCTCGCCAATACTTCATGCCAGCAAAAAGCATCTAGGACAAGCTCGCATAGCTAGTGCCATGAGGGCTTGGATGCAAGGAAACAACACACTCAAGAAGCGCGAGAAAGAGCTCTATCGAAAGCAGACTGAACGACAATTTGAGCAGAAAGTACAGCCCTACTATTCGCTACGCTGCGTGCCACAGATACTCGGCCCCATATACGAATGCTTAGTACAGAGCGAAAAAGTACTGATAGACGAGCTCAATTCGGCCTCGGACAATCCAATTATTGATGTTGAGAGTGCCAATGTATACCATGGAGGTAACTTCCACGGCGATTACGTCGCATTTGAAATGGATAAGATGCGTATCGCTATCACAAAACTAAGCATGCTTGCCGAGCGGCAGCTCAACTACCTAATGCACGATCGCATCAATGGTATACTACCCCCTTTCCTAAGCCGTGGGCAGCTGGGACTAAACTATGGCATGCAAGCATCGCAGTTTACAGCTACTTCGACCACGGCCGAAAACCAAACTCTTGCCTCACCTATTTATACCCATAGCATACCTTGCAACAATGACAATCAAGACATTGTAAGCATGGGGTGCAACGCAGCTCTGCTCACAAAGCGAGTGATAGACAATGCTTACCAAGTAATGGCTGTACACCTCATGGCCATAGCAGAGGCAATAGACTGCCTCGAGATAGAAGACAAGCTTGCTCCATCGAGCCTAGCCATATACAAACGTCTTCGTAGCATACAGCCAAGCAGAGTAGCCGATCTACCTCGATACAAAGAGATCGAATCGATCAAAGCATGGCTCGAAAACGAAGAATTAGACCTAGAATTATGACCAAATACGCACTCGTAACAGGAGCCAGCAGAGGCATTGGGCGAGCCATATGCCAGCAATTAGCTTGCGATGGGTACTATATCCTCATCAATTACCTCAGCAGAAAAGAGGATGCCGAGGAGACCCTCCGATTGGTAAGAGAGGCTGGCGCGGACGGAGAGCTAATAGCCTTCGACGTCTGCCAAGCCGACGAAACAAAACTAGCACTCGATGCTTGGGCTACACGAAACCCAGACAAACATATCGAAGTACTGGTAAACAATGCTGGCATCCGCCAAGACAGCCTCTTGCTGTGGATGGAAAGCGAGCAGTGGCATCGTGTATTAGATACCAGCCTCAACGCTTTTTTTAACGTAACACAGCCTCTACTTACGAAGATGCTTTCAAAACGCAATGGCAAGATTGTGAATATGGTTTCACTCTCGGGGATAAAAGGCATGCCAGGTCAATGCAACTATGCTGCTGCAAAAGGAGGATTGATAGCTGCCACCAAATCCTTAGCACAAGAAGTGGCTAAGAAAAAAGTAAGGGTAAATGCGGTAGCACCAGGGTTTATTGCTACAGATATGACCGAAGACCTCGACGAAAAGGAACTCAGCAAGCAGATACCCGCTGGCAGATTTGGAAAACCAGAAGAGGTGGCACAGCTGGTCTCATTTCTTGTATCGCCAGCCTCGAGCTACATTACAGGAGAAGTGATCTCTATCAACGGAGGACTCTACACCTAGCAGATTTGCAATAATGAACCGAAGAGTAGTAATAACAGGGATGGGTATCTATTCCTGCATTGGAAAAAACAAAGACGAAGTAAGAGACTCCTTATTTCATGGTCGTTCGGGAATAGGCTTAGACCAAGAGCGAAAAGATTTTGGCTATCGCTCTGGACTAACGGGTCTCATAGAACGTCCGAAGCTTAAAGGGCTCTTAGACCGCAGGCAACGACTAGGACTACCCGAGCAAGGCGAATACGCCTATATGGCAACAGTCGAAGCACTCGAGCAAGCTAGTATTGACAACGAATACCTGCTCCAAAACGAAGTTGGAATACTCTATGGCAACGACAGTAGCACAGAGCCTGTACTACAAGCGGTAGATATCATAAGAGAAAAGAAGAATACGGCATTGGTGGGATCGGGCTCGATATTCCAGAGCATGAACTCGACTATCACTATGAACCTCTCAGTCATATTCAAGCTAAGAGGCATCAACTTCACCCTATCGGGAGCATGTGCCAGTGGCTCCCATGCTATTGGTATGGGATACCACCTCATCCGTACAGGTCTCCAAGACTGCATCGTATGCGGCGGAGCACAAGAAGTTAATATGTATTCGGTGGGCAGCTTCGATGCGCTCTCAGCTTTTTCGATCCGAGAAAGCGAACCACACAAAGCCTCACGCCCCTTCGATAGAGACCGCGATGGCTTAGTACCCAGTGGAGGTGGCGCAAGCCTAATAGTAGAAAGCTACGACTCGGCGGTAAAACGTGGTGCAAATATCTTAGCCGAAATTGTAGGCTATGGCTTCTCGTCGAATGGAGATCACATTTCTGTACCTAATGTAGATGGTCCCAAACGATCGCTCGAGATGGCACTACGCGATGCAAATCTCAGCCCCAAAGAGATCCAATACATCAACGCCCATGCTACCTCCACACCCCTTGGAGACCTCAATGAGGCAAAAGCAATTGCAGCTGTTTTTGCCGATAGCAAGCCCTATATATCTTCAACTAAATCTATGACCGGACACGAAATGTGGATGGCTGGTGCTAGCGAAGTGATCTATTCGATGCTGATGATGCAAAATGGCTTTATAGCCCCCAACATCAACTTCGAAAACCCCGATGAAGGGTCGGCAATGCTCAATATTGCCACCCAAAGAGTTGATAGAAGCTTCGACTGCTTCCTCTCCAACTCTTTTGGATTTGGTGGTACCAACTCCACACTAATAGTAAAAGCATTTAACCCCTAAACTGATAATAATTCACGTGGCAAGCACAGAGTTAATCAACAAAATAAACGAAAGCCTCGCAGAGGAGTTTGAAATCGAGATCGAGGAGCTTCAACCCGAAGCTGAGCTAATGAAAACACTAGAACTAGACAGCCTCGACTTGGTAGATATGGTAGTCTTGATAGAGCAAAACTTCGGGCTCACACTCAAGGCGCAAGACTTTGCCGAAGTTAAAACCTTTCAAGACTTTTACGAGCTAATCGAATCGCGACTAAATGCCGCAAAATAAAAGACAATCGTGGACAGGTAAGACGAGGGGAGGTAGCTTTGGCTACTCTTTTTTCATCTGGCTCATCAGGAGTTTAGGTCCTAAAGCCGCATACGTCTTCCTATGCCTCGTTATTCCCTACTTCATTCCTTTTGCCCCCAAAGCGACTAAAGCAAACTGGATCTATGCTCGAAAGATATTGAACTATGGACTGCTAAAAAGCTGTGCATTTCTTTTTCTAAACTACTACCGTCTAGGTCAGACACTAATCGACAAGATAGCCATCATGGTAGGGAAAAAGGAGCTATACCATTTCGAATTCGGATCGGAGTATGACGAATTCATAAAACTACTTCAAAGCAACGAACCCGTAATACTAGTGGGAGCGCACCTGGGAAGTTGGGAAATGGGAGCACCCTTCTTCGATGAATATGGAAAGAAAATGCACGTGGTACTCTACGATGCCGAGTATCAACGGATCAAGGAACTACTTGCTCAAAACGCGAAAAAGCCCGACTATCAAGTGATACCTGTCAACAAAGATAGCTTAGCCCATGTATTTGCCATTCAAGCTGCATTGAACAACAACGAATACATATGCTTACAAGGAGATCGCTTTACAGATGGGGCCAAGACTTCGGTTGCTAAACTGATGGGCAAGCCTGCCGACTTCCCAGCCGGACCCTTCATATTGGCCAGCAAATTTAAGGTGGCAACGGTTTTCTACTTCGCCACTCGAGAAAAAGGCATGTGCTACCGGTTTCACTTTCTAAAGGCTAAACCAGTTGATCGGACTCAAAACGAAAGACCCGAGCAGCAGATCTTGAAACAATACACTCAAGCTCTGGAAGCGATCCTCGGGCGCTACCCCGAACAGTGGTTCAATTATTATCCATTTTGGAACGAATACTAATCTCCCAGAAACAGCGCTTATGCAAGTACCTTCTCCACTCCAAGATATTTATAGCACCGAACGGCTTACAGCAGAAGAAGCTCAAAGGCTAGCACATGAAATTGCTTTTGGTCCAGTAGTCTTTCAGGTGTCGAGGCTCATGCTTCGTTTTGGCATTTTAGCACAACTGAGCTCAAGCAAAGAGGGACTTAGCTTAGAGGAACTCAGCAAATCCAGCCAGCTAAGCCGCTATGCCACACAGGTATTGCTAGAAGCCTCACTTACAATAGGTACCGTGTTGCTCAAAGAAGAGCGCTTCTACCTATCGAAGGCGGGTTGGTTTCTTTTGAACGACCCCATGGTGCGTGTCAACTTGGACTTCAATCACGACGTAAACTACCAAGGGCTCTTCGACTTGGAGACAGCCCTACTCGAAGCAAAGCCCGCTGGCTTAAAGGTGTTTGGGGAGTGGTCAAGTATCTACGAGGGCTTATCGCAATTGCCTAGCGAAGTTCAAAAAAGTTGGTTCGCTTTCGATCACTACTACTCCGACAATTCTTTCGATGCTGCTCTAAAGATCGTCTTCGATACACCTATAAAGCATCTGCTCGACGTAGGTGGAAATACGGGCAGATGGGCCAGCAAATGCGTTAGCTACTCTTCGGAAGTAGAAGTAACTATCATGGATCTACCTCAGCAAATAGAATTGATGCGACAAGCTGTTTGCAACACGCCCCATGCCGACCGTATCAAAGGGCATCCAGCCAATCTGCTCGATCTTAGCGTAGCATTCCCCACAAACTTCAACGCCATCTGGATGAGCCAGTTTCTAGATTGTTTTGCCGAAGATGAAGTGTTGAGTATCTTGCAGCGAGCTGCGACATCTATGAGCGGCGAAAGTAGTTTATACATTATGGAGACATTCTGGGATAGACAGCCTCACGAGACCGCTGCCTTTTGTCTCACACAGATCAGTCTCTATTTTACTGCCATGGCAAATGGCAATAGCAAGATGTATCACTCCGATGATATGTTACGACTGATAGATGCAGCAGGGTTGCGCGTCGAGCACTGCCACGATGGCATCGGACTTGGACATAGCATACTACACTGCAAATTGAAATAGCATGATGAGTAAGGTTTTTGAACAAGCAGTCTTAAAAGGCGATGAGTTACTAGAGCTTATACCACAACGGGCACCAATCGTTATGGTCGATAGTTTTTATGGCATTATCGATGGCTGTTCATACAGTTCACTACATATAAATCCAGACAATCTATTTTTGGCAGATGGGTACTTAGACGAGGCAGGATTGCTTGAGCACATCGCTCAGTCTGCCGCCCTAAGGGCTGGCTATCTCTTTAGACAGGATGGCAAAGAGATACCGCTCGGCTTCATAGCCTCGATCGACAAAATGAAAATTGCTCGGCAGGCAAAGCTAGGTGAAACACTCCAAACTACTATCGTCATAGAGCAAGAAATATTCGACATTACCTTGGTAGCTGCTACAGTATATTGTGGTGAAGAGGTCATAGCCTCGGGAAAAATGAAGATCTATATAAAGCAAGACAATGGCTAAGATAAAGATACAGGAATCGAAGCTCAAGAATCGCCTCCGATTTCGCGTTCGCTTTAGCGAAGTAGATTCGATGGAGGTAGCCTGGCACGGGAGCTTCTTGCTCTACCTCGAGGATGGCCGAGAGAGCTTTGGTAAGGAGTTTGGCATTGGCTATGAAGATATTCTTAGGGCCGGACTATTGGCTCCAATCGTAGATCTACAGATTCAGTACAAGCAATCGCTGTATCATGGCGAGTATGGAGAAGTAGAAACTCGCTATCTGCCAAGCGATTCGGCCAAGCTACGTCTTCAGTATCTGATCTATCGGGCAGATAGTACAGAGTTAGTTGCCATTGCCATTACCGAACAGGTGTTTCTTAGCAAAGAAACTGGTGAGCTCGAAATAAACAATCCCGAATTCTACCTCGAATGGAAAAGACGCTGGCAAATCTGAGCAATGCTCCTATATTTATGACGGCTAGTTCCATCATTAGCTCCTTAGGCTATGGAACGGAGCAAAACTTGGCCGCCATGAAAGAGTATCGGTCAGGGATACGACACATAGAGGATCCAAACATTATGGATACACCTATCGTAGCTGCCCAGATAGACAAGACCATACTCGAAAGAAAAATTGAAGCGCAAGGCTTAGGAGATTATCACTACATAGAGCAGCTACTTATCCTAGCCCTATCCGAGAGCATTGCCTTGGCACAAGTACCTACCAATAGCCCAGGTACGGCACTAATAATCTCTACCACCAAGGGGGCTGTCGATTTGCTTGCAGAGCGTCCCCTAAGAGAAGAGGCTTTTCTGGGAAAGATGGCTGCCCGCGTTGCCAAACATCTCGGATTTCAAGCCCCCCCCCTGCTCATCTCCAATGCATGTATATCGGGCCTCTCAGCCCTCATTGTAGGTAGCAGACTAATCGAGGCTGGCAGGTACAATCAGGTTTACATCGCCGGAGCTGACCTCCTCTCACGCTTTACTGTCAGCGGCTTCCACTCATTCAAATCACTCAGTCTAGAGCGCTGTCGCCCCTACGATGCAAAGCGCAATGGGCTCAACCTTGGCGAAGCAGCAACAGCCGTACTGCTAAGTAATGACCACAAACTAATGGGCTCAGAACAAGCCATCTACCTACGAGCTGGAGCTATTAGCAACGACGCCAACCACATCTCTGGTCCCTCTCGAACAGGCGATGGGCTCTACTTTGCTATTCGTAAAGCCCTAGCCCAGTCACAGCTCGAAGCAAAAGAGATAAGCTTCGTAAACGCACATGGCACAGCCACGATCTACAACGATGAAATGGAAGCAAAGGCTCTACAGCTAGCGGGTTTAGATCAATGCCCTCTCAACAGCCTTAAACCCTATTGGGGGCACACACTTGGTGCTTCGGGGCTTATCGAAAGCATCGCCTCGGCCGAGGCTTTACGTTCGGGACTTCTACTTGGCAATATGGGCTTCGAGACTACTGGCACTACGGTACCTCTTTCGCTCTGCTCAAACCATCGTCTGCTCGACATGAAGCATTGCCTAAAAACCGCCTCTGGATTTGCTGGTTGCAACGCAGCGATAGTGCTTTCATTAGAGCCCAATTCGCAAGATAAAGCATACGCACTAGAAGCAACAGATATAAACCTAGATGATCGAGAGCTAACTGTGCATGACTCTTCGATCTGGCTCTCAGACCAGCTGCTTTTCGAAGACAAAGAGCAAGCAGACTTTTCGGGATTTATTCGGTCGGCCTACAAAAACTTGGGGCTAAACGATCGCAAGTTTTACAAAATGGACGAGCTATGCAAGCTTGCATACATAGCCGTAGCCTACTATTTTGAGTATTTCCCTCATCGCAGCATATTCCAACCCGAAGAGCTTGGGCTCATCTTTTGCAACCGTTCTTCGTCGCTAGATACCGACCTCAAACACCAAGAGATCATAGACCAGATGGGAGCTTCCGAGGCAAGCCCAGCCGTCTTTGTTTATACCCTGCCAAACGTATTACTCGGAGAGCTCTGCATACGCCACAAAATACAAGGTGAAAACACCTTCTTTGTAGGCGAAGAGATCTCAATCGTCCAACTCAAAGAATACGCCCAGCTAGCCATGGCAAAGCAGGGACTCAAAGCATGCCTTATAGGATATTGCGATCTTTTTGCAGGTGGCTACGAAGCTAGACTGCAGTGGATCGAAAGGAAAGAAACTAAGATGAACGAAATAGTCAATACGCACTAAATACAAACTAAATAGATATGGACAAGCTACAATTAGAGATCAAAGAAGCACTCATCGAAGCGCTCAACTTAGAAGACCTCAACCCCGAAGATATAGATACGGAGGCTCCACTTTTTGGCGATGATGGTTTAGGGCTCGATTCGATAGATGCCCTAGAGATTATACTTATACTAGATAGAAACTACGGCATACGTATCGAGAAGCCAGCCGAAGGCAAAGAGATATTCTACTCTGTTGCAACACTAGCTAAACATATTAGCGCAAATCGCAAGAAATGAATGTATCAGTGATAGGACTAGGGTGCATCAGTGCTATTGCAAATGATGCTACAAGCCACATCGAGGCCTTTAGAAAAGAGCTCGATGGCATTGCTGCGCTCAGCCTATTCCATAGCGAACACAAATTTCCCGTTGCCGAAGTCAAGCTCAGCAATCGACAGCTAGCCGACGCCTTGAGCCTGAACCGCAAGCGAGAGCTTTCTCGTACGGCCATGCTTGCAATTTACGCGGCCCGCGAAGCATACTACGATGCCTTCCCCGATGGTTTGCCACCAATATCCAACCCCCGCATTGGCATCATCTCATCTACTACTACAGGGGGTATGGATCTTACCGAAGCACATATCAAGCAGTATCAGAGAGGCCCCGAGGCAGTTGGGCTAGCTACGATGCTGGCTCATGATGCTGCCGACAGTACCGAACAGATAGCACGTTATCTGGGCATCGATGGCTTTCGCAGTACCATCAGCACTGCCTGCTCTTCGGCAGCAAACGCCATCATGCTTGCAGCACGTATGATCAAGCTCGGTATGCTCGACATAGCTATTGCTGGTGGCTGTGACGCTCTATGCCGATTTACGATCAATGGTTTTGCCTCTCTCATGGTATTGGATCCAGAGCCATGCCGTCCTTTCGATGCATCGCGAGCAGGGCTCAACCTAGGCGAAGGAGCAGGCTATCTCGTGCTCTGCCGAGAAGATTTAGCTCATTCGACTAGTTACTGCACGCTCAATTCTTGGGCCAACAGCAACGATGCCTATCACCAGACAGCCTCTTCGCCCGATGGGGTTGCAGCCCACACAGCAATGCAAACGTGTATCAACGAAGCAAAGCTAGATCCTACAGATATCTCCTACATCAATACGCATGGCACTGGCACCTCCAATAATGACGCCTCCGAAGCTGTAGCTATCCAGCGACTATTTGGCTCTACACCACCACCCTTCAGCTCCACAAAATCCTTTACCGGGCATTGCTTAGGTGCAGCTGCAGGGATAGAGGCTGTCTATAGCGTACTTGCTCTCAAGAATGGACTGCTCTACCCCAATCTACGCTACCAAGAGCCTATAGAAGAGTGTCCCCTAGTGCCTATCACAACATTTAGCGAGGGGAGAAAGCTGCGCCATGTACTTTCCAACTCATTTGGTTTTGGAGGCAACAACTCTTCGCTCCTCTTTTCACTGCCAGAAACGAAACAATTTTGAATCATGTGGGCAGCAAAACTCTATATCAATAAAGCCTCAGCAAGCTTTGCCGATCAGCCTCCATACACCTGGCAGGAGCCCGACTATAAAGTCCTAATACCTAGCGCAAACTTGCGTCGCCGCATGAGCCGCTTTGTAAAGCTAGGGGTGGCTACTGCTATGCAATGCCTAGCAGACTCGGCACAACCCGACGCAATACTAACAGCCACAAGTATGGGATGCCTAGTAGATACGGAGCGATTCTTGAAAGGAATTTTCGAAGAGGCCGAGCAGATCCAGTCACCAACCCTCTTCTCGCAATCGACGTTCAATACGATTGGATCGCAAATAGCCCTATTAACGGGCAATCGAGCGTACAACAACACTTACGTACACAGAGCATTCTCGCTCGAGACAGCACTCATCGATGCCTCTATGCTAATAGCCGAGTCTAAAGCGCATCACATTTTACTCGGAGTGGTAGAGGAGAAGCACAAGTGGCTTAGCGAAGGGCTTAGTCGAATTGCATCACACAACGATTATGCTGCTGGCGAAGGTGCTGCTTTCTTCTCGGTATCTGCTGCGTCCCAAAGCGAAGGCAATCTTTGTATCCTAGACCTCAAACTCCAAAACACCTCCTTACTAAGAGCCAACCTAGACTACTTGCTCGACCAGCTTCTTGCCAAGCACAAGATCGAAGCAACAGACTGTAGCATTATCTACCCAGAGCAATACAAGGCTTATGCTGGAGAATACCCTACTGCAATGGGATTCGGACTATACTATGCCCTACAAGAAGCAAAGCTTGGTAGATTAAGAAAGAAGATTGTACTTTGCAATCAGATCGGAAACGAAATATCGCTCATCCTTTTGAGCCATTGATCGATATGACTGTCTTTTACCTACTCCTTGCACTAGTAGCTATAGCATTACTGCTATTCCTCTTCTATGCCTCATACAGCATCGAGGCTGGAGTCTACCTTAAAAGCCTTTGCAAGATTGAGACGAAAACTGCTGTAATAGCTCTAAGCTTCGATGACGGCCCCCACCCTATCTACACTCCCCAAGTGCTCGACGTACTACAAAAGCATCAAGTAAAAGCCATTTTCTTTTGCATCGGATCGGAAGCCGAAAAACACCCAGAGATAATGGCACGAATCCACAACGAAGGGCACCTTGTAGGCAATCACAGCTACTCTCACAGTTGGCACTTTCCGCTACTTAAGCAGCGAGAGATCGAAGCAGACATACTTCTCGCAGAGCAATGCATAGCCCCATATCAACGCATCGGCAAACTATTTAGACCCCCATTCGGAGTTACTAATCCTCGCATAGCTCGAGCCGTCAAAAGAATTGGGCTTAGAAGCATTGGGTGGAGCATCCGCTCTTTCGACACCAAGCAAGCTCCTACCGAGCAAACACTAAAACGAATCAAGAAGCGTATCAAACCTGGAGCCATACTGCTCCTACACGATAGGATGCCAGAGACTGCCCGCTTAGTAGAGGAGCTACTAGCCCATTTAGAGAAAATCCAGTATAAGCTTGTATCTTTGGATGAGTATATCCAATAGTATTTCTTATGAAAAGTATCCAAATAATCCTCTCTACCTTATTGTTGCTCGGCTTATGCCTAAGTGCAACGGCACAAGATGCAAAGCCCAAAGCAATGGATCAGACGAGCATCAAATCCTTTCAATCGAGACTACAGCAAGAGACGAAACGCATTAGGTCGATCAAAAGCGATTTCAAGCAAATCAAATACCTCGATGTATTTCAAGAGAAGCTCAACTCCAAGGGTCAATTCTATTACCTCAAAGATGATAAGATACGCTTCGACTATCAGAGCCCAGTAGCCTATCAGATGATTATTAATGGACAGCAACTGAGCACCATCTCGAGAGGAAAGAAGAGCACAACACATCTCGGCTCCAACCCTATGATGAAAGAGATGCGCAGTATGATTGCCGCCTCGATGACGGGCAATCTAGATAGCTTCAGCTCTTCCTATAGGCTCCAATACCTCGAGACGCCGAGCCAAGTAATCGTTCTGATCATCCCTTTGAGCAAAAGCGTACAGGCATACATCAAGGAAATAAGTCTGAGATTCAACAAAAAGACTTTGGCTGTGGAACAGGTACGACTACTTGAAGACAAAAACAATTACAGCGAATATCACTTTAGCAATCAAGAGTACAACACACTCAAAGGCGATGAAAAATTCCGTTAACCTTAGTCTAGCACTCTTGTTGTTGCTCCTCTTTTCTTCTTGTGGCGTACAAAGCCCTAGAGGCTTCTATGCAGAGCCCCCCATCGCTACCAAGCCCATTAAGACCTTGCGGCCGCTGCTCAACCCCGAGCATGGTATTGCCAAATACAATCTCTCTATCGACTTTCGGAAGCAAAACCTCAGTGGCATGCTTCTCATCCACCAAGAGTCGGCTGGAGTGTTTCGAATGCTCTTTAGTAGTTTCTTTGGGCTCAGCATCTTCGACCTCACTATTACTCAGTCGGGCCTTCAGATCAATCATTGCATTGAGCCACTTCAAAACAAGAAACTGCTAAGGCTTCTCGAGCGCGACTTTGCCCTACTCTTGGGCATCGAGTTGGGGCAAGCAAACAGTATCGAACGCTTTATTCATCCACAAGACAGATCCCTCGAGCTCTACCTAAGCAAGGCGCTTGCTGGCAAAGCCTATTACCTCAAAACGACCGATTGCCCCATTGCCCAGCAAGTCATCTTCGGGACTGGAATCGCCAAAGGAGTCATTCGCAATATCAGCCCCCCATGCGAGCGGCCAAGTGCCATCGAGCTAGAACATCCTTGGCTCAAACTCAGACTTTTTATCGAAGTGCTCGAAGAGCAAGAGCTTTTATAGTTAGAATCATGCTTAAAGACTTTTTTCAGATCACAGAACGCAGTATCGACGACGCATCAAATTATCGTTGCCAACTCATGCTCAACCCTCAGCATAGCATCTACCAGGGGCACTTCCCCGAGATGCCCGTACTGCCAGGAGTATGTATGCTTCACATCGTCAGAAGCTGTATAGAAGCCCAGCTACAAAGACCATTGCACTACCAAACAATTGCCAACTGCAAATTTGTTGCTACCGTCAGACCCGATCAAAACCCTCTACTCAGTCTCGTTTACAAGATCGATTCGGAGCTAAACGTACGTGCAAGTCTCACTCAAGGAGACTCTGTAGTACTAAAACTAAAAGCAAACCTGAAGGAAGTATGAGCGAGGAGACGGCAAAAATGTCTGCGAATAAATCGGCTAGTTCTATCGTTATCATACCCACCTACAATAATGCAAAGACGCTTGGACTGGTAATTGATGGCGTACTAGAGCAGGGATTAGAGTTGGTGGTTGTAAACGATGGTTCTACAGACCATACGCTCGAGGTGCTGGCCCATTACCCTCAGATACAAGTCATCAGCTATACACAGAACAAAGGCAAAGGCTATGCCCTACGTATGGGACTAAACCGCGCCGAAGAGCTTGGTTACAGATATGCCATTAGTATCGATTCCGATGGGCAGCACTACCCAGCAGACATCCCAATCTTCTTAGCAGCCATTGAAAAAGAGCCAAATTCGTTGCTTATTGGCGCCCGCAATCTTGAAGCTCAGAATATGCCTGGCAAGAACAGTTTTGCCAATCGCTTTTCAAACTTTTGGTTTCGACTCGAAACCGGTATCAAGCTCGCAGATACACAGTCGGGTTACAGACTATATCCCCTAGAAAAGATCAAGCAAATGCATTTCTTCACGGGTAAGTACGAATTTGAGCTCGAAGTTATCGTGCAGGCAGCTTGGCGTTCAGTCCCTGTTAAGAATGTACCCATTCGAGTCTATTACCCACCTAGCGACGAACGCATCAGCCACTTTCGTCCCCTACGCGACTTCACTCGCATCAGCCTACTCAATAGCCTACTTGTGCTTATTGCTCTATTATGGTATTGGCCTTGGCGCTTCTTCACTAGCCTCAACCGCAAAAATGCACAAGCTTTCATAGAGCGCAATATTACACGCTCGCCCGAGAGCAACACCCGCATCAGCATAGCTGTCGGCTTTGGTGTGTTTATGGGCATCGTACCCATTTGGGGCTATCAGATGCTTGTGGCAGGTATCTTGGCACACTTCCTCAAACTCAACAAAGTCATCACCATTGCTGCCTCCAACATCAGTATCCCCCCCATGATTCCGTTTATTCTTTTCGGCAGCTATGCCACGGGAGCATGGATGTTAAATAAGCCATTGAATCTGAGTTTAGCCAATATCAGCTTCGATCAGATCAAAGACTCCCTCTTTCAATACATCGTTGGTAGCATCCCCTTTGCCTTGCTGGCAGCACTAGTCGCCTTCGGTCTTTGTTCGCTCCTCCTCAAACTCTTTCGCAGCTCGCCTAGATAGGCCTGCATTCTTGAAACCTAGTGATAGGGTCTCAAGAATTGTATAACTTTGCGTGGCATATTTTGCAATATTAGGAATTACTAGAGCAAAGCCCCCAGAAAGCTTTTGAGCAAAATATGACCCTAAAAGAACAATGGCAAAGATATTTGTACAAATATATAGGTCTCTCAAGCAAAGAATTATCTTGCGCTACTCGCTATTACTGGGTAGCTTTTTGCTCTTGCTAGCCTTTGCCACTCAGCTACGATTCGAAGAGGAGATCAACCGTTTCTTCCCCGATACAGATAAAGCCAAAGACAGCGAAAGAATCTTCCAAAATCTGCGATTTAAAGACAAAATCATAGTATTACTATCGCTCAAAGACAGACACTTAGTCGACGAAGAGACGGGTACTACGATACTTATCGATGAGGCCGATCTACTGAGCGAAAGGCTACGAAACAGCTTGGAACCAGAGCTTGCAAAACAAGTATTTAGCGAGGTCGATGCTGGTACTATGGCCAAGCTTAGCAAACAGCTCTTTGGCTCTCTACCCATATACCTAGACGAGAGTGAGTACCTGCGCTTCGACTCCCTTACAAGTAGCGAGGCTGTAGCCTCATCTATCGAAAACAGTTACATGCAGCTATTGATGCCAAGTTCGATCGGGAGCAAAGACTATATCCAGCAGGATCCTTTGGGACTGGCAGGACGAGCCTTTCAACGCTTCAGAGCCTTGGAGCCCAATCAAAATTATGCGATCGTAAACGGCCATCTTTTCACGAAAGACCTCTCGCAACTGATACTGCTCATTAGTCCCAAGCATGGTATGGCAAGCACTGGAAAAAATGAAGACTTGGTACGCCTTCTTGAGCGAGACTTAAAAGCCAGCATGCAAGCCAAGCCCGAGTTGATAGCCCAATACTATGGAGGGCCCTCGGTGAGTGTTTACAATGCTCGTCAAATAAAGAAAGACACCATGATCACCCTTTCGGTGGCAATGCTTATTATCACTATATTTACACTGCTAGTATTCCGTAGCCGCTCATCAGTCTTTCTCATCATAATGCCCGTTGTCTATGGAGCCACTTTTGCCTTAGCGCTTATATTCTTCATCAAAGGGACAGTGTCGGCTATTGCAATAGGTGCAGGAGCTGCAGTCTTTGGCGTCGCCTTAAGCTATTCCATACATGTGCTTTCGCATTTCAATTACGTAGACGACGTCGAGCAGCTTATCTCCGAACTGGCCTACCCACTCACGGTGGGGAGCTTCACTACAGTAGGAGCATTCTTTGCTTTGCTATTTACTAGCTCTGATATACTACGCGATTTTGGTTTGTTTTCGGCCTTAGCTCTCATAGGTACTACCCTATTCTGCCTCGTCTTCTTGCCACACTTCTTGAGCAAGAAAGATCGACAGCAAGAAGGCAAACTCTTCCGTCTGATAGACCGTATCAATTCGTACGCTTTTCACAAAAACAAAGGCATTATCGCCCTCGTCCTCGCGCTGTTAGTCGTCGGCATCTTCCTATCTCATCGAGTAAAATTTGATAGTAACATGCTACACCTCAACTACGAGCCAAAGCATCTGAAAGAAGCAGAAGCCTTGGTTTCTAAATACTTTGGCGAGGAGCAAAAACAAACGTTACTAATCACTTATGCCGATAGCCCCCAAGAGCTATTGCAGCAATACAGAACCAACAATCTGAAGCTAAAAGAGCTACAAGAGAAGGGGTGGATAGACAGCTATCAGTCTGTAGAAGAACTATTCGTGCCCGAACAGCTACAAACCCAGCGTATTGCTAGGTGGAATGCCTACTGGACTAACGAAAAAAAGCAAAAATTGCGTAACGATATTCAGAAGAGTGCTTCGGTCTATGGCTTTTCCGATACAGCCTTTGAACCCTTCTTCGAGACTTTAGACCGAGTCTACCAGCCCCATCTTAGTTTGAAAGAGGAAGAGGACTTGGGCCTATTCGAAGCCTGGATGCAACGAGGCGACTCCAGCTACATGCTTTTTAGTAAAGTGGAGCTACCTGAAGATAGAAAGCAGGCACTCTATTCCGAATTGATAAAACAACCTGGGCTATTAATCTTCGATCGTGGGCATTTTGCCAACCAATGGGTAGAGGCAATTAACGACGACTTCTACACCATACTTTTCGTATCCTCCATACTGATATTCTTTGCCTTGCTGATTTCGTACGGACGTATAGAGCTCACGTTGATGGCGTTTGCCCCTATGGCAATTAGCTGGCTGATCATACTTGGCTTGATGGCCGTTTTTGGCATCCAGTTCAACATCGTAAACATCATACTTTCCACTTTTATATTTGGCTTGGGCGACGACTTTGCCATCTTCATTATGGACGCTCTCCAACAAAAGAACAAGAACGGTCGCAGGCTGCTCAACGCACACAAGTCTGCCATCTTCTTCTCGGCCATCACTGCCATCGTCGGCTTAGGCTCGCTAGCTTTTGCCAAGCATCCAGCCCTGCAGTCCATTTCACTGATCTCTGTTATTGGCATCGTGTCGGTTGTACTCGTAGCCTACACGTTTCTGCCCATACTCTTCGGCATTTTCATTGGCAAACCAAGCTCGAAAGGTCTCTTCCCATATACCTTCAGCTCCATACTGCACAGCCTGCATTTTTATGGACTTTTCAGTGTAGGTTGCTCCCTTATGCTTGCTTTTGCGGGGCTCCTATTCCCCCTTCCTTTATCCAAGAAGAAGAAAAAAGCTGCCTTTAGCTACCTACTTCATAAGTTGATAAGATTATTTATTCGCAGTGCATGGATCATTCGTTTGAAGACGGATAATCCCGAAAGCGAAAGCTTCGAAAAGCCAGCTGTGATCATTGCCAATCACCAATCATTCATCGACATATTGATTCTCCTTTGCCTACGTCCCAAACTCGTCATGCTTACGAACTCTTGGGTTTGGAACTCACCTCTCTTTGGCCACATAGTACGCTATGCCGAGTTTATGCAGGTAGTAGATGGCTACGATGCAGTGCTTAGCCAATTGAAAGAAAAGGTAGCCGATGGGTACTCCATTGTAGTCTTTCCAGAAGGCACACGCTCTACAGATGGCAGTATCAAACGCTTCCGAAAAGGAGCTTTCTATATGGCTCAAGAGCTACAGATAGATATACTACCCATATCGCTCTACGGTACGGGCATGATTATTGGCAAACGACAGCCGCTATACATCAAGCGAGGTATCATACACAGTTGGGTCTTGCCACGTATAGCAGCAGGATCGACCGACTTTGGAAGCAGCTATCAGGAGCGTAGCAAAACTATACGCAAGCTGATGATGCAGTGCTACAAAGAGCAGAGTATGCGATTTGACAACAGCGACAACGCCTACTTTCATCATTCACTTATTGCCAACTATATCTACAAGGGGCCAATCCTAGAATGGTATATGCGTATCAAAGTGAAGATGGAAAAACGCTACGCCTACTTCCACCAGCTCATACCTCGGCAAGCAAAGATCTGCGACATTGGCTGTGGCTATGGCCCCATGGACTATATGCTGGCTCTATTGGCTCCCGAGCGAGAGATCATAGCTGTTGACTACGACGAAGAGAAGATTGCTCTGGCACAGCACAGCTTTCAAAGACGTAATATGGAGCAGCGTTTGCAATTCGTTCATGCCGATGCCAAAGATTTTCAACCCCCCTCGAGCGATGTATTTATACTCAGCGACATCCTTCACTACCTAAGCTTCGAGGAGCAAACAGAGCTGATAGGTCGCTGCGTCAAAGAGCTACAAGAGGGAGGCATGATCGTGATTCGTGATTCGAATGCCGAGCAAACTGATGCACATAAGTTGACTCGCCTCAGCGAATGGTTCTCGACTAGAGTGTTTGCCTTCAACAAAAAGGATCGGGAATTGCAGTTTCCAGACGAAGCGCAGTTTCAAAGGATAGCGAAAACACATGGATTGCTATGCCAGACGCAAGCCAACGACCGATTCAGTTCAAACACAATCTATATTCTTAGCAAGCCCAAAGAATGAAACAATACGACGCAATCATTATAGGCAGTGGGCTGTCGGGTCTAACACTCGGAGCAACACTTAGCCAAGAGGGCTTGTCGGTGGCTCTGATAGAAAAGAACACTCGTGCTGGCGGTTGCCTCCAAAGCTTTTACCGCTATGGGCGTCTGCTCGACACAGGGATGCACTACCTGGGCAGTCTAGACCCTGGCCAAATCATGCATCAGTACTTCAAGTACTTGGGCATCATGCCAAAGCTCAAGCTAAGACGATTGGATAGTGAGGGTTATGACCAGATCCACTATGGGGGACGCCACTTTGCTTATGCCATAGGGCACGACTCCTTTGTAGATCGTTTGAGCCGAGACTTCCCGGCAGAGCGTGAAGCTCTATACAAATACAGCGATAGGCTGAGGAAAATTGGCAAGAGTATTGGTGTAGAGCAACTGCAGCAAGGTCGTTTTAACAGCACGACGCTCGATGCCTTTCACCTATCGGCACGACAGGAGATCGACCAAGTCATTAATGATGAAACCCTAAGACAGGTATTGGTGGCATCAAACATCCTTTATGGCGGAGAGCCCGATCGCTCATGCTTTTATCATCACGCCATCATAAACAACTCATACATCGAGAGCGCTTGGCGCCTCGTAGATGGGAGCCAACAGCTTGCCGACCTATTGATAGAGCGCATCAAAGCAAACGGGGGCGAGCTCTTCTGTAGGGCAGAAGCCACCAAAGTTCTAATGCATGATGGACGGGTTAGTGCTATAGAAATAAACCACTCAGAGCAGATCCCTTGCAAAATAGCTATTTCAACCATAGACCCACATAAGAGTTTAAGTATGGTTGAAAAAACACCACTCATACGTCGAGCCACACTAAGTCGGCTCAAAACTTTGGCTCGTAGTTACGGGCTATTCTCGGTCTATCTGCTACAGAAACCGCTTACTTGCCCTTACAAAAATTACAATTCTATTATTATTTCGGGAAGAGATGCTTGGCATACTCCGCAGCCACAAGAAAAAGGCTTCAATAACTTCATGATATCTATGCAAGCAGCCAGCGAAAGCCCGCAATACACCGACGTAATATGCATCATTGCTCCGATGTACATCGGCGAGTTGGATCGCTGGCGTGGAAGCACTGTAGATAGACGTGGTCAAGACTATATGAGCTATAAGCAAGAACGTGCTGCGCAGCTCATCGAGCTTGCCAAGCAATATTACCCCGACATAGCAAAGCATACAGAACAAGTTTTCGCCACGACCCCACTATCATACCTCGACTATACGGGTACGCCAGAAGGCTCGGCTTATGGCATCATCAAAGACTACAAAAGCCCCATCCGTTCGCTCATTCCCTGCCACACACGTATAGGCAACTACTACCTAAGCGGACAAAACAACAACGTACACGGTGCCTTGGGAGTGAGTCTCACTGCTATGCTTACCGCTGCAGAGATATTGGGCAGTGAATATCTGGCAAAGAAAATTGCCCAAGTCTGATAATTACATGAAACTGCTACTAAAAACGCTCAAATACGTCCTCATTGCTACGGCTTCGTTGCTATGCCTAATCCTATTGGTAGGAGGGATACTCTTTGTGAGTAGAGACAGCAAAGAGCCGAGCATAGACCTCTCTCTAGCCAAAGAATACACACTGCATAGCTCAGATAGTCTTAGGACTTATGGTCCTAATACGCTACGATTGGATAAGACGGGGCTTTGGGAAATGCAGCTCCATGGCACAGCCCCACAGCGTGGGATGGCCTTTGGCCAGATGGCAGAAGACCTACTTTACTACCAAGAGAAGGTGTTCGTAGATCAAATTCGAGAAATAATCCCCTCAGATAGTTACCTACACTTCTTGCGCTACCTCATAGGCATTTTCAATCGCAACTTAGGGAAGCACGTACCACTAGAGCAACGAGAAGAAATCGCTGCCCTCTCGCAATCCTGCACCGACGAATTCGATGCCATAGGAACTCCCTACGAACGTCAGCTCAACTATCATGCCGCCCACGATATAGGGCATAGTATGCAAGATTATATGCTGGTGGGCTGTAGTGCCTTTGCTGCTTGGGGCTCAGACTCGGCCGACTCGAGCTTAATAATAGGTCGCAATTTCGACTTTTATGTCGGAGACGACTTTGCTCGCCACAAGATCATCGCCTTTTACTTTCCCAGCCAAGGCTATCGCTTTGCTTCGCTTACCTGGCCAGGCATGATCGGTGTACTATCTGGCATGAACGAAAAGGGCCTTACAGTTAGCATCAATGCAGCCAAGGCAGACCTGCCCCTATCTGCTGCCATGCCCATCTCTCTACTTAGCCGCCAAATACTCCAGTATGCCTCAAATATTGAAGAGGCATATAGCATTGCCTCAAAGCATAAAATCTTCGTAGCCGAGTCGATCCTAATCGGTTCGGCACAAGACGGACGAGCTGCCATCATTGAGAAATCGCCCAAGCAAATTGCCCTCTACGAAAGCCCAACGCAATATCTCGTTCAGACCAATCACTTTCAATCTGACAGCTTCGTCGACAACCCTCGCAATGCCGAGCAGATAGCACAAAGCGATAGCCCCTATCGACACAAGCGTCTCCAAGAGCTGATACGAAAGCAAAGCCCAATCGACCAGCACGATGCAGCCTCTATACTTCGAAATAGATTGGGACTTGCAGATCGAGAGATTGGACTCAAAAACGAGATGTCTATCAACCAACTTATAGCTCACCATGCTGTGATATTCAAGCCCAAAGAGCTAATCATGTGGGTATCTACAGCACCTTGGCAATTGGGTAGCATGCAAGCATACGACCTAAAGGAAGTATTTGCCAATAAAGCACATCGTGCTAGCCCACTCGCGCAGCAAGCATTGTGCATAGAGCCAGACACCTTGCTCAGCAGCCCTGTAATGCAGCAAGTCTACGACTACGAAAGGTTGAAAAAGAAACTTACGCTTGCAATCAAAGAGAATAGACAGATGCCGAGCGATAGCCTCGAAGCATTCAAACGGAGCAATCCCTCATTCTTTTATACCTGGCAATTACTGGGCGATTACTATATAACAAGAGGAGACAAGGCTAAAGCTATTAAGCTATGGCAGCTCGCTCTCGACAAGGAAATTCCTAAGATGGAAGAGCGCCAAGCAATCAAGAAAAGGATCAAGAAACAAAAGTAATGAAACAGCAAGCAGGCATACAATACCAATCGGCCGAGCAGATAAAAGCCTACCAAGAGCTACGTTTACAAGAGGAGCTTCGCTACCTACAGGCGCAGTCGCCCTTTTATCAACGCATGTTCCAAGAGCAGGGAATTGACATCAAGAAGGTTCGCTATCTCGAAGATTTGCATCTACTACCGCTTACTCACAAAGAGGATTTACAACGATACAATAGCCAATTCCTATGCATTGACCCCAAGCAGGTGGCAGACTACGTTACTACTTCGGGCACATTGGGCGAGCCAGTTACCTTTGCCCTTAGCGATAGCGACCTCGATCGGCTGGCCTACAACGAATACCTGTCATTTAGTACGGCTGCCTGCCAAGCTGGCGACGTGATGCAGCTCATGACTACCCTCGATCGCCGCTTTATGGCAGGGATGGCGTACTATTTGGGTGCCAGACAGCTTGGTGCGGCTGTGATACGTGTAGGCAATGGGATTCCAGAGCTGCAATGGGATAGCATCGGACGCTTCAAGCCCAACTTCTGCAT
Source organism: uncultured Porphyromonas sp. (assembly GCA_964535945.1). Classification (GTDB taxonomy): domain Bacteria; phylum Bacteroidota; class Bacteroidia; order Bacteroidales; family Porphyromonadaceae; genus Porphyromonas. The sequence continues at coordinate 57,050 of CAZHWP010000008.1, forward strand.
GGTAGTACCTTCATTTCTGATTAAGCTTATTGAGTATGCCGAGGCCAATGAGATCGACTTCGAGGCTTCATCGATCGAAAAAGCCATCTGCATAGGTGAAGCGCTTCGCAACCCCGATTTTAGTCTCAATACGCTCGGACAACGCATTCACGAACGTTGGCAAAAGCCCTTGCTACTATCTACATATGCCTCTACCGAGATGCAATCATCCTTTACGGAATGTCCCTACTGCAATGGAGCGCACCTACAGCCCGAATTGATCATTGTGGAGTTTCTCGACGACAACAATGAAGCGGTACCAGAGGGAGAAGCAGGTGAGGTATGCATCACCACATTAGGTGTACGAGGAATGCCCTTGCTACGATTCAAGACAGGAGACATCTGCTATCGCTATACCGAGCCCTGTGCGTGCGGACGAAACACCATTCGACTAAGCTCGGTACTGGGACGCAAGGGGCAGATGATCAAGTACAAAGGAACAACACTCTACCCTCCTGCACTTTACGACATCCTAGACGATATAGCCAGCATCAAAAACTACGTAGTGGAGGTTTACACCAACGACCTCGGCACCGACTCCATTCTTATAAAGGTTGGAACAGATAGTCCCAGCGATCTCTTTGCCAAACAGATCAAAGACCTCTTTAGAGCAAAAATACGTGTAGCCCCACAAATACAATTCGCCTCGCCACTCTATATTGCCTCTATCCAACAGCCCGAAAACAGTCGCAAAGCTATAAAATTCGTAGATTTGCGTAGCAACTAATACATCATTATCAAATAACTACAATCAAAATGCAGAAACTATTCAAATTCAGCCTCCTAGCATTATTACTGCTACTAGGAGCAAAAAACATGCAGAGTCAAGAGGCTAAGCAAACGAGCTTGGCAGACGTAAAAGAATTGACATTCTTCGGTGTTGACTACAGCCTTGCTAAAAGCTATGGTGCAGCCGAAACGGCCGAAGACTTTTTCGGCGCATTCGAGGGTATCAACAAGCTATTTATCAGCGAGCCAAAGAAGTACGATCTGCCCAAATATCTCAAAGTAAGCAATGTGAAGCTACAAATCGAACCTTCACTGCAAGCCCTTACACAAATAGACCCCAAGCAATTCGTTAGCAATGAGTCTTCATACACACTGAGCCCCGAACAGATAGAACAACAGATCAATAAGCTTGACACTGGCGACGCTACTGGCTACGGCATGCTCATTGTGGCCGGACTACACAACAAGGCTGATGCTAAGGCACAATATCACTTTGTTTGCTTCGATATTGCTAGTCGCCAAATCATCGACATACAGAGCCTAAGCAACAAGAAAAAAGCTGGTGGCTTTGGCCTAAGAAACTACTGGGCATCGACCTTGTTCAATAGCCTCAAGAAATACAAGAAGTAAAACTGTAGAGTAAGTCTAAGCCCCCTAAATATTAAGACAGAGCCCCACCAGATCAACTTCTAGTGGGGCTCTGTTATTAGACCGGAAGCATTCTCTGGCCCATTTTAACCGGATAGATGAGAGCTATTGCTTTGAACTGCTACTACACAGACGAAAGAGAAGAAACAGAAGAAAAACACGAGAGTTCATGAAAAAAGCCTTCATAGTATTAATCATAGGGAGTTCCTTGCTTGCTTGCGGATTGCAAACGAGGAAGGATAATACAAGCCAATTGCTAGACAAGACGGCCTCCATTCATTCAGAAACGAGCAAAGCCAAATCGAAAGATTATACTACACTCGGCTTTGAATTGATGGAGCGTGAAACCCTCCTGACTTCGACAATGCGTCACCCTAAACGCATTTCCAGAAATCGGGGTCGAA
>CAZHWP010000009.1:0-14074 GCA_964535945.1 uncultured Porphyromonas sp.
AACACTCTTTACATCGATTCTATTAACACGATTCTGAATCGAATCAAATGGGTGAAGCATGGTCGAAGTCAAGATAGGGATAACCGCTTAGCAGGGGAAAAGCGAACGCCATCATTCACAAGATGGATACAGTGTAGATCGATGATTTTAGCTTTACTTCAAGGTGGATCTCAAATCAACTTTCTAAACATCTATTCGTACGATTCTGATTTGAGTCGAATTTGGGGACTCATTGCCGAAGTCAAGAGCTTTAAAGAAGTTCTCTTTAGGGTATTAGTATGCGTTCGCCCATTTTGTGGGCGATCTCCATTTTCATATGGTTTAGCTCTTGGATTTCTTCCATCAGCTCGCCTAGAATAATTGGATCTGCATCTATCGGTAGATCGCTCAATTCTTTTTGTAGCATCTTTAGCTGATCCATTACGAAGGTGTTTTTTAGCACTAGTAGTTCACGATTTACTCGCTTCAGTAGTTCAGCATCATGCTTCAAGACTTTTTGTAGCTCTAGTTCTTTTTTGCGTTGTTCTCGTTCAGACTCTGGTAGTCTATTGAGCTCTGCTGTGTCGTCTTGCTTTTTGCTGCGGTGTATTTTGCTCAGCGTGTAGCGTTCGGTGAGCAGATCGGTAGCCAGCTTGCTCAGCTCGGCATGAGGTAGGTTGCTAAAGTATGTCGCAGCTTTGAAGTTTGGATCTTCGAGTTGCTGGAGTGTCTCGTTTAGGATGAATTCGAATAGTGGACTAAGCAGATCGATCTCGTCTCGTTTTAGGTCGTCGGCTATGTAGCGGCTAAGTGATATCCGTATAAGTTCAGACTCGTCGATGTCGTTTTTTTTGTCTGCAGGGTTGATCAATAGTTCGCGCTCACCGTAGCTAATGATGAGTCGTAATAGTTCGATCTCGTATGAAGCTGGAGGATCAAATTCGTTTTTTCTGCCTTTTTCTTCGCTCTCTGCTTTGCTTTGGGTTGGCTCGACCTGTGGATTTGCCGTCTCTGTATCGGCCTCTTTCTCTGCCGATGTATTTTCTGCTTTTACTTCTTGTAGGGCAGCTTGCCTTTGGGCTATCTGTTCCTCTTTAAGCCTGCGCGTCTCTTGATGTGCCAGGCCCCTACTACGTATCTTCTTCACCTCGTTGACAAGTAGCTGCTCGTCCATATTGAGCGCTTGGCTACATTCTTGTACATAGACCCTTCGGGCAATGTTGTCTGGTATGAGGGCAATGCTTTGTAGGATATCGTTGATAAGCTGCGCACGTTTCATGGGGTCGCGCTCCAGATCGTCGAGTAGTAGCTGGGTTTTGAAACGGATAAAGTCGGTTTCATTTTCGCTTATGTAGGCTTCGAACTCTGTGGCACTGTGTCCTCGGGCAAAGCTATCGGGGTCCTCGCCATCGGGTAGTAGTACTACCTTCACCTGCATCCCTTCTTCGAGCAGGATGTTGATCCCTCTCAGGGCGGCCTTGATACCGGCTAAGTCGCCATCGTATAGCAAGGTGATGTTGCTACTAAAGCGCCTGATGAGTTGCACTTGCTGCACCGTAAGAGCTGTGCCCGACGAAGAGACCACGTTTTCGACCCCAGCCTGATGCATAGAAAGCACATCGGTATAGCCCTCTACGAGGTAGCATTTATCTTGCTTCGCTATTTCTTTCTTTGCTTCGAAGAGTCCGTATAGCTCTCGGCTTTTGGAGTAGATGACGCTTTCGGGCGAATTGACATACTTGGCCGCCTTGTCTCGCTTGCCCATGATACGTCCACCAAAGGCTACAACTTTGCCACTGAGCGTATGTACGGGGAAGATAACCCTTGCCCTAAATCGGTCGGCCATTTTGCCATCGTCGTACTTGAGGCTTAGTCCCGACTCGACCAATAGCTCGGCATTGTATCCCATCTTTAGGGCTTGGTCTGTAAACTCGCTACGCTCTTCGAGCGAGTAGCCGAGTCTGAACTTTTCGATCGTTTCGGGTCTGATGCCACGTTCTTTGAAGTAGGGTAGCGCTATTCGCTGGCCTTCTGCCGAGTCGTGCAGGCTTTTAATGAAATATTCCTCGGCATACTGATTGATGATGTAAAGGCTCTCGCGCTTGCTGTGCAATTGCTTCTCATCGTCGGTCAGTTCGCGCTCTTGGATCGCTATACCGTATCTCTTGGCTAGACTTCGCAGAGCTTCGTTGTACGATATTTGCTCTATCTTCATCAAGAAGTGCAGTGGAGTACCTCCCTCGCCACAGGCGAAGCACTTACAGATATTCTTGGAAGGTGAAACGTAAAACGACGGATTACGGTCGGCATGGAAAGGGCAAAGCCCCACGTGATTGACCCCCCGCTTGCGCAGCGAGACGTATTCGCTCACTACGTCGAGTATCTGAGCGGAATCGATAATGCGGTCTCGGGTAAATTGGTCTATCACGGCTTATAATATGATCTTAGTTCTTTTTTCGGTGACAATGCTTAGCCAAGCTTTTCGCTTTGCATAAATGCGATGGCTTTTTGTAGATCTTCTGGCGTATCGATACCTATGCTTGCTTGCTCGGTTTCGAGCACACGTATGCGCATGCCAGCTTCGAGCCAAGCCAGTTGCTCGAGGCTCTCGGCCTGGGCTAGCGGACTCGCCTCTATACTCACTGCGCGGCGTAGGGCTTCTGCTCGGAAGGCGTAGATGCCTATATGCTTGAGGTAGCGATGGTTTGTAGCCCACTCGTCTGGCTCTACAGCACGCAGATAGGGAATTACCGAACGGCTAAAGTAGAGCGCCGACCCATCGGCTGCACGCACCAGTTTGGGGCTATTGGGATTGCTAAGCTCCTCGAAGCTCGTGTGGCTAGGGAAGGGGTGGCAGAGAGTAGCTATATCGACCGATGGATCAAATGCCGATAGCAGCATTTCGATCTGCTCTTCACGGATAAAGGGTTCGTCGCCCTGTAGGTTGATTACATAGCTTTCTGTTGAAGCTAAGCGCTCGTAGGCCTGCCAGCAACGCTCCGTACCGCTCTTTAGCTCTACATCCGTCATCATCACATCCCCGCCAAAGGCTCTTACCGCCTCGTAGATGCGGCTATCGTCTGTGGCAATCAGCACTTTGGGTAGCACAGATGCCACCCGTTCGTACACCCGCTGTATCATTGGTTTTCCCAGCATATCGGCCAAAGGCTTTGCAGGAAATCTCGTGCTTGCATAGCGTGCTGGTATGATGGCAATGCATGCTTTTTTGATGGCTTCTATATTTGGCTTCATAGCTTTTGTTGTTTATTAGATTGCGAGCGATGGGCTGAGTCGATTAGGCTTGCAATACGAAGCGCAAGTACTCTTGGCAGTTGGCGGGCAATATATCCTCTTTGAAGCGAGGGTTATATGTATCGTAAACGGCATGAAAGCCCTTGTATTGGCAGCGTAGGAAGCTTGCAATACCATCGTAAATTCCCAAGAAATATGCTAGGCTATGTCCTTGCTGAGCGCCTTCGCCAAAAGCCTCTTCGGGGGCACCGCAAGATACCGCTGCAGCTATTTGTTTTTGCTCCATCTTGTCGCCTCCAGGGCCAAAAGCCCAACCCTCTGTAAAGACTGCGTCCATCCACTGTTTGAGGATTGCAGGAGCGGCATACCAGTAGAGTGGATACTGGAAGATAATACGATCGTGTGCCTCGAGCAGTGCTTGCTCGCGAGCGATGTCGATTTTTCCATCGGGATAATTGGCCGTAAGATCGTGTATGGTAGCATGGCCTTGTATAGTTTCGCACCAAGCTTTTGATACAACCGACTGAGCTAGGTTTGGGTGAGCTACTATGACGAGTGTTTTCATCTGGCGTTCTTCCTCTTGGGGGCTTTCTTTGTATAACTTCACATGGAGCTGTTTGCGATCGAGCAAGGTTTGGTCGATCTCTTTAATGAGATTCTGTACTACTTCCATCTTTAGGATTTGGGGTTTTGTATTTGGAATATCAAAGTAACGAAAAAAGCCCGATATGGCAAAAGGCGCTTTCAGGCTTACGAAAAACGGCATCCCGCTGATAGGAAATCTATCATGAGATGCCGTATATTGAATTTGTAGTTTACTGCTCTTGCTCTAGCAGTTGACTTTCTTTATTTTAGGTGCTTGGCAAAGAAGCCGAGCATGGCACGATAGAGCTCCATCAAGTTTTCTTCGCGACTGAATCCGTGTCCTTCGTTGTACTTAACCATATAGGGCACATCGAAGCCACGCTGGCGAAGTGCCGTTACGATCTGATCCGATTCGTTGATATTTACTCGTGGGTCGTTGGCTCCCTGCACCACAAAGAGTGGTTTTTTGAGCTTGTCGATTTGGAATACGGGCGATACCTCACGGGCTATTTTAGCTTCCTCGGGCTTGTCGAGGTCGTACCAGATTTCTTTCACGATTTCCTTGAATGGCTTCCAATATTCGGGGAAGGACTCGAAGAAAGTGAAGATATTCGACACCCCTACATAATCAACCCCACAGGCATAGAGCTCGGGAGTTTTGATCATACCCATCAGCGTAGCGTAGCCACCGTGGCTGGCACCGTAGATGGCTATACGATCGGCATCGACCCAGCCCTGAGCAATGGCATAGCGCACACCGTCTTCTACATCGTCCATCGCCTTACGGCCAATTTGCTTGAACCCAGCACGTAGAAACTCCTTGCCATAGCCGCCCGATATGCGGAAGTTTACCTGTAGCGTAGCGTAGCCACGGCTAGCAAAGAGCTGTGCCTCGGGGTTGAAACCCCACGAATCGCGAATGCCCTGTGGCCCGCCGTGAGGATTGACAATGAGTGGTACCTTTTTGCCTTCGAGAGCAGCCTTGGGTAGGGTGATATAACCGTGAATGGTGAGTCCATCGCGCGATTTGAAGCTGATGGGTCTCATCTCTGCCATATCTTCTTCCTTGAGCTGTGGCATGAGGTCGTATAGGAGAGTAAACTCTTTGCTTTTGGTATTGTAGGTATAGTAGGTACCTACTTTTTTCTCGCTGCTCACTACTATAAGCATGGTTTCCTCATTATCGTCGTAGCCCACTACATCGGCGTCTTTGCCCGGGAATTGCTTTTGCAGGCGAGCGTTCAGATCTTTGTAGAACGAGCTCACGGGTATGACAACATCTTTTTCGCCCTCGTATGCAAAGTAGTCGATTTCGTAGTTTCGTTTGCGCGAGCTAGAAAACCCACTCACATCATAGTCGGGATTGGCGTACACCTCTCGGATCATTTTGTTTTGCTTCAGATCGTAGAGTACAATTCTTGCTTTGTCGCTATCGAGGTTTGTAAGCACGTATGCTTCGTCTGGATTTTTCGAAGCGTAATTGAACATGCTGATGGAGAACATATCGTCCCACTTCGTGCTATTGACGAGATTGAACTTACCCGTTGCGAGGTCTTTGTAGTATAGCTCTCCTTTCACACCATCTATTAGCTTGGAGTAGGCACGTAGCTCGCCGTTTTTGTCGAAGTCGTAACCTTGAACGGGGTTTTCTGGGTCTGTATTTTCGAATAGCTGTACCATCTCTCCCGTTACTACGTTTAGTTTGTAGGGTTCGAATACCTGCTTATTGTTTTTGTTCATGCTCACAATGACGTAGTCTTCTTGCTCTTTGAGACCATTTATAATGCTTGCATTGACGTCTTCGAATGGGGTGAGATCTCTATTGTTAGTACCATCGATATTGACTGCATAGACATGGTAGTTTTCGTTGCCCCCTTTGTCCATGGCATAGACGAGGCGGTTTTTGTTTACCCATGAATAGCCTTTGATGAGTTCGTCTTTCTCTTCGATGGCACGTTTCACCTCGCCAGTTTTGATGTTTTTGACATATACGTGGCGTTTATTGTCGGCATCCTTTTCCATATAGGATAGGTATTTGCCATCGGGAGATATCTTGAACGACGAGGCTTTGGGGCGTGCGAAGTAGTCTTCGACCGAGTACTTATACTCGCCTTTATCTAGCTTGGCGAGGGCAGCAAGCTCCTCAGTCGTAGAGGGCAAGCTGGTATTTCCTGGCAGTTTGCTTTCGAAGCGTTCGAGTACGAGGGGCAATTCTAAGCCAGCCTGCTTGAAGCTACCCGTGATGGTATTTGCTTCGAGCTTGCCTTCGTACTGGAGTTGTAGCATGCCGATGCCTAGCTTGATAGTAGTACCATTTTGATTGTCTTGGTCTAAGCTAAGATTGTCTATGGCTATTCCGCCAGCCCCTTGTGCTGGCACATCGAGGCTTCCTTCGAGTCTGTCATTGTCGTTGCTGAAGTGAAAAATTAGTTCGAGTTTCATACCTGGAGCTGGTTCTATTGTTCCTTTCCAGTCTCCCACGAGTGATTGTGCAGATAGTGCTGTCATCGTCAATAAGAATGTTAGTGTCAGAAGTAGTTTTTTCATAAATGTCTGTTGTAATAATGTTGGTTTATTAATGGAATAGTTGTTCGGCAGCCATGGGCTTAAAGTCGGCTCCGCTTCGGCTCGGACGTATGTATACAGCTCCCGAGCTCCAGTAGCTTGGCCAGCCTCCTTGTACATTGCCTATCCAGATGGTTTTGATGCGGTGATAGCCCGCTTTGAGTGCTCTGCTGCTATTCTTGCGGCTATACTTTTTTACTTCGCCTGCATTGTCGATCAGCTTTACGTTGTCGATCCAAAATTCGTTGTTGTTGCTTGCAAAGTCATAAACGCCATCTTCGGGGATCAAGAGGTATCCCGTTGCCTCTACCGCCTTGGGGCGTACTTCGTCGAGCGAGTGTAAGATGCTTTCGCCCCGTAGCTCCTTGAAGCTGGCAATCTTGCCCAGCGTCCAGGCAGTCGCTTTGCTAAGGTCTGGCACCTCTTGGAAGAGGCCGTAGGTAGTACGCGTCATGAGGCCTGGATTGAGCTTAGAGGGTAGGTCGAGTGCTGGGCTTAGCTCTTGCTTTTCGATGCTGATGCTTCTAACGGGGCTCATGCGTCCACCTAGCATTTGGCTACGTATTTTGAGTGTGCTGCTCTTGTCGAACTGCAATGGCTCTGAGTAGATAGCACTCTGAGCGTTTGGCTCGCTACCATCGAGCGTATAGAGCATTTTGATGGGGCGACTGCTCGTGAAAGCTACGCTTACCGTATCGACAAAGGCAATGAAATTGCTCGAGCCTTCTGGCTGTTCGGGCTGCGGTATATGATAGTCTATCTCGTGAGCTTCGAGTCTAATGGCAGCATTTTCGAGTCGTCTGCAAAAGTCATTGAAGTCTTTCTTCTCGTAGGGCGTCCAAGCCACTTCTGCCAGAGCTAGCAGGCTTGGGTAGGCATGGTATTCGTACAGTTTGCTGCTGTATAGATATTCTGCCCACAAGTTGCACTGTACCCCTATTATGTACTTGGCTTCGTCTGCGCTTAGCTCTTTTGCAATAGGATTGTACGAATAGATTTTTTCGAGTCTTGCATTGCCACCTATTGCTACTGGCTCAAGGGCTGGATCGCCTTGATAGAAATTGATGTACAGTCCTTCGCTTGCAGGCGACATCACTACTTGGTGCTTCATCTTGGCCGAGGCAATTCCGCTCTCAGTGCCCTTCCAGCTCATCACAGTAGCTGTAGGTGCGAGCCCTCCTTCGAGTATTTCTTCCCATCCGATGATTCGTTTGCCGTGATTGGCTAGTACGCCTTCCATACGTTTGATGAAGTAGCTCTGTAGCTCGTGTTCGTTTTTGAGCTGATTGTCGCGCATACGCTTTTGGCACTTGGGGCATTTCTCCCATCTGAGTTTGGGACATTCGTCGCCACCGATATGGTAGTATTCGCTTGGGAATAGGGGTACCAGCTCGGCGATCACATCTTCGAGCAGTGCGAAGACTTCGTCGTTGCCAGCACAGTACACATCGTCTTCGATGCCCCAAATGATACGAGGCTTGAAGTCGCGTGGGAAGCAAGCGAGCTGTGGATAAGCCGTGAGAGCAGCCATGGCATGTCCTGGCATTTCGATTTCGGGTATCACGGTGATGTATCGTTCGGCAGCGTATGCTACTACCTCTTTTATCTCCTCTTGGGTGTAGTAGGCGGCATACTCTGTGCCGTCTCCCTCGATACGCTTCGAACCCTTCTCTGTGAGTAGGGGGTGTTTCTTTATTTCGATGCGCCAGCCCTGATCGTCGGTAAGGTGCCAGTGGAATCGATTGATTTTGAACATCGCCATCATATCTATGTGGCGCTTTAGCTCGGCTACGGGTAGGAAGTGGCGCACTACATCGAGCATAAATCCACGGTATGCAAACTGTGGTTGGTCTTTGATATGTACGGCAGGTACAAGCCAGGGTAGCTCAGATTTGTTCTGTTGCTCTACCTCGGCAGGTAAGAGCTGGAGCAGCGTTTGCATGGCATAGAATAGTCCTTGTTTGGTGCCAGCACTTAGCTTTATCTGCTTGCTTGTTGCATGCAGTTCGTAGCCCTCTGGGCTAAATCCTGCCGTCGTGTCGATGGTAAAGAATATGGCTTTAGAGGTCGGTTCGCTAGCCGTTTCGATAGGCATTTTGTAGCCTGTGCTACGGCGTAGCTTCTCGGCAAAAAACTGAGCTATAGGCTCTATCTTGGCATCGGCAATAAGGATCTTGCTGTTTTTTCCAAATTCGAATTGCCCATCCCCCTCGCTTATCTCAAGGGGCAGAGGGATTACGTTGATGCCGTGGTCGTAGGCAGGAAGCTCTTGGCTGGTCGATTCGCTGCAAGCAACAAGGCCGAGTGTGAAAACGAGTAGTAGCAGGGGGTAAAACGGTTTCATAGCTGGATGGATTGGAGGTGTAGATAGGATCTAATGATTGTACGAAAAATAAAAAAAGCACGAAAGCAATCTCGAGCATTCGCTCAAGTGCTTTCGTGCTTATATTCGGTTTAGCAAAAGTCTATCCTACTGCAGTTTGGGCTGTAGAATAGGCTATTGGCCAAGCCTATTACCATGCAAAGAGAGGGAAGTCCTTCATCAGAGCATTTACTTCCTTACGTACGTCTGCCAATACGGCCTCGTCGGTAGGTGCCGAAAGCACTCGGTCTATGAGTTCTACTACATAGTCCATCTTGTCTTCTTTGAGCCCACGAGTAGTAATGGCTGGTGTTCCTACACGGATACCAGAGGTCTGGAATGCCGAGCGACTATCGAAAGGAACCATGTTTTTGTTGACGGTGATGTCAGCAAGTACAAGGGCATTTTCTGCCACCTTTCCGGTTAGTTCGGGGAACTTTGGACGAAGGTCGATAAGCATACTATGATTGTCTGTTCCGCCCGAGATAATCTTGTAGCCACGTTCTACAAAAGACTTGGCCAGTGCGGCAGCATTCTTCTGTACCTGTGCTTGATATACCTTGAACGAGGGGTCTAGTGCTTCGCCAAAGGCTACAGCCTTAGCAGCAATCACATGCTCGAGTGGACCACCCTGTACTCCAGGGAATACGGCCGAGTCGAGCAAGGCGCTCATCATGCGGATCTCTCCCTTAGGTGTTTTCTTTCCAAATGGATTTGGAAAGTCTTTTCCCATCAAGATGATACCACCACGAGGTCCGCGAAGGGTTTTGTGGGTAGTAGAAGTAACGATGTGTGCGTACTTCACTGGATTATCTAGCAAGCCAGCAGCAATAAGCCCAGCAGGGTGAGCCATATCGATCAGTAAGATAGCACCTACCTTATCGGCTATTTCGCGCATGCGCTTGTAGTCCCACTCGCGTGAATATGCCGAGCCACCACCAATGATTAGCTTAGGTTTTTCTGCGAGGGCCACCTTTTCCATGTGGTCATAGTCAACCAATTCGGTCTCTTGATTGAGGTTGTATCCTACAGGGCGATAGAGTATACCCGAGCTATTGACAGCCGAACCGTGAGAGAGGTGGCCACCATGCTCGAGGTTTAGACCCATAAAGGTGTCGCCAGCATTCAAGCAAGCGAGCAGTACAGCCATATTGGCTTGTGCTCCTGAGTGAGGCTGTACATTAGCCCATTCTGCTCCGTAGAGTTCTTTCAGACGGTCTATTGCCAGCTGTTCGCTCTTGTCTACCACTTCGCAACCACCATAATAACGACGTCCTGGATAGCCTTCGGCATACTTATTAGTCATGTAGCTACCCATAGCTTCCATTACTTGGTCGCTTACGAAGTTTTCAGAGGCAATCAGCTCGATGCCTTTCAATTGGCGCTGATGTTCTTGCTCAATGAGATCGAAAATTACGTTGTCCTTCTTCATCTTTGATAGAAATGTTTATGATTTTTTGATTAATTGTGCTATTCTATGCTACTTTTACTGCATAGCAAAGTAGATGCTACTGAGGCATCAAGCACAAAGATAAGAAATCTAAACAAGGATTACTCCTAAGTCGAGCTTATTGTTTCTTGAGTATGTACATTTCGGCCAACTCGCCTTCGTTGACTGTGCCGAGGCTGTCTGAAAGTACTACAGCATTTTCGAGTATCTTATAGTAAGTTTTGGTGCCAGCCGAAGGTGTTACGAGCTCGATAATCTTGCCATCATTTACGAGGTTGTAAACGCCACTCTCTTCGAATAGACCATCTTTCTTGTTGAGGTACTCGCTACGTAGGTCGTAAGTCTCTCCGTCTTTGATAGTAAGAGTAGTCTTGATGCCATCGCAGTCGGCGCAAGGAAGTGTTCCTTCGTAAGTACCGATGTGAGTAGGAGCAACTACTTCAGCTACTTCTGTTGCTACACTGTCTGCAGTAGTTTCAGCTTCGTTGTTTTTTGCACCAGTGCAAGCAGTAAATGCAATCAAGGCAGCGCTCGCTAGGAGCATTAATGGAGTCTTTTTCATTTTTGTTTTCTGTTTAAAGGGTAATTTGTTGTTCTAGAATGAAGCAAAACTAATTGTTTTTTACGAATTAGCTACTTCATGAACTTAGAATCTTTGACTATTTCTAATTTTTTAGAAGTAAATGGGGTTGTAATAGCTCATTGCAACGCGTAAAAGTACGTAAGCTGCTGGGAAAGCAAAGAAAGCCGAGTCGAGTCGGTCTAACACACCTCCGTGTCCTGGCATTATTTTACCCGAGTCTTTGACGCCTGCATTGCGCTTGAGGTTCGACTCATAGAGATCTCCCCAGGTAGCAGTGGCGGTTACCACTATAGCGAGTAGTACCCAGATATATAGAGGTAGGGGATTGCTAGTAAAATGACCAATCATTAGGGCTGCTACGATCGAAGCAAGTAGCCCGCCTGCAAATCCTTCCCAAGTCTTCTTGGGCGAGATTACCTTGAAAAGTGTGTGCTTGCCAAAGAGCGATCCTGCCACAAAGGCGCCTGTATCATTGGCCCAAATGAGTAGGAATATGGATATGAAGTAGAGCGGATTGACAGAGACTAGCGGAAAGGCAAAGTCTACAGTAGCACTATCGAGGGTCAGTAGCAGCAAATGGCCAAACGAAAGCGATCCGGCAACGTAAAGCTGCCCCATAAAGGTGCGTCCACTATCCGATCCTGCCTTGAGCCTATCTGAGTACAGGCTGCGGACTAGCGTGTATAGAACGAAGAAAATGGTGGGTAAAAAGATGTCTGCCTCGAAGCTGCCCGATAGATAGAGGTAGGCAGCTACAAAAAAGTAGGCAGCAAAGAGCCCATCTACGATGGTGCGTATGGGGCGGGTACGATTGAGCCCCACCAGAATGGCATACTCACGCATACCCAAAACGATGAGGGTAGAAAAGACCAAAAGGTAGAGCCAGGGTATCGCAAAATATACCGGCAATACGATCAGAGCCATATATACCAGCCCCGAAATGCTACGTGTAAGTACTTCTTTCATCTTACAAAGCTACAAATCTATAGCGTATTGACAGCAAATATGTAACAAAAAGTTCATGATACTTTCATAGAAAGCATCATGAACTCAGTCTCTTTGGTGTTTTTCGCTACTTATTCCTGCTCGGTTTTGGATTCATCGCCCTCTTTTGTTTCTGCAGTCTCTGCTTCAGCGCTTTGTAACGTAGGCTGAGTAGCTAGAGTAGCTTCTTTGTCGCGTTCGGCCAAAGCAAGTAGCTCGTCGGTACGCGAAGCCCATTGGCGTGGCCCAAGTATCTGCTCTACATCTTCGGCTAGGATAACCTCTTCGGTCAGTAGCTTATTAGCAATCTGCTCGTGTCCCTCTTTGTGTTGCTGTAGCAATTCCTTGGCACGTTCGTATTGCGAGGCTACGATGCGGCTCACTTCGGCATCGATCACCTCTGCTGTGCTGTCGCTGTAGGGCTTTGTAAGGTTCCATCCATCGCTCTGCATCTCGTAGTAATTGAGGTTTGGTAGGCGATCGCTCATACCATAATAGGTAACCATAGCGTAGGCAAGCTTCGTAACACGCTCTAGGTCGTTGGCTGCACCTGTGGAGATGCGTCCAAGGAAGAGTTCTTCGGCAGCACGTCCGCCCAGTAGCGAGCACATCTGGTCGAGCAGAGCTTCGGTAGTGGTGATCTGTCGCTCTTCGGGCAGATACCAAGCAGCACCGAGAGCCTTGCCACGAGGCACGATGGTAACTTTCACCAAGGGGTTGGCATACTGCAGCATCCAGCTGATGGTAGCGTGCCCCGCTTCGTGAATGGCGATGCTACGGCGCTCCTCTTCGGTAGTGATTTTGTTTTTCTTTTCCAGCCCACCCACTATACGGTCTATGGCATTCATAAAGTCTTCGCGATCTACAAAGCTCTTGCCATTGCGAGCAGCTATGAGTGCAGCCTCGTTACATACGTTGGCAATATCGGCACCAGAGAATCCGGGTGTCTGTCGCGATAGCAGGTCAACGTCTACCGAGTTGTCTATCTTCAGTGGTTTGAGGTGTACGAGGAAGATCTCCTTACGGTCGTTTAGGTCGGGCAGATCGACGTAGATCTGTCGGTCGAAGCGTCCGGCACGTAGCAGTGCACTATCTAGTACGTCTGCACGGTTGGTAGCAGCCAGAATGATCACACCACTATTCGAGCCAAATCCGTCCATCTCTGTAAGGAGTTGGTTGAGTGTATTTTCTCGTTCGTCATTGCCCGAGAAATTATTGTTCTTGCCACGAGCTCTGCCCACGGCATCGATTTCGTCGATGAAGATGATGCTTGGCGCTTTCTCTTTAGCTTGGCGGAATAGGTCGCGAACACGTGAGGCTCCTACACCCACAAACATTTCTACGAAGTCGGATCCCGAAAGTGAGAAGAAAGGCACATGAGCCTCGCCTGCTACAGCTTTAGCCAAGAGTGTTTTACCCGTTCCTGGAGGGCCTACAAGTAGGGCGCCTTTGGGGATCTTACCACCTAGCTCGGTGTATTTGCCAGGATTTTTGAGGAAGTGCACGATCTCTTCTACCTCTTGCTTGGCTTCGTGCAGTCCAGCAACGTCTTGAAAGCTAACATGTATATTGGTCTTGTCGTAGAGTTTCGCTTTCGACTTGCCCACGTTGAAGATGCCACCTCCAGCACCTCCGCCACCTCCAGCACCTCCGCCACTCATCCGGCGAAGCATCCAAATCCAAAAAACGATAAGCAAAATAAAGGGTCCCCACTGAAAGAGTATCGTCAGTAGGCTAAACTTGCTGTCTTCGTATTGTACTTTGGCAGTGATTTCGTTGGCATCGTAGAAGTCGGCAAACTTATCTACCGATGGTATTTGCGTTTGTATGTAATAGGTCTTGGGCTTCGAAGAGCGGTTGATATCTGGGATGTCTGCCTTGCTAAATACCGAGTCCACCATCTTGGCTTTCACCTCGGCCTTGAGTTTGTTTTCTCTACGGTTTACGATTATCTGTTCGAAGGCTTGTTTCTTGGCAATTGCCTGAAACTCGTTCCAGCTCAATTCTTTCTGAGCCGAAAATCCTTGATCGAATAGTAGCATCGTGCTCAGTATGAGCAGCAATGGGCCATATATCCAAATGGGGTTGAAGCGTTTGGGCTTGCCAGACTTCTGTTTGTTATTCCCGTTGTTTGCCATATTTAATACTTAGTATTTGCTATTGTTATGCGCTTTATGCTCGCAACACTAGCTAGCCCACCCGAATGGATGAGCACTAGGTGAAGCAAGCTTCTCTAGCTAAGTTTCTACTTTCCTACGTTTGCTAAGGCTTGTATTATTTTGAACCTATTTCTAAAAGTAATAGTAACGAAACT